>NZ_QFDQ01000283.1 GCF_003270085.1 Streptomyces triticisoli | reverse complement strand
CGGGCGCGCCGCGGCCACCCGCCGGGCGTGCCGCGCCTCCTCCAGCGCCCCGCGCAGCCCCTCCGCCGAGTGCACGGCCGCGCTGACGCCGAGCGTGAGCCGCCCGTCGCCGTCCAGACCGGCCGACAGCGGCTCCCGTACGGCCTCCAGGAGCGCGTCGGCGTGAATGCCCGCCTCGGAGCCGTCGTGCTCCGCCGAGACGGCCGGGAGCGGGACCAGGGCGACCGCCTCGTCACCGGTGTGGGCGACCGCTATCCGGTCGGAGGGCTCGGGACCCGTGCTGCCGGGGTCGACGAGGATCTCCTCCAGCAGCGACTGGGCGACCGGCCCGCCCCCGGCCCGCCCGCCGTCCCACTCGACCCGGGCCACCACCACCTGCCAGTGCGGGGCCGCCCCGAGGCCGGGCAGCAGCACCGGTGCCGCGACCCGCAGCCGCGCGGCGACCTCGGCGGGCGGCGCGCCCGACTGCACCAGCTCCAGCACCTCCTGGGCGAGCCGCCGGCGCACCGTACGGGCCGCGTCCCGGCGGTCCCGCTCCACCGCGATCAGCTGGGTCACCCCCTGGAGCAGGTCCAGCCGCTGCTCCGGCCAGTCGCCCGCGTCCGCCTCCACGGCCAGCACCCAGTCCGACAGCACCGTCTCCGGTACGTCCCGCGAGACCTGCGGGGAGCGGCCGGTGCTGCGGATGGGGAACAGGGAGTACGTCGTCGAGGCCGACGTCACCCGGTGGGGGCCGTGGTGGCCGGTGCGGCCGGCCGCCAGGTGCTCGCCGGCGAGCCGGGCGCACGTACCCGCGGACAGCGCCGGGCCCGCCGCCTTGGGCCCGGCGATCAGCCGGCCGGTGGGGGAGAGCAGCCAGGCCCGCAGGTCCAGGTCGGACCCCAGCAGGTCGAGCACCACGTCCGGGCCGCCGCCCGCCGGACCGGAGGTCATCATCCTGCGGTGCCGCTCCACCACGGCCGCGAGGTCGCCGGCGCGCTCGCCCGAGACCTGCCGTACGACGTGCTCGGTGACCGTCGCGAACGCCACCGACTCCTCCACCGCGAACAGCGGCAGCCGGTGCCGGGCGCAGGCCACCACCAGGTCGTCGGGCACGCAGCCGAACTCGGCCGTACCGGCCGCCAGCGCGGCCACCCCGGCCTGCACCAGGATCCGTACGAACGGCTCGGAGTCGGAGGGGGTCCGGCGCCAGGCGAGCCCGGACAGCACCAGCTCACCGCCGGAGAGGTACCGGCTGGGATCGCGCAGGTCGGTGGTCATGACACCCCGCACGGTGCGGTCCAGTTCCTCCTCCCCGCCGAGCAGCTTCAGGCCCAGCGCATCGGTGTCCAGCAGTGCGCGCAGCCGCATTCTCGTCGCCGCCGTTCCATGTACTCGAAAACTGACCGGGGCCGTGCCCTCTGTTACGGAGGAAACCCCAAGGGGTTGCCGACGGCCTTCTTTCATATGAATCTACAAGATGGCCGCCCTGGCCAGCCAAACCCTTCGGGTTTTCGGTGACTGACTCCGTGGGAGCAAGCAGCTGTGTACTGACTCCACTGCGAGAAGAAGAAGGAGAGGGCCGGTCATGGACTTCCTTCGCCCCGCCGGCTGGGAGGAGGCGCTCGCCGCCAAGGCCGAGCACCCCACCGCCGTGCCGATCGCGGGGGGCACCGATGTGATGGTCGAGATCAACTTCGATCACCGCCGGCCCGCATACCTGCTCGACCTGAACCGTATCCCGGAGCTCCACGAGTGGGAGACCGGAGGGGACCACGTGCGGCTCGGTGCCTCCGTCCCGTACACGAAGATCATGGAGAACCTGCGGGCCGAGCTGCCGGGCCTCGCCCTCGCCTCGCACACCGTGGCCTCCCCGCAGATCCGCAACCGCGGCGGCGTCGGCGGCAACCTCGGCACCGCCTCCCCGGCCGGCGACGCCCACCCCGCCCTGCTGGCGGCCGGCGCCGAGGTCGAGGCCGAGTCCGTACGGGGGACGCGGCTGATCCCGATCGACGAGTTCTACACCGGCGTCAAGCGCAACGCCCTCCAGCCCGACGAGCTGATCCGCGCCGTCCGCATCAGGAAGGCCGACGGACCGCAGCAGTTCTCCAAGGTCGGCACCCGCAACGCCATGGTCATCGCCGTGTGCGCCTTCGGCCTCGCCCTGCACCCCGGGACCCGCACCGTGCGCACCGGCATCGGCTCCGCCGCCCCCACGCCCGTCCGGGCCGGGGCCGCCGAGGAGTTCCTGAACGCGGCCCTGGAGGAGGGCGGCTTCTGGGACAGCGGAAGGGGTATCACCCCGTCGGTCGTCCGGCGGTTCGCCGAGCTGTGCGCGGCCGCCTGCGACCCGATCGACGACGTCCGGGGCACCGCGGGCTACCGCCGCCACGCGGTCGGCGTGATGGCCCGCCGGACGCTCACCTGGACCTGGGAGTCGTACCGCGACGCCTCGAAGGGAGGTGCCTGATGCGCGTCAACCTCACCGTCAACGGACGTCCACAGCAGGCCGACGACGTCTGGGAGGGCGAGTCCCTGCTCTACGTCCTGCGCGAGCGCCTGGGCCTGCCCGGCTCCAAGAACGCCTGCGAGCAGGGCGAGTGCGGCTCCTGCACGGTGCGCCTGGACGGCGTGCTGGTGTGCTCCTGCCTGGTCGCGGCCGGGCAGGCCGAGGGACGGGAGGTGGTGACCGTCGAGGGGCTGGCGGACCACGCCGGGCAGCGCGCGGGCGGAACGGAGTCGCGGACCGGCGGAACGGACCCGCGGACCGGTGAGGGCACCGAACTCTCCCCGATCCAGCAGGCGTTCATCGACGCCGGCGCCGTGCAGTGCGGCTTCTGCACCCCGGGCCTGCTGGTCGCCGCCGACGAGATGCTGGAGCGCAACCCGGACCCGACCGACGAGGACATCCGCGAGGCCCTGTCGGGCAACCTGTGCCGCTGCACGGGCTACGAGAAGATCATGGACGCGGTCCGCCTGGCCGCCGCCCGGCAGTCCGAGGGGAGCTGAGCATGCCCTTCCCCAAGCTCTCAACCGCGTTCGGGCAGGGTGGTACCCCCACCGGTGTTCCCACCAAAATCACGCAGGGTTCCCGAACCAGGGGCGGCGTCGGCGAGTCCACGCTCCGCCCGGACGGCATCCTCAAGGTCACCGGCGAGTTCGCGTACTCCTCCGACCTGTGGCACGAGGACATGCTCTGGGGCCAGATCCTGCGCTCCACGGTCGCGCACGCCGAGATCCTGTCCATCGACACGAGCGAAGCCCTCGCCACGCCGGGCGTGTACGCCGTGATGACCTACGACGACCTGCCGACCGAGGTGAGGCACTACGGCCTGGAGATCCAGGACACCCCGGTCCTCGCCCACGGCAAGGTCCGCCACCACGGCGAGCCCGTCGCCATCGTCGCCGCCGACCACCCGGAGATCGCCCGCCGCGCCGCCGCGAAGATCAAGGTGGAGTACAAGGAGCTGCCGATCGTCACCGGCGAGGCCTCCGCCACCGCCCCGGACGCGGTCCTCGTCCACGAGAACCGCACCGACCGATACATCGGCCACGTCCCCCATCCCAACATCCTCCACCGCCAGCCCATCATCCGCGGCAACGCCGAACAGGCCGCGCGGAAGGCCGACTTCGTCGTCAGGGGCGAGTACCACTTCGGCATGCAGGACCAGGCCTTCCTCGGCCCCGAGTCCGGCCTCGCCGTGCCGGAGGAGGACGGCGGCGTCCACCTCCACATCGCCACCCAGTGGCTGCACAGCGACCTGCGCCAGATGGCCCCGGTGCTCGGCCTGCCGCCGGAGAAGGTGCGGATGACACTGGCCGGCGTGGGCGGCGCGTTCGGCGGGCGCGAGGACCTGTCGATGCAGATCCACGCCTGCCTGCTGGCCCTGCGCACCGGCAAGCCCGTCAAGATCGTCTACAACCGCTTCGAGTCCTTCTTCGGACACGTCCACCGCCACCCGGCCACGCTGTCCTACGAGCACGGCGCGACCAGGGACGGCAGGCTCACCCACGTCAGGGCCCGGATCGTGCTCGACGGCGGCGCGTACGCCTCCGCCTCCCCCGCGGTCGTCGGCAACGCCGCCTCGCTCGGCGTCGGCCCGTACGAGGTCGACCACGTGGACATCGAGGCCCTCGCCCTCTACACCAACAACCCGCCCTGCGGCGCCATGCGCGGCTTCGGCGCGGTCCAGGCGTGCTTCGCCTACGAGGCGCAGATGGACAAGCTCGCCGACGCCGTCGGCATGGACCGGGTGGAGTTCCGGCGGCTGAACGCCATGTCCCAGGGCTCGGTGATGCCGACCGGGCAGCGGGTCGACTCCCCGGCGCCGGTCGCCGAACTCCTGCGCCGCGTCAAGGCGATGCCGATGCCACCGGAGCGCCAGTGGGAGTCCAGCGAGGGCGCGGACGTACGGCAGCTGCCGGGCGGGCTGTCCAACACCACGCACGGCGAAGGCGTCGTACGCGGGGTGGGCTACGCGGTCGGCATCAAGAACGTCGGTTTCTCCGAGGGCTTCGACGACTACTCCACCGCGAGGGTCCGTATGGAGGTCGTGGCCGGGGAGCCGGTGGCCACCGTGCACACCGCGATGGCGGAGGTCGGCCAGGGCGGTGTCACCGTCCTCGCGCAGATCGCCCGCACCGAGCTGGGCGTCGCCCGGGTGACCATCCACCCGGCGGACACCCGGGTGGGCAGCGCCGGTTCGACCTCCGCATCCCGGCAGACGTACGTCACCGGGGGTGCCGTGAAGCACGCCTGCGAGCTGGTCAGGGAGAAGGTTCTGGAGCTCGGCCGCCGCAAGTTCGGCTCCCGTCACCCGGCCTGGGCGACGGCCGGACTCCTGCTGGAGGGCGGCAAGGTCGTCACCGACGGCGGTGAGGTGCTCGCCGACCTGGTGGACGTGGTTCGGGGCGAGGCCGTCGAGGTCGAGGAGGAGTGGCGGCACCGGCCGACCGAGCCCTTCGACCCGCGTACCGGCCAGGGCGACGGCCATGTGCAGTACTCCTTCGCCGCGCACCGCGCCGTCGTCGAGGTCGACACCGAACTCGGCCTGGTGAAGGTGATCGAGCTGGCCTGCGCCCAGGACGTCGGCAAGGCGCTCAACCCGCTGTCCGTCGCCGGCCAGATCCAGGGCGGTACGGCCCAGGGGCTGGGCATCGCGGTCATGGAGGAGATCGTCGTCGACCCGAGGACGGCGAAGGTCAGGAACCCGTCCTTCACGGACTACTTGATCCCCACGATCCTCGACACCCCGACCATCCCCGTCGACGTGCTCGAACTCGCCGACGACCACGCCCCGTACGGCCTGCGCGGCGTCGGCGAGGCCCCCACCCTGTCCTCCACCCCGGCCGTCCTCGCGGCGATCCGTGACGCCACGGGCCTGGAACTGAACCGCACACCGGTCCGCCCGGAACACCTCACGGGCACGGCGTGACCCGGCGTCAGGGCTGCCTGAGCAAGTAGTTCAGCGCCCGCCCGAACACCACGCGCGACCCCTGCCGCAGCACCCCGTCGAACAGGCCGGGCAGGAAGCGGACGCGCAGCTCCTCCCGCCACTCCACCCGCGTACGCCCCCCGGGCCCGGGCCGGACCTCGAGCTCGGCCCAGCCCAGCACCACCCGCCCCCGCTTCTCCAGTCGGCACAGGCCCGGCTCCCCGTCGGCCGGCGGACGCCAGACGGTGACCTCCATCGGATCGTCGAAACCGAGGGGGCCGATTCCCGAACGGGCCACGAACACCGTGCCCACCCGGGTCGGTGTGGGCGTGATCCCGGTGATACGGGTCAGCGGAACCGTGTCGGCGTGCCGCGACCACCGCGTGACCCGACGCCACGCCTCGTCGAGGGGCAGCGGCGCGGTGCGTTCGAGAGAGAAGTTGACCACAAGACGATCGTAGGCACCAGAGCCCGCTCCACCGCACGTTCACCACCGAGTCACCCAAGTAGCCGTATCCTCTCGCCCATGCTGACGCTGGAGCGACTGCGCCCCGACCACGAGGATGCCCTGCTGGCCTTCGAGCGGGAGAACCGGCGGTACTTCGCCCGCTCCGTCCCGGACCGCGGGGACGCGTACTTCGCCGAGTTCGCCGCCCGCCACCGGGCCCTGCTCGCCGAGCAGGACGCCGGCGTCTGCCGGTTCCACCTCGTCCTGGACCGGCACGGCGTCCTGGTGGGCCGCGTCAACCTCGTCGACATCGCGGACGGCTGCGCCGAGTTGGGCTACCGGATCGGCGAGCGGGCCGCCGGCCGGGGGCTGGCGACCGCCGCCGTACGGGAGGTTTGCCGGCGCGCGGCCGAGGAGTACCGGCTTGCCGCGCTCACCGCCGTCACCACCCTCGACAACCCGGCCTCCCGGGCCGTACTCGGGCGCAACGGGTTCACCGCGGTGGAGGAGCTGCGCGTCGACGGGCGGCCCGGAGTGCGGTACCGGCGCCGTCTCGGCGACAGCGGCTGACCCCGGCTCACCGCCCGCCACGGCCGGTCCGGCTTCCCGGGTGGCCGGAACCGGGCGATGTGTGGCCCTCCGGGCACCGGGTTACTCAAGCCCTCACGCAAGTGAAGGCGAGAGCGAGGAGAGTGCCGTGAGTGGACGCACCTGGCGCCGGGCCCTGGTGACCGGCGGAGCCGGCTTCGTGGGATCCCATCTGTGCGCGCGACTGCTGAAGGCCGGCACCGCGGTCGTGTGCCTGGACAACCTGGCCACCGGCGCCCACGCCAACGTGGCCGAACTCGAACAGCACCGCGGCTTCCGCTTCATACGCGCCGACGCCACCGACGCCGGCGCCGTACGCGGCCTGCCCGGCCGCTTCGACCTGGTCCTGCACTTCGCCTGCCCGGCCTCGCCCGCCGACTACCTGCGGCTGCCGCTGCAGACCCTGGACGTCGGCAGCACCGGCACCCGCAACGCCCTGGATCGCGCCCGTGCCGACGGCGCCCGCTTCCTGCTGGCCTCCACCTCAGAGGTCTACGGCGACCCCCTGGAACACCCGCAGCACGAGGGCTACTGGGGCAACGTCAACCCGGTCGGCCCGCGCAGCGTCTACGACGAGTCCAAGCGCTTCGCCGAGGCCCTGGTCACCGCGCACCGGGGTGTCCACGGCACCGACACCGCCATCGTCCGCATCTTCAACACCTACGGCCCCCGCATGCGTACCGCCGACGGCCGCGCGGTGCCCACCTTCATCGCGCAGGCCCTGGACGGCATGCCCCTCACCGTCGCCGGCGACGGCAGCCAGACCCGCTCGCTGTGCTACGTCGACGACACCGTCGACGGCGTACTCGCCCTGGCCGCCTCCGCGGAGACCGGCCCGGTCAACATCGGCGGCACCGACGAGATCACCATGCTGGAGCTGGCCCGCCGGATCGTGGAGCTCACCGGCTCCGCCTCCCGCATCCGCTTCGTCGACCGCCCCGTCGACGACCCCGGGCGGCGCAGGCCCGACACCCGGCTGGCCCGGGAACGGCTCGGCTGGCAGCCGCGCGTGACCTGGACCGAGGGGCTCCAGCGCACCATCGGATGGTTCGCCCACTCCGTCGCCGCATAGCTCCGGGAGACCTCCCGGAGCAGTGGACCGCGGTATCTCGAACCGTACTGTCCAGCCCTGGCCAGGTGTTTTCACCATGGGTGCGCGAAGCGTGACGTAATGCGAAAATTTGGCCTTTTCGGCTGCCAGTTGACTTCACGTGTTTGAGACAGCTGAGGCGCGGCACCCAGAAGCCCGAATGCCCGAACGCCCCACGGTCCCCACGCGCCGAACCATCCGACGAACGGGACGGAGCCGCCCCATGCGCATCCTCGGTATCAACGCCCTGTTCCACGACCCGGCCGCCGCCCTCGTCGTCGACGGCACGACGGTCGCGGCCGGCGAGGAGGAGCGCTTCAGCCGGCGCAAGCACGGCAAGCGCCCGGTGCCGTTCTCCGCGTGGGAACTGCCGGAACTCTCCGCCCGTTGGTGCCTGGAGCACGCGGGCATCGAGCCCGAGGAGCTGGACGCCGTCACGTACTCCTTCGACCCGGCCCTGGCCCGCCCGGCCGCCGACATGGGCCTGCACGACCCGTGGGACCCGCTGCGCCTGGAGTACGCGCGCCGCGCCCCCGAGTTCCTCGCCGAGGCGCTGCCCGGCCTCGACCCGGCCAAGGTCGTCTTCGTGCCGCACCACATCGCGCACGCCGCCTCCGCCGGGCCCGCCTCCCCGCACCCGGACAGCGACGTCCTCGTCCTGGACGGCCGCGGCGAGGCCGCCTCCCACCTGGCCGGCCGCTTCCACGACGGCAAGCTCGACACACTCGCCGCCCAGGCCCTGCCCCACTCCCTCGGACTGGTCTACGAGGAGCTGACCGAACACCTCGGCTTCCTGCGCAGCAGCGACGAGTACAAGGTCATGGCGCTCGCCTCCTACGGCAAGCCCCGCTTCCTGCCCCAGCTGCGCCCCTGCATCCACGCCACCGGCGACGGCGGCTTCCGCGCCCACGGCGTCGACTGGGCCGCCCTCGCCCCGCCGCGCGCCAAGGGCGAGCCGTGGACCCAGGACCACGCCGACCTCGCGGCGAGCTGCCAGGCCGTCCTGGAGGAGACCCTGCTCGAACTCGTCCACTGGCTGCACCGCGAGGCCGGCGGCGAGGCCCTGGCCATGGCCGGCGGCGTCGCCCTCAACTGCGTCGCCAACTCGAAGGTCGCCGCGAAGGGCCCGTACCGTCACGTGTGGGTGCAGCCCGCCGCCGGAGACGCCGGCACCGCGCTCGGCGGCGCCCTGTACCTGGCCGCGAGCGAGGGCGGTGTGCCCGAGCCCCTGCCCGGCGCCGACCTCGGCCGCGGCTGGAGCGACGAGGAGCTGCGCGCCTGGCTTCAGGAGGCCGCCGTACCGTACGAGCGGCCCGACGACATCGCGGAGACGGTCGCCGAGGAACTGGCCCGCGACGGGGTCGTGGCCTGGTTCCAGGGCCGCAGCGAGTACGGCCCGCGCGCCCTCGGCCACCGCTCCCTGCTCGCCCACCCGGGCCGCGCCGAGAACCTGGAGCGGCTGAACAGGGTCAAGGGCCGCGAGGAGTTCCGGCCGGTCGCGCCCATGGTGCTCGCCGAACGCGCCCACGAGCTGTTCCAGGGGCCGATGCCGAGCCCGTACATGCTGTTCGTGCACGACGTGCACCGCGACTGGCGGGACCGCATCCCCGCCGTGGTGCACGTCGACGGCACCGCCCGCATCCAGACCGTCGACGAACGCCGGGAGCCGCTGGTCGCCCGCATGCTGCGCGGCTTCGAGAAGCGCACCGGGCTGCCCGTGGTCGTCAACACCAGCCTCAACACCGCCGGCCGGCCCATGGTCGACGATCCGCGCGACGCGCTGGAGTGCTTCGGCTCCGCGCCCGTCGACCTGCTGGCGATCGGCCCGTACGCGGTGCGCAGGGGGAGGACGTACGCATGACCCGCACCGACGGCCCCACCACCGGGACCGGGCCCGCCTACGCCGTGGTGGTCCCCACGCTCGCGCGGGGCACCCTCGCCGACTGCCTGGCCGCCCTCGCCGCCGCGACCGGGCCGCGGCCGGACGAGATCGTCCTGGTCGACGACCGGCCCGAGCCCGAGCCGGACGCGCTCCAGCACCCGCTGAGCGTGCTGGGCGAGCTGCGCGTCCGCACCACCGTGCTGACCAGCGGCGGCCGCGGCCCCGCCGCCGCCCGCAACACCGGGCTGCGCGCGGTCACCACGCCCTGGGTCGCCTTCCTCGACGACGACGTCCAGGTCGGCCCGCACTGGTGCGACCAGCTCACGCAGGACCTGGCCGAGGCGAGCCCCGACACCGGCGCCGTGCAGGGCGTGATCGCCGTGCCGCTGCCCGGGGAGCGCCGCCCCACCGACTGGGAGCGGGGCACCGCCGGACTGGCCCGGGCCCGCTGGATCACCGCCGACATGGCCTACCGCACCGACGCCCTCGAACAGGTCGCCGGCTTCGACGAACGCTTCACGCGCGCCTTCCGCGAGGACGCCGACCTCGCCCTGCGCGTCCTCGACGCCGGCTGGCGCATCCGGCAGGGCCGCCGCACCACCCGCCATCCCGTCCGCCCCGCCGACCGCTGGGTGTCGCTGCGCGCCCAGCGCGGTAACGCCGACGACGCGCTGATGCTGCGCCTGCACGGCCCCGGCTGGTGGCAGAAGGCGGTGGCCCCGCGCGGCCGGATCCGCTCCCACCTCGCCGTCACCGCCGCCGGCGTCGCCGCCTGCGCGCTCGCCGCGGCCG
>NZ_QFDQ01000282.1 GCF_003270085.1 Streptomyces triticisoli | reverse complement strand
AGCGCGGCCGACAGCGCGAGACGCACCGGGCGGGACCAGCGCGGACGCCCGGCACGCGCGCGCGTGCCCGCGGTGCGTGAGCCACGCGTGTGCGTGCCGATGCGGACGATCCCCGCGCCGGCGTTTCCGGTGGGTGTTTCGAGGGCCGCGGCCTGTGCGCCGGCCTGTTCGGCCGCCTGTTCCGCGCGCGCCTTGCGGAAGGCGGCCAACGCGGCGGCCTCGCCGGGCAGTTCGGCACCGGCCGAGGCGGGGGAGGCGGGAACGGACGGCTCGGCGGAGAGGGATCCCAGCGCCTTGGCGAGCCGTTCGGCCCGGTCACGGGCGGTGACGTCCACGGTGTCCAGTGGCTCTCCGCGCAACAGTCGCTCCGCCGTGTCGCGGTCCAGCCACCTGTACTGCTCGTCGGCCATCACATGTCCTTCTGCGTCCGGGCACGCATATGCGTCACACCGGCGGACGTCACCGCACGGCCCCGCGGTTTTCGCGGGGGCGGCAGCGCGTCGAGCACGTGGGGGGATTCCGGATCGTCGCCGAGCAGTTCCGCGAGCCGTTTCAGACCGCGGTGCGCGGCCGTGCGTACGGCACCGGGCCGCTTGCCGAGCGTCTCGGCGGCGCTCTTGGCGTCCAGGCCCACGACCACGCGCAACACGACGGCCTCGGCCTGGTCCTGCGGGAGCTGCGCGATGAGCGAGAGGGTGCTGCCGGTGGCCAGCGCCTCCATGGCCTCGCCCGCGGTGTCGGACTGAGCGGCTCTGCCGGCCAGTTCCGCTTCGTCACCGCCGATCGCGGGGCGGCGGCCGCGCATGCGGATGTGGTCGAGCGCGCGGTTGCGGGCGATCCGGGCGGCCCAGCCGCGGAACCGGTCGGCGTCCCCGCTGAAGCGCTCGAGGTCGCGGGCTATCTGCAGCCAGGCCTCGGACGCCACGTCCTCGGCGTCCGGGTCACCGACCAGCGTGCGTATGTATCCGAGCAGCCGTGGGTGCACGGCGCGGTACACAGTCCGGAACGCGGTCTCGTCCCCGTCCTGTGCCGCAAGCACCGCGGCGGTCAGCTCCGCGTCGTCCCCCAGCACGTGGTTCCTCAAGTGATCGAGTGAATCGTTGCGGCAGCGCGGCCGCCGATGTTTTACGGTGATCATGCCCGTCCCGCGCCCGGCGCGAAAGGCACGTTACGGCCTGAAACTGCCTCCCGTCCATGACCGTACAACGCGCAACTAACCAATGTGGGGGTGAGGTGTGACGGAAAGCTCACCCGTGGCGCTGTAGGGAGTACGGGCCGCCGCGCGGTCCGTACCGCGCGACGGCCGGGGCCTCTCCTGTGGGGGGTGGCGGCCCCGGCCGTTGCCCCGGTCCGCTCCGGCAGGACCTAATCGGCCGACCGGCCCCTTCCCCTCGCTCTTCCCTTCGTTTTCCCCGTCCCCTGCGCGCTCCCGTCGCCCTCGCCCTCCGCGCCGAGCTGCCGGGCCAGCCGCTTCAGCCCCCGGTGGGCGGCGGTGCGCACCGCGCCGGGGCGCTTGCCGAGCACACGCGCGGCGGTGGGACCGTCGAGGCCGACGACCACACGGAGCAGCACGGCCTCGGCCTGATCGCGGGGCAGCCCTCTCAGCAGCGCGAGGGCCTGCTCGGTGGTGATGGACTCCAGGGCCTGGTCATGGGTGCTGTACGGGCCGGGCAGGTCCAGGACGTTCTGTTCGAGTGAGGTGCCCCGGGGCCGTACGCGCTGCCGGCGCAGATGGTCGAGCGCCCGGTGCCGGGCGATGGTCGCCGTCCAGCCGCGGAAGCCCGCCCCGTCGCCCCGGAACCGGCCGAGGTCACGGGCGATCTCCAGCCAGGCGTCCGAGGCCACGTCCTCGGCGTCGTTCCCGACGAGGCCGCGCAGATACCCGAGCAGTCCGGGCTGCACGATCCGGTACGCGACCGCGAAGGCCTCCTCGTCGCCTTCCTGGGCCCGCGCGACGGCCGTACCCAGCTCCCCGTCGTACGCCTGCGTTCGGCGGGGTTCCCCTCCCTGGCCCAAGAACTGTCCTCGTCCGTAGCGAGTCCCCAGACGTGCGCACCACCGTGTGTCCGGCCGTGTCCACGCCCCCCACGGTCATCAGCGTCGGCTTCCACAGAAGTGTCACAGCTCGTCAGCGGCCCCTTGCGCACGGCTCAGGTCCGCCGCCCGCTCATCGCGTCCCGGCAGAGCAGTCGCAGTGAGCCATGGCCCGCGTAACAGCGCCGGGCCTCGTCGATCGGGTCCCACAGCCGTCCGTCGGGCGTACGGACCCAGTGCTCGCCGCCGGTTGCCCACCACTCGGCTCCGCCGTGGCGGGCGATCACCTCGCCGGCGTACGCGCCGAAGCCGCGCAGCACGTTGTCCACGGCGCCGGGCGGTTTGCCCTCGCGCCGCATCTCCTCGATCAGCCGGTCGACCCGCCACAGGCTCTGCGCCGAGTAGTCCGGGCGCAGCCGGGCGCCCATCGCCGCCGCGGTGTCCGCCGCCCATCGCACCGGCCTGGTGGCGGCGTGCGGCCTGGTCTGCTGCTGAGTCGTCACATCTTGCGCTGTCACATACGGAAGAGCGCCTTCCGTACGCTGTTCGTCACCCGTGTCCGGGGCTTTTCCGCAACCGGCGCAGGAACGGCGCAAGGTCCCCGCACCGCGCCCGCGGGAGGCTCACACCACTTTCACGCCCGGCTGCGGGCCCGGCGGGACACCACGGCGCGCAGGACACGGCGTCCCTCGGTGGAGACCTCCAGTGCCTGGCGGAGTCCGGCGGGGCCGTGCTCGGCGAGCAGTTCCAGGACGGTGATCTGCCGGCGCAGCTCGGCGGCGACGAGCGGTGACATGCCTTCCATACGGCCCTCGACGGGGGTTTCTCCCGCTCGAACGGCGTCGAAAGCCTGGGGGAGGGAGTCGGCCGGGGCGGTGTCCTCGGCAGGGTCGAGGAGCCGGTGGATCTGGAGCGAGGCGACCGAGCAGGCGTCCGCCCACTGCCGCACCTCGGGAGCGGACCGGACGGCCGGCGCGGCGGCCAGCATCCGGCGGGCCAGCAGCGCGGCCTCGTCCTCGGCGACCGCCTCCCCGTCGGCCGCCTCCAGCGCGCCGCGCGCCTGCTGGAGCCGTTCGGCCCAGTCGCCGTCGCCGCCGGGGGAGTCGTCGACGAGACTCCCCCACAGCGGCCGCAGGACCTCGTCGTCGCCGCCGAGCAGCGGTACGCACCGATCCAAACAAGCCAACCCGCTGGCGGCCAGTCCGCGCTCGTCGGCCTGCGCGATCAGTTCCACCAGGCTCATCCACGCCTCCTCGCAGGGCGCCGATCTCCACGGAGCCCGCACTTGCCCTTACTGTGTGCGATCGCCGGGTAGTGTCACACGGCGGTCACACACAGTCGAGTGAATTGGCGAAGAAAAGATTTCGGCCAATGAGCGAGGCCGGCTGCCGGCGCGTCGAGGAGGACGGTCAGGCCGTGGTCGGCACCGGTCCCCGCAGCGCCTTCTCGTGCTGCATCCGGGTCAGCCGGAGCACGACGAGGACGGCGAGCACGGCGGCCGCGATGTCGAGGACGTCGGCGACCATCGTCTGCGTGGCGGCCCAGTGCAGTTCCTCGGCCGTCTCGGACCGGCTGTAGGTGTTGGACCCGGCCCGGCCGACCACCTGCGCGATGATCCACAGCGTCCACCAGGCATTGACCAGCCCGCGCGGCCCGGGCCGGTCCCAGGGGCTGCTGGCGTCCCAGATCTCCAGCATGATCCGGCGCGGGAACCACAGGTTGACGACCGGGGTGAACCACGCGCCGATCGCCCAGCCGCGCTTCATGCTGTGCCTGGAGGGGTCGAACACTTCTGCGTTGACCCGCACCCGGTAAAACCAGCACAGGAAGACGACGCAACTGGCGATCATCGTCACGATCTGGGCGGTGCCCGCGACGGTGGTGAGCAGGTCCGCGTGGTCGGCCCGCCGCATCACGTCCTCGCCGACCGCGCCGTCCATGAGGTCGCCCGAGAAGTCGTACATCACGAGGCTCGCCCAGACGGCGAACAGGTCGGCGGCGACGACGAGGGCGAGCATCGCGACGGCGGCCCGGCCGAGCCCGACCGGCGAGCGCAGCAGGACGGCGGGCACTCCCGTGAACGGTGGAGCGGCCGGTGGGGCCGACGGGGCCGACGGGGCCGATGGGGCCGGAGCGGTGGCGCAACCGGTGCACAGGGTGCCGCCGGGTACCGCCGTGTGGTGCTGACAGCGCGCGCAGAGCATGGTGGGTCCCCCCGAGGTGGCGTCGTGGAGCCTGCGCGGCTCCCCTCGGAGCATCGGGCGCGGCACCGGGAACCTACGACACCCCGCCCTCGCACGTCCATGCGATTCGGCGTCAGCCCAGCTTGTTCGCCAGCGACTTGAACTCCGCCCAGGACATCGCCGGCTTGCCGGGGTCCCACAGCTTCTGGGCCGTCGCCCGCAGCGGCATGCGGATGCCGGCCGCCACCTGGTCCTGGGTCTGGGAGTTCGCGAAGTCGCACCACACGGCGAACGAGCCGCCCAGGATCTGCGCGTCGTACCGGGCGGGCACCGCCTCGGTGCCGCGCAGCACGCGCGGGGTCCACTGTTCGTAGATCCGCTGTCCGGTGGGGTAGACGAAGGTGTGCGGCTGGCCGAGGACGTAGTACAGGAACTCGTCGTTGTAGTTGAGCACCTTGCGTCCGGCGCTCAGGTACTCGGCCGGCCGGCGGGCGCCTATCTCCTTGCCGGTCCAGTAGGCGACCACGATGTCCTGGGCGGGCCGTACGGAGGTGTTCCGGAAGAAGCCGTCGTTCCACGCGCGCGGGGTGCGGCCGTGTTCGCGGACGGTGGCGGCGCGGTCGTTCAGCCAGCCCGTCGCCAGGTCGGCCACGGTGCCGCCGGAGCCGTAGGCCTTCTTCGCGGCGGCGGCCAGCTGCGGGTAGGACGCCTCGGGGTCGCGCACGGTCAGCGCCTGGTACTCGTCGCCGCCGAGGTGCCACTGGCTGCCGGGGAAGAGGCTCGCGTACTCGTCGAGGAGGTCGTCGACGATCCGGGCGGACCGGGGCTTGGAGATGTCGATCGCGCCCCGTGTCGCCACGCCCTGCGCGTTGCGCAGCTGCAGATCGGGGTGGGCGGCGATCACCGCTCCCAGGTGGCCGGGCGAGTCGATCTCGGGCACGACGGTGATGTGCCTGCTGGCGGCGAGGTCGACGATCTGTTTGACCTGCGCCTTGCTGAGGTGGTCCCTGGAGACGATCTCCGGGTGCGTGTCGGACTGTATGCGGAAGCCCTGGTCGTCGGAGAAGTGCAGGCCCAGCTCGTTGAACTTCAGGTCGCCCAGCTCGCGTATGCGGTCTTCTATCCAGCCGGCCGTGAACGGCTTGCGGGCGATGTCCAGCATGAAGCCGCGCCGCGGCTTGGCCGGCATGTCGTTCACGACGCCCTCGGGCGCCGTACCGCCGCCGTGCACCTCCTGCTTCAGGGTGCGGGTGCCGTAGAAGACCCCCGCGTCGGCCGGACCGCTGATGGTCACCCGGCCGTCGCGCACGGTCATGGTGTACGACTCCGGGTTCCCGCCCGCGCCCTTGTTCAGCGCCAGCCGTACGTCCCCGGAGCGCACGTCGTTCTTCTGACCGGCGTACGTCAGACCGAGCTCGCTCGCGATCAGCTTCCCCTCGTCGGCCAGGGAGGCGTTGTTCACCACGACCCGGCCGCCCTTCACCGGGCGCCAGCCGGGGCCGTGGGCCGGGGTGTGGGAGCGCACGGCGGGGATGGTCCGCGGTGCCTGGGACAGGGGGTGGCTGCGGGTGGGGCCGGGGCGCGCGGAGCTGGAGGGCGCGGCTGCGGGGGGCGCGTCCGAGGCGCGGTGCGCCGAGCCCGCCGGGGACCCGTCGCCGGAGGCCCACACCCCCAGTGCGGCGCCCAGTCCGACCGTCACGGCGAACGCACCGCCGGCCACTGCCTGCCTGTGCTGCGGCTTCCGCGCCGGGGCCCGGCGCCTGTGCTTGCTCACTCCGCCAACCTAAGGCCCATGGCCGCCGAAGGTGTCCACCAGACGTTCTCAAACTCTCCCGTTCGGGTGAAAACAAGGCGCCCACCGGACACATCATGAGCACACCCGATAACGTAACGGCACACCTCTCACAGCATGCCCCTGCCGACCAAGGACCCACGCTGCCCGCGCAGAACCTGGAGCACTTCAACACCGCTCCCGCTCCCGAGGCCCACCACACCCTCCTGACCTGTCTGCACAGCCCCCGTTGGGCCCACCGCCTCACCGCCCACCGCCCCTACCCGGACCTGCCGTCCCTCCTGGCCGCGGCGGACGAGGCGACGTACGACCTGAGCCCGTCGGACCTGGCGGAGGCCCTGACGGCAGAGCCCCTGCCCTCGCTCCCCGAGGGCATGTACGCGGCCGCCTCCATGGCCCTGAGCGCGGCGTACGCCGCCTACGAGGCCCGGTTCGGCCACAGCTTCGTCATCTGCCTGGACGACACCGCGCCGGCCGAGGCCCTGGACCTGGTACTGGCAGCCATCCGATCACGTTTGACGAACGATCCGGAGGAGGAACGGGCCGCCACGGCAGAGGAACTCCGGCACCTGGCGAGAGGACGTCTGGAGCGCATACTCAGGGGCGCGGGGCACCCCTCGGCAGCCGCCCCCGCTCGCCCGTCCGTG
Organism: Streptomyces triticisoli; assembly: GCF_003270085.1. GTDB lineage: Bacteria > Actinomycetota > Actinomycetes > Streptomycetales > Streptomycetaceae > Streptomyces > Streptomyces triticisoli. The sequence continues at coordinate 10,476 of NZ_QFDQ01000282.1, read as the reverse complement.
CAAGTTCGAGCGCACGGGCAGACCCCCCTGTGAACATCACCGCAACGGATGGTTACGATGCTGAGGGCCGGTGGACCGTACCCGGCCGGGCCCGACCGACAGAGAAGCCGGCGCGGCCCTAGTCCCCGCTCCCGGAGGGTTCTTCCGTGCCGGCTGGAACGCTGTACCGCGGCCGGGAAGGAATGTGGTCCTGGGTGGCTCACCGAGTCACCGGCGTCCTCATCTTCTTCTTCCTGTTCGTTCACGTGCTGGACACCGCGCTCGTCCGCGTGTCTCCCGAGGCCTACGACACGGTCGTGGCCACCTACAAGACGCCGATCGTCGCCGTGCTCGAGTACGGCCTGGTCGCCGCGATCCTCTTCCACGCGCTCAACGGCCTGCGTGTGATCGCCGTCGACTTCTGGGTCAAGGGCGCCCGCTACCAGAAGCAGATGCTGTGGACCGTGGTCGGCATCTGGGTCGTGCTGATGATCGGGGCGATCTACCCCGTCCTCGGCCACGCCGCTCGAGCAGTATTCGGGAGCTGACGCACATGTCCACCTCTGAAACCACCGCTTCCGGCATCGGCCCCGTCGAGGGCGGCTCCGGCTACAGCGTCGACAACCCCGCCCCCGTCATCGAGGCGCCGCGCCAGCGGACCAGTAAGACCCCGCGGTCGACCCGGGGCAACTTCGAGATGTACGGCTGGCTGTTCATGCGGCTGTCCGGCATCGTCCTGGTCGTCCTCGTCATCGGTCACCTGCTGATCCAGCTCGTCCTGGACGGCGGCGTCTCCAAGATCGGCTTCGCCTTCGTGGCGGGCCGCTGGGCCTCGCCCTGGTGGCAGGTCTGGGACCTGCTCATGCTGTGGCTGGCCATGCTGCACGGCTGCAACGGCCTGCGCACGGTCATCAACGACTACGCGGAGCGCGCGAACACACGACTGTGGCTGAAGGGCCTGCTCTACACCGCCACGGTGTGGACCATTCTGCTGGGCACGCTGGTGATCTTCACCTTCGACCCGAACATCCGCTAGGCCCCGGGACCGAGGTATTTCCTGATGAAGATCCACAAGTACGACACCGTCATCGTCGGCGCCGGTGGCGCCGGTATGCGTGCCGCCATCGAGTCGACGAAGCGCAGCCGCACCGCGGTCCTGACCAAGCTCTACCCCACGCGTTCCCACACGGGCGCCGCGCAGGGCGGCATGGCCGCCGCGCTGGCCAACGTGGAGGAGGACAACTGGGAGTGGCACACCTTCGACACGGTCAAGGGCGGTGACTACCTGGTCGACCAGGACGCCGCCGAGATCCTGGCGAAGGAGGCCATCGACTCCGTCCTCGACCTGGAGAAGATGGGCCTGCCGTTCAACCGCACCCCGGACGGCACCATCGACCAGCGCCGCTTCGGCGGCCACTCGCGCAACCACGGCGAGGCCCCGGTCCGCCGCTCCTGCTACGCGGCCGACCGCACCGGTCACATGATCCTCCAGACGCTGTACCAGAACTGCGTCAAGGAGGGCGTGGAGTTCTTCAACGAGTTCTACGTCCTGGACCAGCTGATCACCGAGGTCGACGGAGTCAAGAAGTCGGCCGGTGTCGTGGCGTACGAGCTGGCGACCGGCGAGATCCACGTCTTCCAGGCGAAGTCCGTGATCTACGCCTCCGGTGGCTGCGGCAAGTTCTTCAAGGTGACGTCGAACGCGCACACCCTGACCGGTGACGGCCAGGCGGCCGTGTACCGGCGCGGGCTGCCGCTGGAGGACATGGAGTTCTTCCAGTTCCACCCGACCGGCATCTGGCGCATGGGCATCCTCCTCACCGAGGGCGCCCGCGGTGAGGGCGGCATCCTGCGCAACAAGGACGGCGAGCGCTTCATGGAGAAGTACGCCCCCGTCATGAAGGACCTGGCCTCCCGTGACGTCGTCTCCCGCTCGATCTACACGGAGATCCGTGAGGGCCGCGGCTGCGGTCCCGAGGGCGACCACGTCTACCTGGACCTGACCCACCTGCCGCCGGAGCAGCTGGACGCCAAGCTGCCGGACATCACCGAGTTCGCGCGGACCTACCTGGGCATCGAGCCGTACACCGACCCGATCCCGATCCAGCCGACCGCGCACTACGCGATGGGCGGCATCCCGACCAACGTCCGGGCCGAGGTGCTCGCGGACAACACCACGGTCGTGCCGGGCCTGTACGCGGCCGGCGAGGTCGCCTGTGTGTCCGTGCACGGTGCCAACCGCCTGGGCACCAACTCGCTGCTGGACATCAACGTGTTCGGCAAGCGGGCGGGCATCGCGGCGGCGGAGTACGCCTCGAAGGCCGACTTCGTCGAGCTGCCGGAGAACCCGGAGTCCTTCGTCGTCGAGCAGATCGAGCGGCTGCGGACCTCCACCGGCAACGAGCGGGTGGCCGAGCTCCGCCGCGAGCTGCAGGACACCATGGACGCCAACGTCATGGTGTTCCGCACCGAGCAGACGATCAAGACGGCCGTCGAGAAGATCGCCGAACTCCGGGAGCGCTACAAGAACGTGGCGATCCAGGACAAGGGCAAGCGGTTCAACACGGACCTGCTGGAGGCCGTCGAGCTGGGCAACCTGCTGGACCTGGCCGAGGTCATGGCGGTCTCCGCCCTGGCCCGCAAGGAGTCCCGCGGCGGTCACTACCGCGAGGACTACCCCAACCGCGACGACGTCAACTTCATGCGTCACACCATGGCGTACCGCGAGGTCGGCGCCGACGGGTCCGAAACCGTCCGTCTCGACTACAAGCCGGTCGTGCAGACCCGCTACCAGCCGATGGAGCGTAAGTACTGATGGCAACCCCCGTTCTGGACAAGGTGGAGGCGCAGTCCGCCGCCTCCCCCTACATCACGGTCACCTTCCGCGTCCGCCGCTTCAACCCGGAGGTCTCGGACGAGGCGACCTGGGAAGACTTCCAGCTGGAGATCGACCCCAAGGAACGCGTCCTCGACGGTCTGCACAAGATCAAGTGGGATCTCGACGGCACGCTGACCTTCCGCCGCTCCTGCGCGCACGGCATCTGCGGCTCGGACGCCATGCGGATCAACGGCAGGAACCGTCTGGCCTGCAAGACGCTGATCAAGGACATCAACCCCGAGAAGCCGATCACGGTCGAGCCCATCAAGGGCCTCACGGTCCTGAAGGACCTGGTCGTGGACATGGAGCCGTTCTTCCAGGCGTACCGGGACGTGATGCCCTTCCTCATCACGAAGGAGACGAACGAGCCCACGCGTGAGCGGCTGCAGTCCCCGGAGGACCGGGCCCTGTTCGACGACACCACGAAGTGCATCCTGTGCGCGGCCTGCACCTCGTCCTGCCCGGTGTTCTGGAACGACGGCCAGTACTTCGGCCCGGCGGCCATCGTCAACGCCCACCGGTTCATCTTCGACAGCCGTGACGAGGCCGGTGAGCAGCGCCTGGAGATCCTCAACGACAAGGACGGCGTCTGGCGCTGCCGCACCACCTTCAACTGCACCGACGCCTGCCCCCGTGGCATCGAGGTGACGAAGGCGATCGCGGAGGTGAAGCGGGCGCTGATCACGCGCCGCTTCTGACACCGCGCCGCATACGACGCCGAGGGCCCCGTTCCGTGACGGAACGGGGCCCTCGGCGTGTTGCTGCCGGCCGGCCGTGCGCCGGCCGCGTGGGCGCGTCAGCCGCGCAGGACGCGGCCCTGCGCGTCGGTGCGGTCGTTGCTGACGAGGAAGAGGATGCCGTCGATCAGGGCCCAGAGGCCGAGACCACCGCAGGTGAGGAGCTGGGCGATGCCCACACCCACGGAGCCGACGTAGAAGCGGCCGATGCCCAGGCCTCCGAGGAAGAGCTGGAGGACGCCCGCGACGATCTTCGACTTGTCGGAGTAGGGGCGGCCCTGCGGGTCGTAGCCGTAGGGCGCGTCAGGGGTGGGGACGGTCATGAAAGGTGCTCCTGCAGTGATCAGAGGGACCGGAGTGGGAACCTCCGGGGCCCAGGGGGCCCGAACTGCCCGATCACGCGACATCCGTGCGCAATCCACCGCGCGCTGACCGGACGGCCGTCCCCCCTGCGCATCGGGAGCATAAGGATCAAGAAGGGCGGCACGGGAGGGGTATTGAACGAACGTTCCTATTCCGTGATGAATTCCGGTCACATCGATGGCTTTTGGCCGTTGTTGTCCGTGTGTCCGCCTCGCGACCCTCCCCGAAGGCGGCGCTAGACGACGTTGCGGACGACGGTCCACACCACGGCCGTCAGGAGCACCAGCACCTGCGTCCGGGAGCTGAGCCGGGGCTGCCAGCGGCGTCCGCGCAGGCCCTCCACCGCCCACTTGCCGAGCAGCGCCAGCGCGAACGGCGAGGCGAGCAGGAGCATCCTGTTGTCCAGCCAGGCCTGGGCGAAGTGCCCGTGCATCAGGTCGTACACCATGCGCGTGCCGCCGCAGGCCGGGCAGAGCAGCCCCGTGACGTACCGGAAGGGGCACTGGGGCAGGAGGTGGCCGGACTCGTGCGGGTCGGTGACGTAGAGGTAACCGGCGCCCGCGGCGCCCGCGCAGAGCACCGCGAGCGGGGCCGCCGCCGGATGCCGCGGCACCTGCCGCAGCCGCCGGCGGCGGACCGTACCGGCCGCAGCGTCAGCCACGCAGGACCCGGCCCTGCGCGTCGGTGGTGTCGTTGCCCGTCAGCAGCAGGATGCCGTCGACCAGGGACCAGATGCCGAGGCCACCGCAGGTGAAGAGCTGGGCGAGGCCGAGCCCGACGTGGCCTATGTAGAAGCGGCCGATGCCGAGGCCTCCCAGGGTGAGCTGCAGGACACCGGCGACGACCTTCGACTTGTCGGAGTACGGGCGGCCGTAGGGGTCGTAGCCGTACGGGGCGTTGGGGTCCGCCATCATCCCGGGGGGCGGGTAGGCGCCGGGGGGCGGCTGGTACGCGCCGGGCGGGGGCGGGTAGGCGCCGGGCGGGGGCGGGTAGGCACCGCCCGGAGGCGGCGGGTACGCGCCGGGCGGCTGGTGGGGATAGCCGTATCCCGGTGCCTGAGGAGGCTGTTTCGGCTGCTCGGACACGGTTGCTCCACTCTTCGACACGGACGAACTGACGGTCATATTGCAGGAAGTACGGCCGGAGGGAAACCTCGGGGTCCGCCTCAACGGGTGACCGGACGGCCCGGCCGCGCTCGGCCTCCCCCACCGCGTGCCCGCGGCACCTAATCTGATGGCATGTCAGATGACGAGTCGTACGAGCTGCTCGGGTTCGACAACGTGCTGCTGCCCGTGGGGGATCTCGGCGAGGCCGTCGTTTTCTACGAGCGGGCCGGGTTCGCGGTGGCGTTCCGGCTGGACGAGGCGGGGATCGCGGGGCTGAAGGTGGGGGGCGAGACACCGGGGATCCTGCTGCGCGCGGAGGAGACGTTCGGACACCGGACACCGCCGTGGCCCTCCCCCCGGGTGTGGCTGGAGGTGCCGGACGCACGGGCGGCGGCGCGGGAGCTGACGGCGGCCGGGATCGCGCCGCTCGACGAGCCGTCCGCGGGGGCGACCGGCTGGACCGTCGAGATCGCCGACCCGTGGGGCAACGTCCTGGGGTTCACCGACTACAGCAAGCGGCCGGAGCTCGGACGCAGGCCCTGAGACGGGCGTCGCCCCACCCGGCTGCGGCGGCTGCGCCCGTGCCACTGGCTAGGCTCTTTCCGTGCCCACGAAGAACGACGACAGCCCTGGTGAGGGCGTGCCCGCCGGCAAGTCCGAGCAGACCCGTGCCCGGATCCTCCGGACGGCCATGCGACTGTTCCAGGAACGTGGCTACGACAAGACGACCATGCGGGCCATCGCCAAGGAGGCCGGGGTCTCCGTCGGCAATGCCTACTACTACTTCGAGGGCAAGGAACACCTGATCCAGGGCTTCTACGACCGGATCGCCGCCGAGCACCGGGTGGCGGTCCGGGAGGTGCTGGACCGTGAGACCGACCTGGAGGCACGGCTCGCGGGCGTGCTGAAGGCGTGGCTGGACATCGCGACGCCGTACCACGAGTTCGCGGTGCAGTTCTTCAAGAACGCCGCCGACCCCGACAGCCCGCTCAGCCCCTTCTCCTCCGAGTCGGAACACGCGCGCGTGGAGGCCATCGGCATCCACAAGGAGGTGCTGTACGGCGCGAGGACCAAGGTCCCGGCGGAGCTGCGGGAGGTGCTGCCCGAGCTGATGTGGCTCGCCCAGATGGGGCTCGTCCTGTACTGGGTGTTCGACCGCACGGAGGGCCGCGAGCGCAGCTACCGGCTGGCCGAGCGCGGGGCACGGCTCACCGCGCGAGGCGTGACCCTGGCCCGCTTCCGGGCGCTGCGCCCGCTGGTGCACGAGGTGCACGAGCTGTTCACGGACTTCCTGCCGGGGATGACGAGGATGATGCCGGATCCTGCGGGCAGGGAGCGGGGCACTGCGGCCGAGTGATCACTTCCGGGTGAACCGGCCGGAACGGGACACCGGGCGCCCGGCCTGCCTACGATGATGCTCTCGACACCAGCCCCCAGGAGGCACGCGATGTCCGCTGCATCCGTCGAGCAGCCCTTCGACGACGACCGGCCGTTCTCGCTCACGGCCATCGCCGGCGAGATCATGGAGCGCCATCCGGGCTACCGCGTCGAGATCATCGGAGGCCACCTCCTCGTGACCCCCTCACCGGATGCCCCCCATGCCCGCGCCCTGACGAAGCTGATGCGTCCCTTCATCGCCGCAGGACTCGACGACGACGAAACCGAGGTCCTCCAGAACGTCGGGCTCCGGCTGCCCGCCGGCGCCGAGGACTACGCCATCCCCGACCTCGTGGTGGTGGACGCCGACATCGACGAGCACCTCGTCGAGAACAACGCGTACGACCCGGTCTGCTTCCGTCTCGTCCTGGAAGTCACCTCCAGCAACTGGAAGGACGACCTGAAGACCAAGGTCGCCGCCTACGCCGAGGCGAAGGTCCCCGTCTACGTGATCGTCGACCGCAAGCACCAGCGTCTTCACGTCCTCGCGGAACCCTCCGAGGGCAGGTACGAGTACCACCGCCCCCACGCCCCCGGCGAGCTCGTCACCCTCCCCGACTCCATCGGCGCCAAGGTCACCCTCGACGTGACCGAGATCCTCAAGGCCGGGCAGAAGAAGGTGACCTGACCGCGGCCCCCTCGGGACTGGACGAGTAAAGGGGCTGAGAACTCCTGTCGGAACAGCTTCAGGCGCCGCCGGCAGATGAGTGCGCGCCCGAGGGGGCGGGACGCCAGTCTCCGGCGTCGGGCCTGGCCGCCCTCGCCACCGACACCCGCGCCACCGACACCCGCGCCACCGACACCCGCGTCGAACGGGCCGCGACCCACACGGAGCGGTGGTCCGGCCACGCGCCGGGACCGTCGCAGCCCCCTTCGCCAGGGCCTTCCGGTGATCGCACCTGTCCCGTCCATCCCACCCACGAGCCCCGCGAGCCCGGGTTCTCGGCAGCACCGTCGCTTCTTCCGCGCGGGCGGCGCGGCGGGCAGCGGCCCCGGCATGTCGATCGTGCAGGGGGTGGTCGAGGCGCACCGCGGCGAGGTGACCGTCCGCACGGACCCGGGCGAGGGGTTCGCGGTGACGGTCACCCTGCCGGAGCGGGCGAGGACGCGGTCGTAGCCGTCAGATCCAGTCGAGCTTCCACAGCCGGAAGGCGCCGCTGCCGTCCGTCAGGTACTGGCCGCCGCCGACGTCCTCGCTGGAGATGACGTAGTCCTTGCGCTGCCAGAGCGGGATGAGCGGCACGTCGGTGGCGATCTCCGCCTGCAGGGTGCGGAAGTCCGCGACGACCCGGCCCCGGTCGGAGTGCTCCTGGGTGGCCCGGATGAGGTTGTCCACGGTCTTGCTGCTGTAGCCGGTGTTCATGACGCTGCCGGTGCCGACGAGTCCGGAGCCGAAGGTGTCCGGGTCCGGGTAGTCGGCGACCCAGCCGACCGCGTAGGCGTCGAGCTTGCCGCCCACCCAGCGCTTCTGGAAGTCGGCCCACTCGTAGCCCTTGACGTCGACCTTGAACAGGCCGCTCTCCTCCAGCTGCCGCTTGAGCTCGGCGGCCTCCTCGGCGGCGACGCCGCGCTTGCCGTAGCCGTAGGTGAAGCGCATCGGGATCGACACGCCGGCCTCGGTCAGCAGCGCCCGCGCCCGCTTGACGTCCTGCTCCGGGTAGGCGTCGAAGAACGCCGTGGTGTGGCCCGTGATGCCCGTCGGGACCAGCGAGTACAGCGCGTCGACGGTGTTGTCGTACACGGCGCCGGCCAGATGCTCACGGTTGATCAGCATGGCCACGGCCCGCCGGACGCGGACGTCGTGCAGCGAGGAGGAGGCACGTGTGTTGAGGTAGAGGTTGCGGACTTCGGGGCTGCTGGACACCGACACGCGGTGCCCGGGGTCGCTCGGGTTGAGTCCGGCGAGGACCTTCGGGGGCAGGGTGCGGCTGGCGACGTCGATCTGCCTGTCCTGCCAGGCCCGGTCGAGTTCGGCCGGGGTGCCGTAGTAGCGCAGCTCGATCGGCCGCCCGGTGTCAGTGACGGCTCCCTTGTAGGAGCCGTTCGGCTCCAGCACCGCTCTCTTGTCCTTGGCGTACTCCTTCAGTCGGTACGGCCCGGTGCCGTCGACCTGGGTGCCGGTGCGCAGCGCGTCCTTGGCGTAGCGGGTGTGGTCGACGATGGCACCGGCTCCCGTGGCCACCTTCTGGGGGAACGTGGCGTCCGGCGACGAAAGGTGGAAGGTGACGGTCGAGCCGACGGCCTCGACCGAGTCGAGGGTGGAGAGCAGGGGGGCCGGGCCGACGTCGGAGTTGATCTTCTTGACGCGGTCGAAGGAGAACTTCACGTCCTCGGCGGTCATCGTGCGTCCGCTCGGGAACGTGATGTCGTCGCGCACTTCGCAGCGGTAGGTGCGCAGTCCGCCGTCGACGAAGTCGCAGCTGCTGGCCGCGTCCGGCACCGGGGAGGTGCCGCCCGGCTGGAAGGTCAGCAGGGACTGGAACACGTTGTTGAGCAGCGTCCAGGAGCCGGCGTCGTAGGCGGCGGCCGGGTCGAGCGACGTGGCGGCGTCCGTCGTGCCGACGGTGATCGTCTTGTTCTTCTTCTCCTCTGACGGCAACAACTGCCAACCGCCGACGCCCACGACCGCCACTACGAGCAGCGCCGTGAGAATCCGCATGCGAACCGACCGCATCGGTAGCCTCCCCAGACCCTTCACGGGCCCTTTGCACATGCCACTCCCCTTAGTGGCGCCGACACCTAATCACACCTCTTCAATCCAGGGGAAGCGGGGGCTGGAGGGAAGGAGAAGAAGTTACGAAGACGTGCTTTCCCGTTGTTTCACAGGATGCTCACAGCCGGTCCTCGAACTCGCCACCGGTGTTCGGACTCACCGCCGGTCCTCAGACTCGCCGTGAGGCGAGTTCGACGACGGTGATGTCGGAGGGGGCGCCCACACGCGTGGGCGGGCCCCAGGCCCCGGCGCCGCGGGTGACGTACAACTGGGTGTCGCCGTAGCGCTCCAGGCCCTCGAGGGTCGGATTGGCGGCGGCCGCGAGGAGGTTGCCGGGCCAGAGCTGGCCGCCGTGGGTGTGGCCGGACAGCTGGAGGTCCACGCCGTGCCGGACGGCCTCGTGGATCTGCCCCGGTTGGTGGGCGAGCAGCACGCACGCGCGTGCGGGGTCCCGGTCGCCGAGGGCCCGCTCGTAGTCGGGGCCCTGTCCCTCCCGCTCGCCCATCACGTCGTTGACACCGGCCAGGTCGAAGCCGGGCAGTTCGGTGCGCGCGTTCTCCAGGGGGAGCAGGCCGAGGCGCCGTACCTCCTCGACCCACTGCTCCGCACCGGAGAAGTACTCGTGGTTGCCCGTGACGAAGTACGCCCCGTGCCGCGCCCGGAGCCCCGCCAACGGCGCCGCCGCCGGCCCGAGGTCCTTGACGTCGCCGTCCACCAGGTCCCCGACGACCGCGATGAGGTCCGGCTGGGTCGCGTTGATCGTGTCGACGACCTTCTGCGCGAAGCCGCGCCCCAGGAGGGGCCCCAGGTGGATGTCACTGACCACGGCGATCCGGAAGCCGTGCGCGGCCCGCGGCAGCTTCGCCAGCGGCACGGTGACCCTCTTCACCCGCGGCCCCCGCAGCACGCCGTACGTCCCGTACCCGACGGTCCCCACCGCGGCCGCCGCCGCGGCCCCGGCCACCATCCGGGACACGAACAGCCGCCGGGTGGGCACGTGGACCGCCGCCTCTCCCCCGGCCGGGGACAGTTCCCCGGAAACGGCCTGCGCCTCGGCAACGGAACCGCTGCCGAGCCCCGCCCGGACGTCAGGTGCCGGCCGGTCACCGGGCTGGGACTCGGGCGCAGGTCCGGCGTCGAGCGCCGACGCGACACCGGCCGTCGGCGGATCCCCGGGCCCCGCCTTGGAGGCAGACGTCGAGCCGCGGCTCAGGGCCATCCGCCCGCCGGCCCCCGCCCCGCCGCCGAGCCCCGCCCCGGAGC
>NZ_QFDQ01000281.1 GCF_003270085.1 Streptomyces triticisoli | reverse complement strand
GCCGGGCCGCCGGCGAGCGCCGGGCCGCCGCCCGCCGGCTGGACGAGGCCGAGACCGACGCCGGCCACACCACCGTGCGGCAGGCCGAGGCGGAGGAGACCGCCGCCGCGGCGGGCCGGGACCTCGTCGCCCTCGTACGCGCTCATCTGGACGCCTGCGAGGAGCTGTCCGTCGCCGACCCCACCGGGCTGCTGGACGGCCTGCAGGACTGGGTGACGCACCTGCAGGGCCGGTATCCGGCACGGGAACAGGCAGCCGAGGCGCATCGCACACGGACGGCACGGCTGGCCGACCGGGCGGCCGCTCTCGGGCAGGAACTGGCCGGACTCCGGGCCCGGCACACCGAGGCCGGGCGGGAACTCGCCGGGCTGGAGGCAGGCGGCCAGCCCGGCCCCACCGAGCCCCACACCCGTACGCCCGGGGTACGTGAGCGGGTGCCGGGGGCGCCCCTGTGGCGGCTGATCGACTTCCGCGACCATGTCGGGGCCGGTGAACGGGCGGGCCTGGAGGCGGCGTTGGAGGCGTCCGGGCTGCTGGACGCCTGGGTGCGCCCGGACGGCACCGCCGTACACGCCGACGGACACGACCTGCTGCTGTCCCCGCTGCCGCCCGGGGCCCCACCGCCCGGCCCGACACTCGCCGACGTGCTGCGCCCGGCCGTCGACCACGGCGACGCGCGCGCCACGGCAGTGGGCGAGCCTGCGGTGGCCCGGCTGCTGGCCGCGATCGGACTCGGCCGGGGCGAGGACGTCTGGGCGCCGGACCCGGTCACCGGCTCGTGGTACGAGGGTGGTGCGGGCACCGGCCGCGACACCTGGGTGGCGGCGGACGGCCGCTTCCGCGTCGGCGCACTCACCGGCAGCTGGTCGAAGCCGGCGGCCGTGTACGTGGGCGAGGGTGCCCGTGAAGAGGCACGGCGAGCCCGCATGAGCGCCCTGCGCACCGAACTCGACACCCTGGCGGGCGACATGGCCCGCCTGGCGGCCGAACGCACCTCGGTGGACCGGTGCCGTCACACCCTGGACGCCGAGCTGGCCGCCGTCCCCGACGACGCCGCCCTGCGCCACGCCCACGCACTCGCCGCCGCGGCGGCGGACGCCGCCCACCGGGCCCGCACCCGCCGCGACGAACGCGCCGGCGAACTGGCGGAGGCCACCCGGCAGGAAGCCGAGGCGGACGGTGAACTCACCGAGACCGCCGCCGCGTTGGACCTGCCGGCCGACCAGGCGGGCCTGGCCGCCGTACGCCAGGCCCTGGCCGATCACGCCGCCGTCCTCGCCGGTCTGTGGCCTGCCCTGCGCGAACGTGCCGAGGCGACGCGCTCGCTCACCGAGGAGCGCGCGGAAGCGGAGCAGGCCGGCGAAAGGGTCGCCGAACTGGCCCTGCGGGCGGAGGAGTCGGGCCGTCTCGCGGCCGCCGCCGACGAGCGCCACGCCACCCTGCGCTCCACCGTCGGCGCCGCGGTCGCGGAGCTCGAACGGCGCCTCGCCGAGACCTCCGCCGCGCTGGCCGCCTGCGACCGCGACCAGCGCCGGGCACGCGAGGACCACACGGCCGCCGACCGGCGCGCCCACCGGGCGCAGGGGCACATCGAACGGCTGGAGGTGGACGTCCGTGAGGCGACCGCGTCCCGTGCCGAGGCCATCGCCGCCCTCCAGCGGTTCGCAGGCACCGGCCTCATGTCCGTCGCCCTGCCCGAGCTGTCCGTACCTCCGCTGGAGTCCGGCCCCTGGGCCGCCACCCCGGCCGTCGCGCTCGCCCGCTCCGTCGAGGCCGAACTGTCCGGCACCGACGACTCCGACGGCGCCTGGGAGCGGGTGCAGAAGCGGCTGAGCGAGGAGTACAAGAAGCTCCAGGACGCGCTGTCCCGGGGCGGCCACAGCGCCACCGCCCGCATGGTGGAGGACGGCATGGTCGTCGAGATCGTCTACCAGGGCCGCGAGCGGGCCGTGCCCGAGCTCGCCGAGGCGCTCGCCGCGGAAGTGGCCGAGCTGACGCGCATCCTGTCCGCGCACGAGCGCGAGATCCTCGAAACGCACCTGCTGACCGAGGTCGCCGGCACCCTGCAGGAGCTGATCGGCGCCGCCGAGCGCCAGGTGCGCGCCATGAACGCCGAGCTGCAGGAGCGGCCCACCTCCACCGGCATGCGGCTGCGCCTGGTGTGGCGCCCCTCGCGCAGGGCGCCGGCCGGTCTGGCCCAGGCCCGCGAACGGCTGCGGCAGTCCGCCGACGCCTGGACGCCCGAGGACCGGGCCGCGGTCGGCGGGTTCCTGCAGGCCGAGATCGGCCGCCGGCAGTCCGACGACCGGGCGGGCAGCTGGCTGGAGGTGCTCACCGCCGCCCTCGACTACCGGGCCTGGCACGAGTTCGGCATCGAACGCCACCAGCACGGCAAGTGGGTCCCGGCCACCGGTCCCGCCTCCGGCGGCGAGCGCGTCCTGGCGGTGAGCGTGCCGTTGTTCGCCGCGGCCTCCTCGCACTACGCCACGGCCGCCCCGCACGCCCCGCGCCTGGTCACGCTGGACGAGGCCTTCGCCGGTGTCGACGACGACTCCCGCGCCAAGTGCCTGGGGCTGCTGCACGCCTTCGACCTGGACGTGGTGATGACCAGCGAACGCGAGTGGGCCTGCTACCCGCAGGTCCCCGGCATCGCCATCGCCCAGCTCTCCCGCGTCGACGAGATCCCCGCGGTCCTGGTGACCCGCTGGGAGTGGGACGGCACCGAACGCATGCCCGGCACCGAACCCGACCGCCGGCTGACGACCGTCTCCGCGCAGACCACCGCGGGCACGACGGAGGGCCAGGACTCCCTGTGGACGACGTGAGCCGTGGACCCGAGGACAGCATGAGCGAGGACACGAACACACCCCGGCCGCTTTCGGCCCCCGTCGACCACGACCGCCTGTCCCGCCTCCTGGGCGGCCCCGAACTGGCCTGGCTGATCGACCGGGTGCGCCGCCGCATGGAACGGGACGAACCCCTGACCGGACCGGTCGCCCTGGCCGCCCCCACCGCCGCGCAGCGCGCCGCCGCCGAGCGACTGCTGGGCCGCGCTCCGGGCGCCGGGCGCTCGCTGAGCGTACGGCTGGACACGGTGGACGCGGTCCTGCGGCGCTCCGGGATCAGCCCCGACGGCCTGGCCGCCGCCGTCACCGCCCTCACCGGCCCGGTCGCCCGGCTCGCCGACGTACGCGAACGGGAGGCGCACGCCTGGCGGGACGCTCACGCCCCGCTCGACTCACTGATCCGCACCGATAGGCCCGAGCTGGCCGAGTGGGCCGACCGGCTGCGCCAGGACGGCCTGGTACGCCGTCTCGCCCGCACCCCGCACGCGGCGAAAACCCTGCTCGGCGACACCGCCGAAGCCCTGCGCCGGCTGCCGGCCGACCCGGCCGTGTCCCTGTCCGCCTTCGCCGCCGCCGCGTTCGGCGACGCCCACGCCCTCGACGACGGCGCCCCGCTCGCCACCCTCGTCCTGTCCGGCGTGCGCGCCCTGACCGGCTTCCCCGACGGCAGCGGTGCCGAGTGGCGCCGCGAGGCCTGGGCCTCGGCCGGGCTCCTCAAGGACGCCCTGTCCTCCACCGTCCTCACCCTGGGCCTGCGCGGCACCCCCGCCCTCGACTGGGCGGCCGACTCGGGAGAACCAGCGGTCCTGACACTGCGCCAGCTCACCCGCGTACCGCCGCGCACGGCGCCCGCCGCCGTGCACGTGTGCGAGAACCCCACCGTCCTGGCCACCGCGGCCGACACCCTGGGTCCCGCCTGCCCGCCCCTGGTCTGCCTCCAGGGCCAGCCCTCGGCCGCCGCCCTCACCCTGCTGCGCCACCTGCACGCCCACGGCTCCGTGCTCCACTACCACGGCGACTTCGACTGGGGCGGTCTGCGCATCGCCGCCGCCCTGCTGCGCCGCGTGCCCTGGCACCCCTGGCGCTACACGGCCGCCGACTACCGCACCGCAGCCGCCGCCACCCCCCTGGCCCCGCCCCTGACCGGCACCCCGGCCGACGCCCCATGGGACCCGGACCTGCGCCCGGCCCTCACCGAACTGGGCGTGCGTATCGAGGAAGAGACCGTCCTGGACGGCCTCCTGACCGATCTCGCCCCCTGACCGGAGACTCTCGGAGAGCTCAGGGACTGAGGTCGATGATCCGTACGGGCTGTCCCTTCCAGGTTTCGGGCGCGGTGGTGGCGATCACCGCGCCGCTCGGCCGCTCCGCCGTCGGCTCGGCGGCGTATCGCGCGTGGGCGGAGGCCCAGGACGTGTCGCGCGCCACGGCGAGCGCGGCGGGCAGATCCAGGTCGAGAACCGTGATATCGGGGAGCGCGGCGAGATGCTCCGCGGTGCCCGGCCGTACGCGGTCTGCCGAGACCAGGGCGCATGCCGGGGCGTACAGGAACCAGCCCGCCTCGGCATGCGCGCGATGGATCAGCCGGGAAGCGAGTACGTTGCCCTTTCCGGCCGCGACCATCGCCGTGTCGTCCAGGACGATGTGCAGGGGCTCGGTCACCTGGCCCCCGCCTCGCTCAGCCGTCGGTCCAGCTCCGCGTCGAGAGCCTCCTGTTCGCTCGCGCTCGGGTCGTAGCCGTTCCACTTCCGCAGGGCGACGCGAGCCCGCTCGGCCCGCTCTGCGCGCTCCTCGGGGGTGAGCAGCGTCTCGGCGAGATGGGACAGGTAGCCCCGCAGCGACATGCCTTCGGAGGAAGCTATCCGAGCGAGTCTGTCGCGAGCTTCGGCGGGGATACGGACGTTGGCGTCGGACATGGTGCCCTCCTCGTTCTGACCCCACGAGGGTACGGGTACGGGTACGTACCCGTCCAGCCCGGCGGGCCAGTCGATGGCCGAGCCACTGTCGAACTGCCCTGCCTCTGCGATGTCCGGGCAGCCTCGGAGACCCCCGGGCAAGTGAACAGACGCCTCAGTCGTCTCCGTGCATTCCGTGGCGCGCCTCGGCCTTCTCCGGGTGTGCGTCCCGGTCCTGCCCACGGTCGTCAAGGCTGGCCGGCGGCGCACCGGAGGCCCGGGATGGACGCGGACGAGGTGTCGGTGGATGACGTCGAGCCGGAGTACGTCGGCACGGCCGGGGTCCGCGAGCGGGGGCCTTCGAGCCGACGACTGTACGGCGACGGCCGCAGGGGAATCCCGCAGCCGGCCCTGGGCCGGACCGAGGAAATCTGACTTGCCATGGATCGAACCGCAGAGTATTAGTTGGTTTAGCAAAATCAACTAATCGAGATCGTGGTGGGGGAGATGGGACGTACGTCATCCGGGTCCCAGGGAGGCCCGGACGAGCAGCGCAAGGCTTCGGACGAGGTGGCCACGGCTCTTGCCACGGTGGGCAACTGGATGTTCTCCACCGCGGCGCGGCGCCGGATCATGGCGGCCTCCGGACTCGAACTGTCCCTGGGGGACTACACGTTGCTCGCCCAGATCTCCCAGCACGCACCGGTGCGTCTGTCGGTCCTCGCGGAGCTGATGGAGGTCGACAAGTCCACGCTCACGCCGCCCGCCAAGCGGCTGGAGGCCCGCGGTTTCATCGTCCGTGAGCCCGACCCGGCGGACGCCCGTGCCCAGTTGGTCAGCGTCAGCCGGGCGGGGAAGCTTGCCGTCCGCAGGCTCCGGAAGGCGCGAGCTGACACGGTGGCCGAGCTGATGGCGGACTGGGACACCGCCGAGATCGAGCGTTTGGCCGAGCATCTGACCGCGTTCGCTGAAGCGATCAAGAAGAAAGGGTAAGGAACCCGTGCACCGCCTGGGGACTCAAGGCGCCGCGAGTGGCAGCCAGTTGACCACTCCAGTCCCGCCGCCCGGCAGCGCCGGGACCGCACCGCCCCGCCGGGGGTGGTCGTCACCCTTGCCTACTCGGCCAGTCCATGGTCCTGCTCGACGTATCCCTCATGAACATCGCTCCGCTGTCCATCCTGGTGGCCGCGGCCTTCGTGGTCCTCGGCGCTGTATCCGCACTCGTCCTGCCGCGCATCGCCCAGAACCGCTCCTGACAGGCGGGCGGACACCGCGAACTCGTCGTCCAGGCAGGCGACGTCATCACCGGTGTGCTGCCTGGACACCGTGTCACCCGCAACGCGGGCGCCCACATCCTCCGCACTGGCGGCCGGTTCGACAGCCGTCTGCTCGTCCCCGTCGTCGCGGACAAGTAATCCCGTTCACTGTTCACCACGAAGGAGTGAGGACAGGTGCGTGCCGTCCTGCTGAAAGACTTCGGTCCGCCGGACCGGCTGACCCTCACTGAGGTGCCGGATCCGCATCCCGCCCCGGGCGAGGCGGCAATTCGCGTGGCCGCGGTCGGCATCCAGTTCCTGGAGACTCAGGTCCGCTCCGGCATGATGCGTGGGGCACTGGCCGGTGCGCCTCTGCCGGTGATCCTGGGCAAGGAGGTCGCGGGCGACGTCGTCGAGGTCGGCGCGGGCGTCGATCCGGCGCTCGTCGGCAGCCGGGTGCTCGCCACCACCGCGGGCACCGGCGGCTATGCCGAACTCGCCCTCGCGCCTGCCACCTCGCTCATCCCGCTGCCGGCCGGACTGGACTTCCCGGACGCCGTCGCTCTCTACCGCTACGGAGCCACCGCTCGTGGCCTGATCGACACGGCGCGTGTCACGGCGGGCGACCGGGTCCTGGTGCAGGCTGCTGGCGGGGCCGTCGGCACGATCCTCGTGCAGCTGCTCAAGCGGACCGGCGCGACCGTGATCGGAACGGCTCGCGGCGACCACAAGCTCGACCTTGTCAAGGAGCTGGGCGCCGACCACGTCGTCGACTACTCGACGCCCGGTTGGACGGACCGGGTGCGCCAGGTCGCACAGGGCGCCGTCGACGTGGTCTACGACCACATCGGCGGCGAGCTCGGACGCGAGTCGTTCGGTCTGCTCGCTCCGGGCACCGGCCGGCAGATCGTATTCGGCTTCTCCAGCGGGCAGCCGCTCGACGTGCAGCCCATGGAGCTGTTCGGCCGGGGCCTGACCCTCACCGGGTTCAGCGCGGGCCTCATCTGGAACCAGCCCGACCACGCCCGCGAACTGGTCACCGACGTCCTCGGTCTGGCCGTCGCCGGCGCGATCAAGCCGGTCGTCGGGCAGAGCTTCCCGCTGGAGCAGGCAGCCGACGCGCATGCCGCCGTGGAGTCGCGTCGCACCGTCGGCAAGACCCTGCTCATCCCGTGAACCATCTCTCGTACCACGCACATCGTTCACAATGGCCCAGGCCGGCCATGGCCCGGGCCTTACCGAGGAGACACACACCATGAGCACCGCACCCAAGACCTTCGTGGTCGGCGCCACCGGCCTGCTGGGAAGCCGGATCGTCAGTGCACTCCTCGACAAGGGCGCCCCCGTGCGCGCCCTTGTCCGGCCGGGCACCGAGGGCGACAGGAAGGCCGCGCTCGCGGCCCTGGAGGCGCGCGGCCTCGAGCTCGTCGAGGGCGACATCACCGACCCCGTGGAGAAGCTGGCCGCGGCGATCGGCGACGCCACCACCGTGATCTCGGCGGTACAGGGCGGCCCCGACCTGATCGTGGACGGGCAGGTGAACCTGGTGCGCGCCGCGGAGAAGGCCGGTGCCCGCCGGTTCATCCCGTCCGACTTCGCTGTCGACGTCACGAAGCTGGAGGACGGCGACAACTTCATGATCGATTGGCGTCGGCAGGCCGCGGCCGCTTATGCGGACACGGGCCTGGAGGTGATCTCCGTGCTCAACGGCGCCTTCTACGAGGTCATGATCGGCTTCATGGGGCTCGTCGACTGGGAGGCGGGTACGGTCTCCCACTGGGGCGACCCCGACCAGCCGCTCGACCTCACCTCGGTCGCCGACACGGCCGCCTACACCGCGGCCGTCGCCCTCGGCCCGGGGGCCAAGGGCACCCTGCGGTTCGCCGGTGAGGTGCTGTCGATGCGGCAGTTCCACCAGACCTTGCAGCGGGCCACCGGCCGTATCTTTGTCCTGAAGACCCTCGGCACCGCCGACGAACTGCGTGCCGAGATCACACGGCAGGCGGGCCTCACCCAGAACCCGTTCGACTATGTGGCGCTCCAGTACCAGTGGTGCATGGTCACGGGCAAGGGCAAGTTCGACGTCCTGGACAACGCCAAGTACCCGCAGGTCAAGCCGGGGTCGCTGGAGGACCTGGTTCGGGAGGCCGCGCCCAGGGCGTGACACGCCTGGTGTGCTCCGCCGTCCCCGCCCATGGGATCCGCGGGGCACGGAGGTACGAAAGTCTCGTCCGCCACCGGCGGTGGCAGGGCGGCCGCTCTTGGTCCCCGTGATCCGCTCACCGTGCTCGGCGGCGGCCAGGATCTCCGAGGCGTACTGGTCCGAACTCACGCGCGGTCGTCTTCCTCACCTCGGAGTGCAGCGGGACGGGTGGGCGAACACCGGTAAATGCTTCCGCGCGGGCGGCGAAGCGGGGCGCAAGCTCGGGGTACCAGCCACGGGCCACCGCCTGCAGCATCTCCGCCAGGGCCGCCGGCTCCCCGACACGAGGTGTGGCTCGACACCCCCGACAGCCCCGTTCCCGTACTCGAGAACGCGTGACCGGCGCCTGCGCCCGGCGTCCGTCAGCCCGGGCATGCCGGCGGCCGGGGCGGTGGGCAGGTACGACTCCCGGTCGATCAGCGCGTGGCTGCGCGGCGTGGACGTGAAGCGCAGGACGGACGCCTGGTCGTCACCAAGTCCGGCACTGGTGACGCACCGACGCGAAGCGGTTGTACGTGCGGCGTCGTCACGTGTACGAGACATGCGGCGTGACGGCGTCCCCTGCGTGTGCGTTGAGCCGGGCCCGTCCCCGGGGTGTCGCGTGAGGCGTGGGTGGGGTTCGTCGGGCCGTCCTCGTCGGAGCGGGACGTCTGACGGTCGTACGAGCGCGAGAGCCCTGCCGGTTCCTGTCGGGCGGCAGGGCTCTCGCGCAGGTGGTCCTCGTCAGCCGATGCGTTCCCAGCCGCGGCGCGGGGCCCTCGTGCCCAGTTGGGCGTCGCGGCTGCGGTAGACGATGTAGGGGCGGGTGAGGTAGCCGAGGGGGGCGGTGAGCATGTGGACCAGGCGGGTGAAGGGCCAGAAGGCGAACAACAACAGGGCGCTGAGGGCGTGGAGCTGGAAGAGGAGGGGTGCGCCGCTCATCAGGTCCGCGTGGGGCTGGAGGTAGAAGATCGAGCGGAACCAGGGGGAGATGGTCTCGCGGTAGTCGTAGCCGCCGCCGACGACGTTCGCGGCGACCGTCGCGGCCAGGCCGAGCAGGATCGTCACGGTGAGCGAGAGGTACATCGCCTTGTCGTTGCGGGTGGTGGCGGAGAACACCGGGCCGACGGTGCGGCGCCGGTAGACCAGGATGGCCAGGCCGCCCACGGTGCACACTCCGGCGACGGTGCCGAGGATCACGGCCGCCAGGTGGTACGTGTTCTCGCTCATGCCGACCGCCTCGGTCCAGCTCTTGGGGATGATCAGGCCCCCGATGTGGCCGAGCAGGACGACGAGGACGCCGAAGTGGAACAGCGGGCTGCCGATGCGCAGCAGCCGGTTCTCGTAGAGCTGGGAGGAGCGGGTGGTCCAGCCGAACTTGTCGTAGCGGTAGCGCCAGATGTGGCCGAGGACGAAGAAGGCCAGGGACAGGTAGGGCAGGATCACCCACAGCAGGAGGCTGCCGGGGCCTGTCTCGGCGGCCGTGGTGAAGGGCTGCGCGGGTGCGGTCATCGCGGGCCTCCTGCCGGGTCGGGCATGTACTGCGAGGGTGTGTACGGGGCGAGCCCGACCTGTTCCTCGGGCGGGCCCTCGGCGGCGAGCCGGGCGACGGCCTGCTGCTCGTCGCCCTTGAGGGGTGGGAGCGTGGCGGAGACGGACTCCAGTACGGCCGTCCAGGGCGAGTCCTCCGCGCGCAGGGCCAGGCGGAGCAGTTCGAGGCCGGCGCGGTGCTCGGTGAGCAGCCGGTGTCCGGTGGGCGGGTCCATGCCCGCGCATTCGAGTACGACGGCGAGGTGGTCGGGGAGTTCGTCGTCGCTCAGGCGCAGTCCGGCGGCGGCATAGGCCTGCTTGAGGCGGAGCAGGGCGATGCCGCGCTTGCGGGTGTCGCCGTGCGCGTAGTAGGTCAGGTAGGGGCAGCAGCGCTTGCGGTGGTCGAAGGTGGCGACGTAGGCGGCGGCCAGTTCGTCGGCGGGGGTGTTCTCGGCGTGTCCGGTGAAGCGGAGCAGGGGGTCGCGGACGCGGGCCGGCAGGGTGGGGGCCACGCGGTGGGCGAGGGCGAGGCGCTGCGGGAACTGCTCGTCCGGGTAGGCCAGCAGCAGGGACTGCGTCTGCCAGGCGTACGGGTGCCAGGGTTCGGTGCGGGCCGTGGCGGGCCTGAGTCTCCTCCTCATGCTCATGGCTTCGGCTCGACCTCCCCGCCGCTGTCGACGCTGGTGTCACCATCGGGGGTCCGGGGCGGGAACAGGCCCGGTGGAGCGCCCTTGCCGTCCCAGTTGAGGAGGTTGACGCGGGTTTCCTTGTCGGTGGGGGCGGCCGGGGTGTCGGAGGTCTGCCGGTCGCGCAGGGCGCGGTAGTTCTCCACGGCGATGGGTGCCGCGCCGCCGGAGGTCTCGCCGAAGGGCCCGGAACCTCCCATGCCGGGTCCGCCCTCGTAGTCCAGGCTGCACTCGGTGGCGAGTTCCTCCAGGTTGTGGGCCTGTTCGGCGTGGGCGGGCGGGATGACGTACCGCTCGTCGTACTTGGCCAGCGCCAGCAGCCGGTACATGTCGTACATCTGCTCCTCGCCCATGCCGACCTGCTCGGGGATGTCAGCGTTGGGTTCGCGGCCCATGTTGATGTCGCGCATGTAGGAGCGCATGGCGGCGAGGCGGCGCAGGACGGCGTCCACGGGGGCGGGGTCGCCGGCGGTGAACAGCTGGGCGAGGTAGTCGACGGGGATGCGCAGGGTGTCGACGGCGGCGAAGAGGTTGCGGTGGTCCTCGGCGTCCTCGCCGGTGTCGCGTACGGCGTCGACGACCGGGGAGAGCGGCGGGACGTACCAGACCATGGGCAGGGTGCGGTACTCCGGGTGCAGCGGCAGTGCCACCTTGTAGGTGTTGATCAGGGCGTACACCGGGGAGCGCTGGGCGGCCTCGATCCAGTCGCGGGGGATGCCGGCCTTCTCGGCCTCGGCGACGACGTGCGGGTCGTGGGGGTCGAGGAAGACCTGGCGCTGTGCCTCGTACAGGTCGGTGTCGTCCGGGGTGGAGGCGGCCTGAAGGACCTTGTCGGCGTCGTAGAGGACCAGGCCGATGTAGCGCAGCCGGCCGACGCAGGTCTCGGAGCAGACGGTGGGCAGGCCGACCTCGACGCGCGGGAAGCAGAAGGTGCACTTCTCGGCCTTGCCGGTGCGGTGGTTGAAGTAGACCTTCTTGTACGGGCAGCCGGTCACGCACATCCGCCAGCCCCGGCAGCGGTCCTGGTCGACGAGGACGATGCCGTCCTCCTCCCGCTTGTAGATCGCCCCGGAGGGGCAGGAGGCGGCACAGGACGGGTTGAGGCAGTGCTCGCAGATCCGCGGCAGGTAGAACATGAACGTCTGCTCGAACTCCAGCTTGATCTTCTCGGAGACCTCGCCGAGCAGGACGTCCTTGTCGCCGTGCCGGTCGGAGCCGCCGAGGTTGTCGTCCCAGTTCGCCGACCAGGAGATCTTCATGTCCTTGCCGGTGATGAGGGACTTGGGGCGGGCGACCGGGGTGTGCTCCTGCAGCGGGGCGTTGGTCAGGGTCTCGTAGTCGTAGGTCCAGGGTTCGTAGTAGTCGTCGAGCGAGGGCAGTACGGGGTTGGAGAAGATGGTGATCAGCTTCTTGAACCGGCCGCCGGCCTTCAGCGCGAGCCGGCCGCGCTTGTTCAGCTCCCAGCCGCCGCGCCAGGTGTCCTGGTCCTCGTAGCGGCGGGGGTAGCCCTGGCCGGGGCGGGTCTCGACGTTGTTGAACCACACGTACTCGACGCCGGTGCGGTTGGTCCACGCCTGTTTGCAGGTGACCGAGCAGGTGTGGCAGCCGATGCACTTGTCGAGGTTCATCACCATCGCCATCTGGGCCATGAGGCGCATGTCAGTAGGTCACCTCCTGGTCGGTGCGGCGGCGGATCACCGTCACCTCGTCGCGCTGGTTGCCGGTCGGGCCGAGGTAGTTGAAGGCGTACGACAGCTGGGCGTAGCCGCCGATGAGGTGGCTGGGTTTGACCAGCAGCCGGGTGAGGGAGTTGTGGATGCCGCCGCGGCGGCCGGTGGTCTCGGTGCGGGGCACGTCGATCAGCCGGTCCTGGGCGTGGTGCATGTAGACGGTGCCCTCGGGCATGCGGTGCGAGACGACCGCGCGGGCGGCGACGACGCCGTTGCGGTTGACCGCCTCGATCCAGTCGTTGTCGCGCACGCCGATCTTCGCCGCGTCCTGGGTGCTCATCCAGATGGTGGGTCCGCCCCGGGACAGGGACAGCATGAACAGGTTGTCCTGGTACTCGGAGTGGATGGACCACTTGTTGTGCGGGGTCAGGTAGCGGACGGTGATGCCGAGTTCGCCCTGTTCGCCCAGGCGTGGCTCGCCGAACAGGGCGTTCATGTTCAACGGTGGCCGGTAGACGGGGAGTTGTTCGCCGAGCGCGGTCATCCAGTCGTGGTCGAGGTAGAAGTGCTGGCGGCCGGTGAGGGTGTGCCAGGGCTTGTGGCGCTCGACGTTGACGGTGAACGGCGAGTAGCGCCGGCCGCCGCTCTCCGAGCCGGACCACTCGGGGCTGGTGATGACCGGCACGGGGGCTTCCTGGGTGTCGGCGAAGGTGATCCGCTTGCCCTCGTGCTCGGCGGCCAGGTCGGCGAGCCGGGTTCCGGTGCGGTTCTCGAGGGTGTGGAAGCCCTGGGTGGCCAGGTGGCCGTTGGTGGTGCCGGACAGGGCGAGGATGGCCTCGCAGGCGTGCACGTCCCGGGCGAGCGCGGGCCGCCCGGCCGCCGCTCCCCCGCGCACCGTGCCGTTCTTGTGCCGCAGGTAGTCCAGTTCCCGGTCCAGCTTGAAGGTGACGCCCTTGGTGGTCGCGCCGAGGGAGTCGAGCAGTGGGCCGAGGGCGGTCATCTTGTCGGCGACGGCCCCGTAGTCGCGTTCGACGGTGACGAGTTTGGGCATGGTCCGGCCGGGGACGGGTTCGCACTCGCCGGCCTTCCAGTCGCGTACGCGGCCGTGCGGGGTGGCCAGTTCGTCCGGGGTGTCGTGCATCAGCGGGGCGGCGACCACGTCCTTGCGCACGCCGAGGTGGGCGGCGCCGAGCCGGCTGAACTCGCGGGCCAGGGTGAGGAAGGCGTCCCAGTCGGTGCGGGTCTGCCAGGGCGGGGCGATCGCCGGGTTGAAGGCGTGCACGTAGGGGTGCATGTCGGTGCTGGACAGGTCGTGCTTCTCGTACCAGGTGGCGGCCGGCAGCACCACGTCCGAGAAGACGGTGGTGCTGGTCATGCGGAAGTCCAGGGTCAGCAGCAGGTCCAGCTTGCCGACGGGGGCCTCCTCCCGCCACACCACGTCCCTCGGGCGGGCCTCGGGCGGTGCCTCGGCGGCGTTCACCGAGGAGTCGGTGCCCAGCAGGTGCTTGAGGAAGTACTCGTTGCCCTTCGCGGAGGAGCCGAGCAGGTTGGCCCGCCAGATGGTCAGGACGCGCGGGAAGTTCTCCGGCGCGTCCGGGTCCTCGCCCGCGAACCCCAGTCGCTCGGCCTTCAGTTCCTCCACCACGTGCTCGGCGACCGGGCGCCCGGCCGCCTCGGCCTCGTCGGCGAGGTCGAGCGGGTTGCGGTCGAAGGTCGGGTACGACGGCATCCAGCCCATGCGCGCGGAGGCGGCGATCACGTCCGCGGTGGCCATCCCGGCGAAGGGGCCGCCCGCTCCGGCCGCGCCGGCCGCGGCGAGGGTGTCGGCGGAGAAGGGGTCGTAGCGGAACTGGTCGCTGTGCAGGTACCAGTACGCCGTCTGGATCATCTGCCGGGCCGGGCGGTTCCAGTCGGAGGCCGTCGCGAGCGCGGAGTAGCCGGTGATCGGGCGGACCTTCTCCTGGCCGACGTAGTGCGCCCAGCCGCCGCCGTTGACACCTTGGCAGCCGGTGAGCGTGGTCAGGGTGAGGAAGGCGCGGTAGATGGTGTCGGAGTGGAACCAGTGGTTGGTGCCCGCCCCCATGATGATCATCGAACGGCCGCGGGACTCCTCGGCGTTGGCGGCGAACTCCCGGGCGATCCGGGCCGCCCGGCCCGCGTCCACCCCGGTGATCGCGGCCTGCCAGGCGGGCGTGTACGGCTCCTCGGCGTCGTCGTAGGACGTGGGCCAGCGGCCGGGCAGGCCGGGGCGGGCCACGCCGTACTGGGCGAGGAGGAGGTCGTACACCGTGGTGACCAGCCGTCCCGCGATCCGCCGTACGGGCACTCCGCGCCGCAGCAGGCCCGCGCTGCCGTCGGGGGCGTCGAAGCGGGGCAGCTCCACCGTCACCGGGTCCTCGCCGCCGCCCTCGGCGGACAGCAGCGGGTCGGTGCCGCCCAGGTCCAGGTTCCACTTCCCGGCCCCGCTCTCGCCGTACCGGTCGCCGAGCGTGCCGTTCGGGACGACGGGGCTGCCGTCGGCGTCCAGCAGCACGGTGCGGAACTCCGCGTACTCGGCGGTCGCGTGCTCACCGCCGAGGTCGGCGGCGGTGAGGAACTTGCCGGGCGTGTACGTCCCAGTCCCCGTACCCGTCCCCGGCTCGCGTTCGTCGAGGGCGACCAGGAACGGCAGGTCCGTGTACCGCTTGACGTACTCCTCGAAGTACGGGGTGCGGCGGTCGACGAAGAACTCCTTGAGCACCACGTGGCCCATGGCCATGGCGAGGGCCCCGTCGGTGCCGGGCTGGGCGGGAAGCCACTCGTCGGCGAACTTGACGTTGTCCGCGTAGTCCGGGGAGACCGCCACCACCTTCTGGCCGCGGTAGCGGGCCTCGGCCATCCAGTGGGCGTCCGGGGTGCGGGTCACCGGCAGGTTGGAACCCCACATGATCAGGTAGCCGGCGTCCCACCAGTCCCCCGACTCCGGTACGTCCGTCTGGTCGCCGAAGACCTGCGGGGAGGCGACCGGCAGGTCCGCGTACCAGTCGTAGAAGGACAGCATCACGCCGCCGAGCAGCGAGTAGAAGCGGGCCCCGGCGGCGTGCGAGACCATCGACATCGCCGGGATCGGCGAGAAGCCGGCCAGCCGGTCGGGGCCGTACTCCTTGATGGTGTGCACGTGCGCGGCGGCGACCATCTCCACCGCTTCGTCCCAACTCGCCCGCACCAGGCCGCCCTTGCCGCGCGCGGCCTTGTAGCGGCGGGCGCGCTCGGGGTCGGAGACGATGTCCGCCCAGGCCGCGACCGGGTCGCCCAGCCGGGCCTTCGCCTCCCGGTACATCTGCAGGAGCACGCCGCGGACGTAGGGGTAGCGGACCCGGGTCGGCGAGTACGTGTACCAGGAGAACGCGGCGCCGCGGGGGCAGCCGCGCGGCTCGTACTCGGGGCGGTCGGGGCCGACCGAGGGGTAGTCGGTCTGCTGGGCCTCCCAGGTGATGATGCCGTCCTTGACGTACACCTTCCACGAGCAGGAACCGGTGCAGTTCACGCCGTGGGTGGAGCGGACCACCTTGTCGTGCGACCAGCGGTCCCGGTAGAAGTCGTCCGCCCGGCGCCCGCCCTTCTTGTGCAGGGTGCGCAGGTCCTCGGAGACCTCCGCCCGGGTGAAGAACCGGCGCGAGCGCACCAGCGCGTCCGTCAGCTCACCGGCCGGCCCCGCCGACCGTGCCCCGCCTGTTCCCTCCGTCACCGGATCGGTCTCCGTGGCCACCGCGCCGCTCCCTCCCGGGTCTCGCCCCGTGGATGCTCACTGGGAAAAGCCACCACTCCCATAACCACAACAGGCAGGGCCCACACCTGTAATCACGGCCCTTCTGCTGCCGGGCGACCCGCTGTGGACCGGCCCGGATCCGGGAGGCTACGGATCTTTCCCGCCGACGGTTAGGGCCGATCGGCCCTAACCGTCGGCGGAACCGCGCGGGGAGGATGGACGGATGGTGCACAACGACGGCTTTCGCGCGCTGGACCGGCAGGAGTGCCTGCGGCTGCTGGGCAAGGTGCCGGTCGGGCGGGTCGTGTACACGCGGCAGGCCCTTCCGGCGGTACTGCCCGTGAACTTCGCCCTGGACACGGACGCCTCCGTGCTCGTGCGGACCTCGGCCCGGTCGGACCTGGTGCGCGCCGTCGACGGTGTCGTGGTCGCCTTCGAGGCCGACGAGTTCAACACGGAGACCCGGTCCGGCTGGAGCGTGGTCGTGACCGGCCAGGCCCATGTGGTCGCCGACCCCGCCGAGCACGAACGGCTGCTGCGGACGGGGCCCGACTCGTGGATGCCCATCCAGGACGACGTCTTCATCCGCATCGAGGCCACGATGATCACGGGCCGCGAACTCACGGACCTGCGCGCCACGGGCTGAGCCGCCCGGGCGGCACGGCACCGGGGTGCCGGGGTGCCGGGATGCCCGAGCATCATGGCCCGGGGCAAGGCCCGGGAGGCAAGGGCCGGGACGCCACGGCCCGGGGTCGAGGTCCAGGAGCCGAGGGCCCGAGGCCCGGAGGCCGGGGCCCAAGGACCAGGATCCGGGCTCCGGGGGCCAAAGGCCAGGGCCGGGCTCCGGGGCCAAAGGCCAGGGCCGGGGTCCAGGCTCTGGCACCCAAGGACCAAAATCCAGACTCCGGGGGCCAAGGGCCAGGGCCGGGCTCCGGGGCCAAAGGCCAGGGCCGGGGTCCAGGCTCTGGCACCCAAGGACCAAAATCCAGACTCCGGGGCCGAGGGCCAGGGCCGGGCTCCTGGCTCCGGAGTCCGGGGTCAGGAGTCCGGGGTCAGGAGTCCGGAGTCAGGAGTCCGGAGTCAGGAGTCCGGAGTCAGGAGTCCGGAGTCAGGAGTCCGGAGTCAGGAGTCCGGGCTCCGGGCTCCGGGCTCCGGGCTCCAGGAGCCGAGGCCCGGGGGCCGAGGGCCAGGGTCCGGGAGCCGAGGACCAGGGCCCGGAGGCCGAGGACCAGGGCCCGGGGGCCGGAGGTCAAGGACCGGGTGCCCAGGAGCCGAGGCAGCACAGCCCGCAACACCAGAGCAGCCGGCCCGCAACACCGGAGCAGTCGGCTGGCGGCAGCCGGGGCGGTGGCCGGCCCCGCCGTGCCGGACGGCCGGCGGTTGGGCCGAACGGCCCAACCGCCGGGTCCGGGTGGCCTGTGGCGGTGGGCGCCGCCGGAGCACAGGCTGGAATCAGCAGCCCCCACGGCATCCCGGAGGGGACTGAGCGACGCCGCTCGCCGGCCGGGCTCGGCGGCGGGTACGAAAGGAGCCGGAGACGATGACCTCCACCACGCTGGCCTCGGCCCTGCCGACGGAGTACCGCACACGCCTGATGTCCCTCGCCCGCGACGTGTCCTTCGACGTCGGCACCCGCCTGTTCGAGGAGGGACGGCACGCCGACCGGTTCTGGATCATCAAGACCGGGACGGTCGCTCTCGACCTGCACGTCCCCGGCCGGCGCGCCGCCGTCATCGAGTCGCTGGGCCACGGTGAACTGGTCGGCTGGTCCTGGCACTTCCCGCCGTACGTCTGGCATCTGGGCGCCGAGGCGACGAGCCCGGTGCGCGCGTACGAGTTCGATGCCGACGCCGTGCGGAAGCTGTGCGAGGAGGACCCCGAGTTCGGCCGCGCGGTCGCCGTGTGGGTCGGCAAGGTGGTCGCTCACCGTCTGCACTCGGCGCGCATCCGGCTCCTGGACCTGTACGCCCCCTACGGCAGCGGCACGAAGTGAGGGGAGGGGCCATGACCGCGACCCGGCGCAGCGAGGAGGAGACCGTGCACAGCAGCCCGCACATCGTGAGCGACGTGATGACGCACACCGTCGTGTCCGTGGGCCGCGAGGCCCCGTTCAAGACCATCGTCCAGCTCATGGGGCAGTGGAAGGTCGGCGCCCTTCCCGTGCTGGAGGGCGAGGGCCGGGTGGTCGGTGTCGTCTCGGAGGCCGACCTGCTGCCCAAGGAGGAGTTCCGCGACAGCGACCCGGACCGGTTCACCCAGCTGCGCCGTCTGCCCGACCTGGCCAAGGCGGGCGGGCTCACCGCCGGGGACGTGATGACCGCCCCGGCCGTCACCGTCCACGCCGACGCCCCCCTCGCCGAGGCCGCCCGCCTCATGGCCCTGCACCGGGTCAAGCGGCTGCCCGTCGTCGACGACAAGGGCCTGCTCGAGGGCCTGGTCAGCCGGGGTGACCTGCTGAAGGTCTTCCTGCGCCCGGACGACGACATCGCCGAGGAGGTCCGCCGGGAGATCGTCTCCTATCTCTTCCGCGCCCCGTCCGGCCCCGTCCACGTCGAGGTCCACGACGGCGTGGTCACCCTCACCGGCCGCATCCGGGACACCTCTCTCGTCCCCGTCGCCGCCCGACTGGTGCGCGCCGTGGAGGGCGTCGTCGACGTCGAGTGCAACCTCACGAGCGGCGCCGCGCTCACTGATCGGCCGGCGTGATACGGCGTCCCGTCAGGCGGGTGGGGCGGATCCGCACCCACAGTGTGCGCTGCCCGCCCGCCCAGGGGGAGGAGCGGGCCCGCTCCTGAAGCCGGCGCACCTCCTCGGGGTCCGTCATGGCTTCGGCGCGGCCGAGCGCGAGCACGCTCCACCCCTGGCTCATCGCCTCGTCGACGCGGTCCACCTCGAAGGCGACCTCCGCGTCGACGGCCTCGGCGGGCGCCGCGTCGGGCGCGGTGCGGAAGACGAGGTCGCCGTCCACCACGTCGTAGTTCACCGGGTACACGACGGGTCCGTCCTCGGTGGTCAGCGCGACGCGCCCGACGCCGTGCGTGGACAGCAGCGCCCGGCACTCGTCCTCGTCGAGGTCCACCAGCCGGGGGTGGAGCAGCGGCTGTCCCTGTCCCGGCGGGCGTTCCTGGCCGCCGCCGCGCAGCCCGTCGAGCGTGGTGCCCAGTGCGTCGGCCAACCGCAGCAGGGTGGCCGGGCTGGGGTCGGAGGGGTGTCCCTCCAGGTAGGCGAGGTACTGCGGTGACATCCGCGCCCGGCCGGCGGCCTCCTCCAGGCTGAGGCCCGCGCGGGTGCGGGCGGCGGCGATGCGCCGCCCGACGTCACCGGGGTTGCCCGCCGGGGCCGCGCCCTCGTACGGCTCGTGGGGCTCGTGCTGGTGCGGCTCGTGCTGCTGGTGCGGCGGTTCGTGCTGGATGTGCGCGTCCGGCCCGGGGAACACCACCGTGACCTCCCCGGTGTCCGACCAGCGCACGTCGTACGGGGGTGTGCCGTCGTCGTGGTGCAGGCCGACGATCTCGCCGTCGCGCCGGGTGGCGCCGGTGACCGGGCTTTCGACGACCAGCCGATCGCCAAGCTGAGCACGCATGACCCTGCCTTCCCTGCCTTCCCTCAAGGAGTCCGCTCTCCAGGATCGCCCGTGCCGGCGACCCTCACCAGCCGGGCCCGGACCTCGATCCCGGCCGCAGTCCGGACCGACAGCCGGACCGCGATCCCGGGCCGGAGCCCCGGCCCGCGGTCCGGGCTGCGTCAGCGGCCCTCGCCGCGCAGCCGGTCCCGGGCCTGGGTGGCGATCACGGCGGCCTGCACGCGCCGCTCCACGCCGAGCTTGGCCAGCAGCCGGGAGATGTGGTTCTTCACCGTCTTCTCGGCCAGGTACAGCCGCTGACCGATCTGCCGGTTGGTCAGCCCCTCACCGATCAGGGCCAGGATCTCCCGCTCCCGGTCGGTCAGCCCGGGCAGCGCGTCCGGCTCCTTCTCCTCCGGCTCCTGCCCGCCCCGCAACCGGGCCATCAGCTTCGCGGTGGCGCTGGGGTCGAGCAGTGACTGGCCGCGCGCCACGGTACGCACCGCCGAGACCAGGTCCGAGCCCTGGATCTGCTTCAGTACGTAGCCGGAGGCGCCCGCCATGATCGAGTCCAGCAGCGCCTCCTCGTCGTCGAACGAGGTCAGCATCAGGCAGGCCAGCTCCGGCAGGCGGGAGCGCAGCTCACGGCAGACGGTCACGCCGTCGCCGTCCGGCAGCCGGACGTCGAGCACCGCCACGTCCGGGCGCAGCGCGGGCACGCGGACCAGGGCCTGCTCGGCGGTCGCGGCCTCCCCGACCACCGTGATGTCCGGTTCGTCGTTCAGCAGGTCGTGCACCCCGCGCCGTACCACCTCGTGGTCGTCGAGGAGGAAGACCCGGATCGGGGTGTCGGCCCCGGCCTGCTCACGGTCCGCCATCGAATCGCTCCTTGTGCCGTCGTCATACCGTCATCGGTGTCCACCGCGATTCTTCCCCTCGTCCCGCCGCGGGGCCAGGGCCGGTCGGCCCCGACCCCGCGGCGGGCCGGTCTCAGCCGTCCCAGGACCAGTCCGCGACCTCGGGCATGTCCACTCCGTGTTCCCGGATCCAGTCGTGGTGCCGCAGCCGGGCGTCCTCCATGCGCTGGCGTACGGCGGCGGCGCGCACCGCGAGGCCGGGGACGCGGTCGATGACGTCCATGACCAGGCGGTAGCGGTCCAGGTCGTTGCTGACCACCATGTCGAACGGGGTGGTCGTGGTACCGATCTCCTTGTAGCCGCGCACGTGCAGGTGGGGGTGGCCGGCGCGCCGGTAGGCCAGGCGGTGGATCAGCCACGGGTAGCCGTGGTAGGCGAACAGCACCGGCTTGTCCCGCGTGAACAGCCCGTCGTACTCGAAGTCGGTCATCCCGTGCGGGTGCTCCTCGCTGGGCATCAGCCGGGCGATGTCGACCACGTTGACCACGCGCACGGCCAGCTCGGGCAGGTGCCCGCGCAGCAGCTGGGCGGCGGCCAGCACCTCCTGCGTGGGCACGTCGCCCGCGCAGGCCAGCACCACGTCCGGCTCCCGGCTGCCGTCCTCGGTGCCGGCCCAGTCCCAGATGCCGACGCCACGCGCGCAGTGCACGGTGGCCTCCTCCATGGAGAGCCAGTCGAAGCAGGGCTGCTTGCCGGCGACGATCACGTTGACGTAGTCCCGGCTGCGCAGCGCGTGGTCGGCCACCGACAGCAGGGTGTTGGCGTCCGGCGGGAAGTAGACCCGGACGGCTTCGGGGCTCTTGTTGAGGACGTGGTCGACGAAGCCGGGGTCCTGGTGGGAGAAGCCGTTGTGGTCCTGGCGCCACACGTGCGAGGTGAGCAGGTAGTTGAGGGAGGCGACGGGGGCGCGCCAGGGCAGTTTCCGGGTGACGCGCAGCCACTTGATGTGCTGGTTGACCATCGAGTCGACGATGTGCACGAAGGCCTCGTAGCAGGAGAACAGCCCGTGCCGGCCGGTGAGGAGGTAGCCCTCCAGCCAGCCCTGGCAGGTGTGTTCGGACAGGATCTCCATCACCCGGCCGTGCCGGTCGAGGTGTTCGTCCACCGGCAGGGTCTCGGCCTGCCAGGCCTTGCCGCTGGCGGCGTAGACGGCCTGCAGGCGGTTGGAGGCGGTCTCGTCGGGGCCGACGAGACGGAAGTCGCGCCGGCCTGCGGTGGCGGCCATGACGTCCTGGAGCATCTCGCCGAGGACGCGGGTGGGTTCGTGCAGGGTCGCGCCGGGCTTGTCGACCTCGACGGCGTACTTCTCCAGCGGCGGCAGCGGCAGTTCGCGCACCAGGAGTCCGCCGTTGGCGTGCGGGGTGGCGCCGAGCCGGCGGGTGCCCTCGGGGACGCAGGCCAGGACGTCGGGGCGCGGGGCGCCGTGCTCGTCGAACAGCTCCTCGGGGCGGTACGAGCGCAGCCACTGCTCCAGTCGCCGCAGGTGCTCGGGGTTGTCCCGGACGGCGGCCAGCGGGACCTGGTGGGAGCGCCAGGTGCCCTCCACGGGCAGGCCGTCGACCTCGGCGGGGCCGGTCCAGCCCTTGGGGGTGCGCAGCACGATCATGGGCCAGCGGGGCCGGTCGGTGACACCGCCGGTGCGGGCACCGCGCTGGAATGCGGCGATGCGGTCGAGGGCGGTGTCCATGGCCTCGGCCATCGCACGGTGCACGGCGGCCGGTTCGTCGCCGGTGACGTGGATCGGGTCGTGGCCGTATCCCCTGAGCAGTTCGTCGAGTTCGGCCTCGGGGATGCGGGCGAGCACCGTCGGGTTGGCGATCTTGTAGCCGTTGAGGTGCAGGATCGGCAGGACGGCGCCGTCCTCGACCGGGTCGAGGAACTTGTTGGAGTGCCAGGACGCCGCCAGCGGGCCGGTCTCCGCCTCGCCGTCGCCGATCACGCAGGCGACGACCAGGTCCGGGTTGTCCAGCGCGGCGCCGTAGGCGTGGGAGAGCGCGTAGCCGAGCTCGCCGCCCTCGTGGATGGAGCCCGGCGTCTCGGGGGCGACGTGGCTGGGCACCCCGCCGGGAAAGGAGAACTGCTTGAACAGCCGCGCCATGCCGTGCGCGTCCCGGGTGATGTCCGGATACGTCTCGGTGTACGAGCCCTCCAGCCAGGAGTTGGCGAGCACGGCGGGCCCGCCGTGACCGGGCCCCCAGACGCACAGGACATTCAGGTCGCGGGCCTTGATGACCCGGTTGAGGTGGGTGTGGACCAGGTTGAGGCCGGGCGAGGTGCCCCAGTGGCCGAGCAGGCGCGGCTTGATGTGCTCCGGGCGCAGCGGTTCGGCCGGCAGCGGGTTGGCCATCAGGTAGATCTGGCCGACGGAGAGGTAGTTCGCGGCGCGCCAGTGGGCGTCCAGCCTCGCGAGCTCCTCGTCCGTGAGCTCGGCGGGTGCCTGCTGCGTCTCGACGGACATCGGGGTTCCTTCCGGGTCGGGCCGGCGGTCGGGGTACCGCGTGCCGGCGGCACACCCCCACCCTCCATGGCCGCCCGGGTACCCGACAGGGCCGTTCGGGTCACACCCGGGGCCGGGCCGTCCCTGCCCGCGAGATCCGGCCGTCTCCCCTCCCGCGAGGACCCGACCGCCCCTTGCCCCGCGAGGCCCCGACCGCTCCCTGCCCCGCGAGGGTCCGACCTCCCCTGCCCCGCGAGGGCCCGACCGCCGTCTCGCCCCCGACAAGGCACCGGCCACCCCGTCCGTGAGGCACCGGACCGCCCCCTGTCCCCCGAGAATCCGACCGCCCCCGTCCACGGGCTCCGACCGTCTCCCTGCTCCCGCCGTCAGGCGGCGGCGCAGCTGTGGCCGTTCAGCGTGAAGCCGTACGGCGTGGTGTTGCTGCCCTGCCAGGTCCCGATGAAGCCGAAGGACAGGGTGCCGCCCGCGGCGACGGGCTTGTTGTAGTCGGCGGCGGTGGCGGTGACGCGGGAGCCGTGCTGGGCGACGCTCGCGTCCCACATGTGGGCGACCCGCTGGCCGTCGCGGAAGGACCAGGCGACGCGCCAGGTGTCGAGGGAGCGGGCGGTGGTGACGGTGACGGCGGCCTGGAAGCCGTCGGTCCACTGGTTCGTCAGGTCGTAGCGAACCTGGCAGACGGCCGGGGCGCTCGGGTACGGGCCGGGTGTGCCGGGTGCGCCAGGTGTTCCGCCCCCCTCGGCGGTGGCGGTGGAAGTGCCCTGGGGTTCGGGGTCGGGGTTCCCGCGGCCGGCCCGGGTCGCCGTGCCGCTCACGGACGGCGTGTGCGAGGCGGACGCGGAGGTGGAGGTGGAGCCGGGGGCCGAGGCGGAGACGGAGGTGGACGGCGAAGGGCCGTCGGCCGGCAGGGACAGGCCGGAGTCGGCGACCGGCAGGGTGCCGGCGTCACCGCGCGCGGTGTCCTCCGTGGAGCCGCCGAACGGCATCATCGACACCACCAGCGCCAGCCCGGACAGGACGACCGCCGCGGCGAGCAGGCTGCCGCGCACGACCCGTGCCCGGGCGGTGCCCTCGGCCGGTTCCCCGCCGCCGGTGTGCGCCGGCTCGGGGCGGCGCGTGCCGAGGCGCACGTCGGCG
>NZ_QFDQ01000280.1 GCF_003270085.1 Streptomyces triticisoli | reverse complement strand
CGCCGAGCGGGCCGGGGACCCGCGGGCGGGGCAGGTGACCGGCCGGGCGCCGTCGCACTGGGGGCTGGCGGCGCGCGGTGCGCTGGTGGAGGCGGGCGGGCCGCGGCTGCCGTTCGCGGTCACCGACCGGGACACGGCCTGGACGGATCTCGCGCCGCGCCTGTACCGGCAGGCGGCCGCCGCGCAGTGGGACCCGCTGGCCGCGGTGCCGTGGCAGACGCCGTTCACCCTGCCGGACGAGGTGGAGGCGGCCGTCGTCCAGGTCATGACGTACCTGGTGGAGAACGAGCAGGCGGCCCTGGTCGTGCCCGCGCGGCTGCTGGTCCAGGTGCACCCGCACTTCCGCGAGGTGCTGCAGCTGCTGGCCGTGCAGGCCGCCGACGAGGCCCGGCACGTGGAGGTCTTCACCCGGCGGGCGCTGCTGAAGGGCGGCGTGATGGGCACCTCGTCGGCGGGCGGCCGGGCGTCGCTGGCGACCCTGCTGGCCGAACCCGACTTCTCCGTCGCGTCGTTCCTGCTGTCCGTGCTCGGGGAGGGCAGCTTCCTCAGTCTGCTGACGTTCCTGGACCGGCACGCGCCGGACCCGGTGACGCGCCGGATCAGCCGTCTGGTGCGGCAGGACGAGGCCCGGCACGTCGCCTTCGGGCTGGGCCATCTGGAGCACCGCGCCGGCGTGGACCCGCGGCTGCGCGGCCGGCTGCGGGCCGCCGTGGAGCGCCGCCACGACGTACTGGCCGACACCGCGGGCCTGAACCGGGACGTGTTCGACGCGCTCGTGCTGCTGGCCGCCGGATCGTGGGAGCCGGAGGCGATCGCCCGCGGCTGGCAGGCGGTGCTGCGGCTGCAGGCGGAGATGGACGAGGGGCGGCGTCACCGGCTGTCCCGGCTGGGCTTCCCCGACGACGAGGCCGCCGCCCTGTCGGCGCTGCACACCCGCAACTTCATGTAGCACGCGACCGTCCCCACCGCATCACCGCGTATGCCCGGGCGCCGTTTCGGGCGCGCGGCGTCCGGGCACCCGTGCCAGGCTCGAGAACGAGCACCGGGAGTGCGGGACTGACACGGCGGCAGGAAGGCGGGCACGGCGTGGCAGAAGCTGACAAGGACACGTCATACGAGCTGTCGGCACGCGGCGAACGGGTGCCTTCCGCCGACCGCGGGAGGCGAACTGGATGATCGGGGTGACGCTGTTCGGGCTCGCCCTGCTGGAGGGCTTCTGCGGCTACTCGCTCCCCGACGATCTGCTGTCCGGCACCGGTCTGCGCACCGCCCAGGACATCATGCTGTCGATCCCGGTGGTCGGCTCCTACTTCCAGTTCTTCGTCTTCGGCGGCCAGTACCCCGGGCACGAGATCATCCCGCGCCTGTACGTGTTCCACATCCTGCTGCTGGCCGGCGGTCAGGACGTCCTGTCGTACGTGTTCCACGTCCCGTTCGAGCTGCTGACGCACTGGTTGCGCGCCGGTGTGTTCGTGGTGCCGTTCGTGGTCTACCACGCGACCAAGCGGGCCTGCCTCGGGCTGCAGGCGGCCGGCCGCCGGCGGCTGCTGGAGGGCCGGGTCACGGCGCAGGTGCGGCGTACGTCCGGGGGTGGTTACGAGGAGGCGCGGACGCTGCTGTCCGGGGAGGAGGCGTACCGCATCCTCGTGCGGGACGAGCCACGGCCCCGGGCGCACGGGACGGAGGTCTGGCGCTGGTTCCGCAG
Source organism: Streptomyces triticisoli (assembly GCF_003270085.1). GTDB lineage: Bacteria > Actinomycetota > Actinomycetes > Streptomycetales > Streptomycetaceae > Streptomyces > Streptomyces triticisoli. The sequence goes on along the minus strand of NZ_QFDQ01000280.1, from coordinate 14,342 downwards.
GCACCGGATCCGCAACGCGCTGAGCCGGTGGTTCTTCGGCGAACGGGTGGAGCTGCCCGCCACCGAGTGGCAGCGGCAGCGGATCGAGATCGCGCGGGCCGGCCCGAAGGAGGCCGAGGAGAGCAGTGAGAGCTGAGCGAGGAGGTCCGGACATGACCGAAGGCAGTACGGCGGCGGTGCACGGGGCGGGCGGGGCCGCGCCCTCGGGGAACCTGCTGTTCGGGCCGCAGCCGAACGTGGCGGAGGCGGCCGGATACCCCGACGCCCCGCCCCGGATGGGTTTCTTCACCGACACCTCGGTGTGCATCGGCTGCAAGGCCTGCGAGGTGGCGTGCAAGGAGTGGAACGCGGTGCCGGAGGACGGCCTGGAGCTGACCGGCATGTCGTACGACAACACCCAGGGGCTCGGTGCCGACACCTGGCGGCACGTGGCCTTCATCGAGCAGCGCAAGCCGCTGGGTGGTCAGGAGCCCGGGGTCCACCACGGTGGCTTCGACGTGTTCGAGGCCGCCCGGCAACTGGGCGCCTCGCCCTCCTCCCCCGGTCCCGGGGCCACCGCGCCCCCGCCGGAGTCGGCCCCGGCCGGCGCTCCGGCCGGGGAGATCTCCCCGGTGTCGCCGGACGGGCGGACCGAGCTGCGCTGGCTGATGTCCTCCGACGTGTGCAAGCACTGCACGCACGCGGCCTGCCTGGACGTGTGTCCCACGGGGGCGTTGTTCCGCACCGAGTTCGGCACGGTGGTGGTCCAGGAGGACGTGTGCAACGGCTGCGGGTACTGCGTGCCCGCCTGCCCGTACGGGGTGATCGACCAGCGTGAGGGGGACGGGCGGGTCTGGAAGTGCACGCTGTGCTACGACCGGCTGGGCGTCGGCATGGAGCCGGCCTGCGCCAAGGCCTGTCCCACCGACTCCATCCAGTTCGGCCCGCTGGAGGAGCTGCGGGAGCGGGCGGCCGCCCGGGTGGCGCAGCTGCACGCGGCCGGGGTGACGGACGCGCGGCTGTACGGGGAGAGCCCGGACGACGGGGTCGGCGGCGACGGCGCGTTCTTCCTGCTGCTCGACGAGCCCGAGGTCTACGGCCTGCCACCGGATCCGGTGGTCACCACCAGGGATCTGCCCGCGATGTGGAGGCACGCGGCGATGGCCGCCGCCTCGCTCGCCGCGCTGGGCATCGCCAGTTTCGTCAGGAGGCCACGATGAGCGGATCGGACGTCACCCGCGGGGGTGTCGGGGGATCGCAGCCGGGCCGGGACGCCCTGACGGGCGCTCGCGGCGGGCGCGGGCGGCACAGGCGGCGCCGTGGACGCGGCGAGCAGCCGATGGTGCCGGAGGCCCGGTTCTCGTCCTACTACGGCAAACCGGTCCTGAACAAGCCCACCTGGAAACCCTTGGACATCGCCGGCTACCTCTGGCTCGGAGGGCTGGCCGGGGGCTCGTCGCTGCTGGCGGCCGGGGCACAGGCCACGGGGCGGCCGGCGCTGGCCCGGGCGGCGAAGCTGGGTGCGGCGGGGGCGATCTCCGCGTCGCTGGCGGCGCTGGTGCACGACCTCGGCCGGCCCGCCCGGTTCCTCAACATGCTCCGCGTCTTCAAGCCGACCTCGCCGATGAACATGGGCTCCTGGCTGCTGGCCGGGTACGCGCCGCTGACGGTGGCCGCCGCGGCCGCCGAGGTGACGGGCCGTTACCGCATGCTGGGCGCCGGCGCCACGGCGGCCGCCGCCGTCCTGGGTCCGGCGGTGGCCACCTACACCGCCGTGCTGATCTCCGACACGGCGGTGCCCTCGTGGCACGAGGGCTACCGAGAGATGCCGTTCGTGTTCGCCGGTTCCGGCGCGAGCGCCGCGGCCGGGCTGGCCCTGGCCTGTGTGCCGACCGGGCAGGCGGGCCCGGCGCGCCGCATGGCGGTGCTCGGTGCGGCACTGGAGATGGGCACCTTCCAGCTGATGAAGCGCCGGATGGGCCTGGTGGCCGAGCCGTTCGAGCAGGGCGGACCGCACAAGCTGCTGCGTGCGGCGGAGCTCCTCACGGCAGGCGGCGCGGCGCTGTCCGCGCTCGCGGGCCGGCGGGGCAGCCGTCCCCTGGCCGTGGCGGCGGGGGCAGCGCTGCTCTCCGGCTCCGCAGCCCTCAGGTTCGGCGTCTTCCACGCCGGCGTGGCCTCCGCGGAGGACCCCAAGTACACGGTCGTACCCCAGCGGGAACGGCTGCGGACCCGCGCGGGCTGACGCCCGGTCACCCACGGCGCTTCCCCGCGTGCGGGCGGGCGTCAGGGGGCATGCGGGGCACCGGCCGGGGGCAGGGGGAGGTCGTTCACGGCCAGCCGTTCCTCGCGGTTCACCCAGGACCAGGTGACCGCCGCCGCGGCGATGCCGAGGGGCAGCATGCCCACGATCATGGCGATCCCCTCCGCCGGCCGGCCCACGGCGACCACCCAGACCGCGGGCAGATCCAGCAGCGGGGCCGCCAGGAACAGGTACAGGCACCGGCCGGGATCGCTCAGGCGGTGCCGGGTGCGGGCGAGGACGGGGATCCAGAAGAGCACCGCGGACACCACCAGGGCCGGCTCCGCCAGCCAGGCGCCGGCCGGCGGCGCAAGCCCGGCCAGGCCGCCGAGCACCGCCCAGGCGTGCACCACCAGCAGCAGCGGCAGGGCGGCGCCCGCCGGCAGGCTCGCCCACCGCCACAGCGGGGAGCCGAGCACGTCCCTGATCAGACGGGCGCCGATGATCCGGTTGTCGGCGTTCGCCTCCTTGCCGACGGGCAGGTCCTTGGTCCAGCGGAAGCGGGCCTTGAAGTTGGGCGCGTCGGCCCGCCCCTGCCAGCAGTTCTTCCACGCCTGGAGGTACGTCTTCAGCACCGCCTGCGCGACCTGCGCGGGCAGGACGGCGAGCCAGTCGATCTCCTTGCGGGCCTGGCGGATCGCCGCATCGGCGGCGGTCGGCGTGCGCTTGTCCTGGGGGAGCATCGTCCACCAGCCGTGCAGCAGGTTCCACGTCGTACGGGCGGCGTGCGCCTGAGCGTCGACGAGCCGGACCTGCGCAGGCGTCAGCGCCAGCCGGGCACGGTGCCCGAACAGCCGCTTCTGCTGCGCACGCTCCGTGGTCACGCGATCACTCTAACCATTGGGTTCATGTCGCCGCGGTGGAATCCACATCCTGACGTGCACACCGGTCCTCACGTCGTCCACCACCTTCACGTCCATTTGGTGTTCGTCACCAAATACCGGCGCGGCGCCCTCACCGACGCCACGCTGAGACGGTGCGAGCAGATCATGAAGGAGGTGTGCGAGGACTTCGAGACCGAGCTGAAGCAGCTCAACGGCGAAGACGACCACGTGCACCTGCTCGCGCACTACCCGCCCAAGGTCCAGCCCTCCAAACTGGCCAACTCCCTCAAGGACGACTCCGCCCGGCTGCTGCGCAAGAAGTACGACGCCCACGCGCGCCGGTACCTGCGGGGCGGCCATTTCTGGCCCGGCGCGCACTTCGCCGGGAGTTGCGGCGGGGCACCGCCGATCGCCGTACGCCAGTACATCGAGAACCAGCAGCTCCCCGCGTGAGCTTTCCTGTCCTGCAGCGATGCTCCGACGCTTCGCGCCGGGAGACGGTCGGCTGCCGTCCGGCACGCCGCCTGAGGAGCGCGTGGCCGAGCAGGGCACACACGACCAGGAACACGGACCCGGCAATCGTGGACTCCAGGGCGAACGCACTGCCGAAAATACGGCGCTGGGTCACCTGAACACCGCCGCGTGGCCAAAGCTCCCGGCAGCCATACGATCACTCCCGTCCCCGCCCCGCGGAACCATGGCCGTTCGGGTATTACGGACATGATGGATGGTCTGCGAGCAGACACACCGTCATGCCGGAGGCTGGAGCCTCCCCGGCGTCCACGGTTCGCGCCTTCCGCGCGGGAGGCTTCCGGTTTCGCCCTCCACGCCCGGGGTACTTCGCATCACCAGCCGCCGGACCAGAAGGAGACGGGAGCCGTGCCCAGCCGCAGCCAGGCCCAGCGTCTGCGCCGGCAGCCCATCGTCGACCTGGCCGAGCAGCTCGGGAACCAGCTGCGACGGCACGTCGCCTTCGAGGATGCCGTCTTCGCCCGGCTGCACGAGAATCTGCCGCGGGAGGATCGCGAGCAGTTGGGGTCCAGGGTCGTCCGGCCCGCCGACCGCGAGGGAACGGAGCGGGACGACACTTGACCGAACGGCCGCACGACACCGGGCAGCAGCACCGAAAGGGCTACCTCTCATGGGTGTACGCACGTGGATCGACTCCTGGCCGGTCTACCGCCAGCTCAAGGGCACCGATCCCCTGGGCCGCGGGGCCGCCGCCAAGAGCGGGCCCAGCTCGCGGCTCACCCCCCGGGTCGCCTCGGCCGACCGGGTGGTGAAGTCGATCTGTCCGTACTGCGCCGTGGGCTGCGGCCAGAACGTCTACGTCGAGGACGAGCGGGTCACCCAGATCGAGGGCGACCCCGACTCCCCCATCTCCCGCGGTCGGCTGTGTCCCAAGGGCGCGGCCAGCCTGCAGCTGACCACCGGCGGCGCGCGGGAGCACCACGTCCTGTACCGGCGCCCGCACGGCACCGAGTGGGAGCGGCTCGACCTGGACACGGCGATGGACATGATCGCCGACCGGGTGGTCGAGGCCCGCCGGGCCGGCTGGCAGTGGGAGGTCGACGACGTCCGCACCCGGCGCACGCTGGGGATCGCGAGCCTGGGCGGGGCGACGCTGGACAACGAGGAGAACTACCTGATCAAGAAGCTCTTCACCGCTCTGGGCGCGATCCAGATCGAGAACCAGGCGCGTGTTTGACACTCCTCCACCGTTCCCAGTCTGGGAACCTCGTTCGGCCGCGGCGGCGCGACCACCTTCCAGCAGGACCTGCAGAACTCCGACTGCATCGTCATCCAGGGCTCGAACATGGCCGAGTGCCATCCGGTCGGGTTCCAGTGGGTGATGGAGGCCAAGGCCCGCGGCGCGAAGGTGGTCCACGTCGACCCGCGGTTCACCCGGACCAGCGCGCTGGCCGACGTGCACGTGCCGCTGCGCGCGGGCTCGGACATCGCCTTCCTCGGCGGGATCATCAACTACGTCCTGAGCAACGACCGGTACTTCCGTGACTACGTCGTGGCCTACACCAACGGGCCCGTGGTGCTGAGCGAGGACTTCCGGGACACCGAGGACCTGAACGGCGTGTTCTCCGGCCTGGATCCCGACAGCCGCAAATACGACAACAGCAGCTGGCAGTACGAGGGCATGGAGGTGCAGGCGGCTTCCGGCCAGCGCGACGAGGAGTACGGCAAGCGCACCGGCGGCAAGTCGCTGGCCACGGCGGGACGCGGCGAGGCCCACGGGTCGGGCGGCGCGGACATCGGCGAGGGCGAACCCGAACGCGACGAGACCATGACCCACCCGCGGTGCGTCTTCCAGGTGCTCAAGCGGCACTACGCCCGCTACACCCCCGAGATGGTCGAGCGGATCTGCGGGGTGCCGCAGGAGCTGTTCCGTCAGGTGTGCGAGCTGGTGACCGAGAACTCCGGGCGGGACCGGACCACCGCGTTCGCCTACGCGGTGGGCTGGACCCAGCACACCGTCGGCGTGCAGTACATCCGCGCGGCCGCCGTGCTGCAGACCCTGCTCGGCAACATCGGCCGGCCCGGCGGCGGCATCATGGCGCTGCGCGGGCACGCCTCGATCCAGGGGTCGACCGACATCCCCACCCTGTTCAACCTGCTGCCCGGGTACATCCCGATGCCGCACGCGCACAAGAACGAGGACCTGGACTCCTTCGTGCACGCCGAGGCGGCGAGCAAGGGCTTCTGGGGCGACATGCGCTCGTACCTGGTGAGCCTGCTCAAGGCGTACTGGGGCGACGCGGCGACGCCGGACAACGACTTCTGCTTCGACTACCTGCCGCGGCTGACCGGCTCGCACTCCACGTACGAGACGGTGATGGCCCAGATGGAGGGCGTCTGCAAGGGCTACTTCCTGATGGGCGAGAACCCCACGGTCGGCTCCGCCAACGCCAAGATGCACCGCCTGGGCATGGCCAACCTGGACTGGCTGGTCGTACGGGACTTCTCCCTGATCGAGTCGGCCACCTGGTGGAAGGACGGGCCGGAGATCGAGACCGGGGAGCTGCGCACGGAGGACATCCGCACCGAGGTGTTCTTCCTGCCGGCCGCCGCGCACACCGAGAAGGACGGCAGCTTCACCAACACCCAGCGGCTGCTGCAGTGGCACCACCAGGCCGTCGAGCCGCCCGGCGAGGCGCGCAGCGACCTGTGGTTCACCTTCCACCTCGGCCGGCTGATCCGGCAGAAGCTCGCCGGGTCCACCGACCCGATGGACCGGCCGGTGCTCGACCTGACCTGGGACTACCCCACGAAGGGCGAGATCGCCGAGCCCGAGGCGGAGACGGTGCTCGCCGAGATCAACGGCTACGACGCCGAGGGCAACCCGCTGGCCTCCTACGAGCAGCTGAACCCCGACGGATCCACCGCCTGCGGCTGCTGGATCTACTGCGGTGTCTACGCCGACGGCGTCAACCAGGCCGCCCGCCGCAAGCCGGGCAAGGAGCAGAACTGGGTGGCGGGCGAGTGGGGCTGGGCCTGGCCGGCCAACCGCCGGATCCTCTACAACCGGGCCTCGGCGGACCCGGACGGCAAGCCGTGGAGCGAGCGCAAGGCGCTGGTGTGGTGGGACGAGGACGAGGCGGAGTGGACGGGCCACGACATCGCCGACTTCTCCAAGGACAAGTCCCCGTACCACCGGCCTCCGCCGGGCGCGACCGCCGCCGAGGCGCTGTCGGGCACCGACGCGTTCGTGATGCAGGCCGACGGCAAGGCGTGGCTGTACGTGCCGGCCGGGCTGACCGACGGGCCGCTGCCGACGCACTACGAACCGCAGGACTCGCCGTTCCCCAACCTGCTGTACGGCCAGCAGCGCAATCCGGTACGGCAGTTGATGCCGCCGCACCCGGACAACCGCTATCAGCCGAGCGCTGGTGAGCCGGGCTCGGAGGTGTTCCCGTTCGTGGCGACCACCTACCGGCTGACCGAACACCACACCGCGGGCGGTATGACGCGCTGGCTGCCGTATCTGGCGGAGCTGCAGCCGGAGTTCTTCTGCGAGGTGTCGCCGGAGCTGGCCGCCGAGCGGGGTCTGGAGCACACCGGCTGGGCGACGATCGTCAGCGCCCGGGGGGTGATCGAGGCGCGGGTGCTGGTCACCGACCGGGTGCCGCCGCTGACGGTGCACGGCCGCACCCTGCACCAGGTGGGCCTGCCCTACCACTGGGGGCCGAACGGCTACAGCACCGGCGACGCCGCCAACGAGCTGCTGCACCTGTCCCTCGACCCCAACACCCACATCCAGGAGACCAAGGCGTTCGCCGTCGACATCCGCCCGGGCCGCCGCCCGAGGGGTCCGGCCGCTCCGGAACTGGTCCGTTCCTACCGGGCCCGCGCGGGCATCGACGCACAGACCGGGACGGAGCCCTGACCGGGGTGACCGGTGGCCCAGGGCGGGTGACCGGTCACCTCAGCACGACCGAGTGGGGTCCTCGCGGGACGAGTTCGCCGATCACCGGGTGGCCGGGGACCTCGCCGGCGACCAGGAGGCCGCCGGAGGTCTGGGCGTCGGCCAGGAGGAGGCGGGTGTCGGTGTCCGTGTCGCCGAAGTCGGTGTGCGGGGCCACCCACTGAAGGTTCCGCCGGGTGCCGCCGCTGACGTGGCCGTCGCGTACGGCCTCCCGGGCGCCGTCCACATAGGGCACGGCGGCGGTGTCGACCACGGCCGTCACACCCGAGGCGCGGGCCAGTTTGTGCAGGTGGCCGAGGAGGCCGAAGCCCGTCACGTCGGTGGCGCAGGAGGCACCGGCGGCCAGGGCGGCGGCGCAGGCGTCGCGGTTGAGGGCCACCATGGTGGCGACGGCCTGCTCGAACCGCTCGCCGGTGGCCTTGTGGCGGTTGTTCAGCACGCCCAGGCCGAGGGGCTTGGTCAGCGTCAGGGGCAGTCCGGGGCGTCCCGCGTCGTTGCGCAGCAGCCGCTCCGGGTCCGCGAGGCCGGTGACGGCCATGCCGTACTTGGGTTCGGGGTCGTCGACGCTGTGCCCGCCGCCCACGTGGCAGCCGGCCTCGGCGGCGATCTCCAGCCCGCCGCGCAGCACCTCGCGGGCCAGGTCGAAGGGCAGGACGTCACGCGGCCAGGCCAGCAGGTTGACCGCCACGACGGGACGGCCGCCCATCGCGTACACGTCCGACAGGGCGTTGGCGGCGGCGATGCGTCCCCAGTCGTAGGGGTCGTCGACCACCGGGGTGAAGAAGTCGGCGGTGGCGACCACCGCCTGCGCGGCGCCGCCCTGCGCGGGCAGCGTGACGACGGCGGCGTCGTCGCCCGTGGCCAGACCGACCAGCAGCGGGGTGTCGCCGGCGGCGGGAAGCGCCGCCGACAGTCCGCCGAGCACGTCCTCCAGCTCGCCCGGCGGGATCTTGCAGGCGCAGCCGCCGCCGTGGGCGAACTGCGTGAGCCGTACGGGGGTGTCAGCGGTGGCGGTCATTCCGGGTCTCCTGATCTCAGCCGGTTTCCGTCGTCTGTTTCCGTCGCCTGCGCGGCCCGCCGGGACCCTTCCGGTAGCCTGGCGGCCGGTGGAGGCGTGTGGGTGCCTGGTGGCCCTCCCGGTCTTCAAAACCGAGGTGCCCGAGGATCTCGGGCAGGCGGGTTCGATTCCCGTCCGCCTCCGCTTCCCCCGGTGTCCGCCCGGCAGCGTCTGCGCTGGTCGTCCACCCGCTCGGTGTGGCCGCGGGCGTCGAGGAACTCCAGCAGCGGCACGGCGACCCTGCGGGTGGTGTCGAGCGCCTTGCGCGCCTCGCTGAGCGTGAAGGGCTGCGGCAGGCGGCGCAGCACCGCGGCGGCCCGGACGTCCGCCCCCGGCAGCAGCACGATCCCCTCGCCGACCCGCAGCAGCGCGCCCGCGGAGACGGCCGCGGCCACGGCCTTGCGGTTGAGCCCGAGTTGGGCGAGGCGGTCGGCCTCCGGCGCGCGGAACGGCGCCCGTTCCAGCTCGCGCCGCACCGCGTCGACGGCCGCCCGGACCGGCGGGGGCAGGGTGGGGCCGGTGCCGGCGGGGCCGTACAGGCGCCCGTCGCGCCGCTGCAGCCGTGGCTCGCCGGGGGTCCGGGCGAGTGCGTCCACCAGGGCCCGGTCGGGCAGGCCGAGCAGGTGCCGGGCCGCTTCCGTCGGCAGCCCCGGCTCCATGGGGTGCCGGTGTGCGTACCGCTCGACCTCGGCGACCAGCCGCTCGCGCAGCCGGGCCCAGTGGTCCCGGTCGGCCAGCCAGTCCCCGGTGACGGGCGGACAGGGCGGGGATACGCCCATGGCCAGCAGGCGGGAGCGGCGGACGAGCCCGCGGCGCCGCAGCTCCGCCGCGCCGTCGGGACGGCCCGTCATCGTGGCCAGCTCCGCCGCCCTGGCCCGCCCGGCGCCCCGGCGGGTCAGGTCCGGCGGGCACACGTCGAGCACGGTCGCCGCGCAGGGCATGCGCCGCCCGCCCGGCTCGCGCAGGACCGCCCGGTCCCCGACGCGCAGCGGCAGCGGGTGACGCAGGGTCAGCCTGGCGGTGTCCTCACCCAGGGGGCGGACGGTGACCTCGACGGCCGCCGTGCCGATGTGCAGGCCGGCGGTGCGGGGCAGTTCGTCGACCGGCTCGCCGGTGACGCGGACGTCGATCCGGTCGGTGAGCAGCCAGCGGTCCGGGGCCAGCAGCACCTGTCCGCGCCGCAGCTCCCCGCCGAGCGGACCGTGCACGTTGACCGCGACCCGTGCGACCCCGCTGACGGCGCTGCGCTGCTGTTGCAGGCACTGCAGCCCGCGCACCCTCAGGGGGACCGGGCCGTCCCCGGTCACCAGCCGGTCGCCGACGCGCAGGGTGCCCGCACCGAGGGTGCCGGTCACCACGGTGCCGTGCCCGCGCACGGTGAAGGCGCGGTCCAGCCACAGCCGTACGTCCGCGTCGGCGGGCGGCACGGGCAGCGCGCGGGCCAGCCGGGCCAGTGCGGTGCGCAGCTCGTCCAGTCCGGCGCCGGTCACCGCGCTCACCGCGACGGACGGCACGGCGCCCAGCGAGGTCCGGGCCAGCCGTGCGAGGGCGTCGGCGTGCACCGGACCGGGGTCGGCCAGGTCGCTGCGGGTCACGGCGAGGACGGCGTGCCGTACGCCGAGCGCGTCGAGGATCGCCAGGTGTTCCTCGGACTGCGGCTGCCAACCCTGGTCGGCGGCGACCACGAACAGCACGGCGGGCACGGGGCCGACCCCGGCCAGCATGGTGGCCACGAACTTCTCGTGCCCCGGTACGTCGACGAAGGCGAGGTGCTCGCCGTCGTCGTCGAGCCGGGTCCACACGAAGCCGAGGTCGAGGGTGAGCCCCCGGCGCCTCTCCTCCTCGTAGCGGTCGGGCTCCATTCCGGTCAGCGCCCGCACCAGGGCCGACTTGCCGTGGTCGACGTGTCCCGCGGTGGCCAGTACCCGCATGGCCCGCCTACCTTTCCGCCGCGGCCGACCGCACGGCCCCGGCCAGCCGTGCGTCGTCCTCCTCGGGCACCGCCCGCAGGTCCAGCAGGCACCGCCCGCCCTCCAGCCGCCCCACGACCGGCACCGGACCGGTACGCAGTACGGCGGCGTACGGCTCCGGCAGGGACAGGGCGGCGCTGGGCAGCGTCACGCCGGGCGCGCCGCCACCGCCGACCGTGGCGACGCCGGTGACGGCCCGGACGTCGATGCCGGTGGCGGCCAGCGCGGCGGCGAGCCGTTCGGCGCGGTGCATGAGCCGGTCCGCGTCGGCGGTGAGGGACACGGCGGTGGGGGTGTCGGGGCCCGTCAGGGTCGCCTCCAGGGCGGCCAGGGTGAGCTTGTCCACCCGCAGGGCACGGGCCAGGGGGTGCCGGGACAGGGTGCGTACGAGGTCCGTGTCACCGAGGAGCAGTCCGCACTGGGGGCCGCCGAGCAGCTTGTCCCCGCTGGCGGTGACCAGGGCCGCGCCGGCCCTCAACCGGGTCTCGGCGTCCGGCTCCTCGGGCAGCAGCGGGTGGGGGGCGAGCAGCCCGGAGCCGATGTCGACGACCACCGGCACGTCCAGCGCCGCCAGCTCGCGGATGCCGGCGGCACGGGTGAAGCCGGTGATGCGGAAGTTGGAGGGGTGCACCTTCAGCACGAAGGCCGTTTCGGGGCCGATCGCGGCGGCGTAGTCCTCGACGGTCGTACGGTTCGTGGTGCCGACCTCGCGGAGCCGTGCCCCGGTGGAGACCAGCAGGTCCGGCAGCCGGAAGCCGTCCCCGATCTCCACCATCTCGCCCCGGCTGATGACGATCTCCCGGCCTGCGGCGAGGGCGGTGGCGGCGAGGACGAGGGCGGCGGCGCCGTTGTTGACGACGTGCGCCGCCGCGGCGGACGGCACCCGGTCGCGCAGCGCTTCCAGGGCGGTGCGGCCCCGGCGGGCCCGCGCACCGGTCCGCAGGTCCAGCTCGACGTCCGTGGGTCCGGCGGCGTCCAGCACCGCCTGCCGGGCCGCCGCGGACAGGGAGGCCCGGCCGAGGTTGGTGTGCAGCAGCACCCCGGTGGCGTTGATCACCGGGCGCAGTCCGCCGGCCGCGCGCGGCAGCAGCGCCACGGCGGTGTCCGCCACCTCCTCGGGGGCGAGGGCGCCGTGGCGTGCCCGCTCCTGGGCCTGCCGGACCGCGGCCTTGACCGGTCCGGGCCCGAGCCGGCCCGCCGCGTCCACCAGGCGCGGGTCCCGCAGCACGGCGTCGGTGCGGGGGATCCGCCGCCGGGCGTCGCTCACCTGCCCCATGACCTGTTGCTCCATCAGGCCCCTCCGTCCCCGGCGCGACCTCGTGGCTGTCCCGGCACGCCCATCGTCTCCCAGCGCCCGCGGCGGTCCGCACGACACGCCGTACCGCACCACCGGGCAGCCGCTCGTGTACCCGGGCTGCGACACGGGAACCCGCACAGGTCCTGGCCGGCGCGTCGACGGCAGGAGTGAAGAGGTGCCGGATGGACAGGGGACGCACGCGGTGGATCTTCGACGGTCATATCGCCGGAGTCGGCACGGCCTCCGGCACGCGTCTCGTGCTGGGCTGCTGGACGCACTCGCCGTTCGGGCCGTTCGGCGACGTGATGGTCGAGCGGCCCGACGGGCATCGCGTGCTGCTGGCCCCCGACCGCAGGACGGCGCGCTTCATCGCCGCCACCTACGTCTTCGACGAGGTGCGCACCGAGCCGGTCCGGGTGACGGTCCGGGGTGACCGCTGGACCGTCACCTCCGACTCGCTGACCCTGCGTTTCACCACCGGCCGGCGGGGCCCGCCGGGGCTTGCGCTGCGCGCCGTGCCGCGGGTGCTCGCCGCCCGTCCGCGCTGGATCGAGGCGGTGAACCTGCCCGCACGCCTGCTGCGGGGCGTACGCACCCACGGCACGGCCGGCGGCGGGCGCCACGAATGGTACGGCGCGCGGGACCTGCGCCCGGTCAGGGGCGCCGACGCCGTCTTCGAGGGCGAGGACCTCGGGCCGCAGGCGGCGGTCGTACCGCCCGTGCGCTTCGGTTTCGGGTCGACCCCGCGCAGGCCCTGCCTGGTGCGCGTCACCACCACGGTGGCCGGTCCGCGTACGGGGTCTCCTCCCCGGTCGGCGGCGCGGTGACCGACGCGGCGGGCGCCGGCCCGCTCAGCCGGCCGTGTTCTCGGTGCGCAGGCGCACCTGCTCCTCCAGGCGGCGCAGGCTGCTGTCGAGGGCGTCGCGGGCGGCTCGTTCGCCCGGGTCGTGCGTGTCGTCGAAGAACGACAGGTGGGCGGTCACCTCACTGGCCCCGCTGCCGAGACCGGCGACCTGGAGCCAGCCCGCGTAGCCGCCCTGCTCGCGGGTGCCCCACTCGATGCGCATCTGGTCGCGTTCGGCACGCAGCAGGGCGGAGGTGTCCTCGCCGGTGTGATCCTCGTGCACGGTGACGGCGGGCGGCTCCTCGGGGTGCACGTGCAGGGCGTCGGGCAGCCAGGCGTCGAGCTGGGCGACGTTGGCGGCCTGGTCGAAGACGTGCTCGGGCGCTGCGGGCATGGTGCGTGAACGTTCGTACTCGGCCATGACGGCACCGTTCCTCCGCTCGGGGGTCCTACCTCGACCGCGTGCCCCCTCCGACGCGGCCGAAAAGCCCCGGTCCGGGGCGTCAGGTCGGAGCGGGGCGCAGGGCGCGCAGGACCGCCCAGACGACCGAGACGAACGGGACGGCGACGACGGCGCCGATGATGCCCCCGACGATGCTGCCCGCGATGACGGAGACGGCGACGACGAGGGGGTGCAGACGGACCGCCCAGCTCATGACCAGGGGGTGGAGCAGGTGTCCCTCGATCTGGCCGATGACGACGATCAGGGCGAGCACGGCCAACGCGGTGAGCGGGCCGCGCCCGGCGAGGGCCACCACCGTGGCCACGCCGAGCGCGATCGGCGACCCGACCAGCGGCACGAACGCGGCGAAGAACTCCAGCAGCATCAACGGCAGCGCGAGCGGTACGCGCAGCAGCAGCAGTGCGGCACCGACGAGTACGGCGTTGGTGGCGGCCACGATGAAGATGCCGCGGGTGTATCCGGCGAAGGTCCGCCAGGCGGCCCGCCCCGCCCGGTCCCAGACCGGGCGGGCCCCGCGGGGCAGCAGCTCGTCGCTCACCCACCGCCAGAGTTTCTCGCCGGAATGGATGAAGAAGACGGACGAGAAGAGCGCGAGGGCGCCCGCCGTGACCAGTTCCACGAGCCGGCCGAAGCCGCTGAGGGCCCTGTTGACCAGGCCCGCGCGGTGGGCGGACAGGTAGGACAGGACCTGTTTCTGCAGGGCGGTGAGTTTGCCCGGACCGACCCGGAACGGCGGGCGCTGGAGCCACTGCTCGATCCGGTGGATGCCGCCGCCGAACTCGCTCGCCAGCTTCGCCGACTCCCCCGCCACCAGGTTGCCCACGAAGGCGAGCAGAGTGAACAGGGCGAGCAGGCTGCCGACCAGGGCGACGGCGATGCTGAGCGGCCGTGGCAGGAGGTGGTTCAGCAGGTCGGTCAGGGGGCGCAGGACCGAGGTGATGACCAGGGCCAGGAAGATGGCCACGGCGATGAGCTGGAAGCGGCCGAGGACGGTGAAGACGCCGTAGACGACGATGCCGACGAGGATGAGCCGCCAGGCGTAGGCGGCGGCGACGCGCAGCCAGGTGACCGGGTGCGCGGCCTGCGCGGCGGCAGGAGCGGGCCGGGGGCGCGACGGGAGGCGTACGGGGTGCGCCGGGCGGCTGCCCAGCACCACGCCGCCCGTCCGGCG
>NZ_QFDQ01000279.1 GCF_003270085.1 Streptomyces triticisoli | reverse complement strand
ACCTTCGTCCGCCGCTGCCCGCCGCGGCGGCCCGCAGGCTCGCCATGCTGCTGGCCGACCGGCCCGGCACGGCGGGCGGTGGCCGCAGGGGCACGGCGCCCGACCTCATGGAACTGCTCCCCCAGTGGCTCGCGGCGGCCAACGCGCGCGGGTACGCCGCTCCCCCGGAGGCGCTTCCCGCCCTGCTGGACGCGGCCCGGGGCCGCACGGACCTGCGTCCGGCCGCACTGGCCTTCGGCGGCCCGCGCGCGCTGTGGCTCGCCCGGTTCAACCCGGACTGGCGGTTCGCCCTGCGGGCCGCCCCGGGCGGTGGCACCGCGCTGCCCGGGGCAAAGGACGCGGACCGCGTCCGGAGGCTGTGGGAGGAGGGCCTGTTCGCGGAGCGGGTCGCGCTGCTGGCGGCGATACGCGCGCACAGGCCCGCGGACGCGCGCGAACTGCTCGCCGCCACCTGGGCCACCGAGCGGGCCGAGGACCGGCTGATGTTCCTCGACTCGCTGCGGACGGGCCTGGGCCCGGACGACGAGCCGTTCCTGGAGCAGGCCCTGTCCGACCGCAGCCGCAACGTACGGGCCACGGCCGCCGAGTTGCTCTCGGCGCTGCCCGGGTCGGCGCTCGCCGCGCGTATGGCGGCCCGGGCCGGGGCCTGCGTGGCCGTGGACCACACGCGTGGGACGCCGACGGTCGTCGTCGAGGCGCCGCACGAGTGCGACGCGGGCATGGAGCGCGACGGTGTCGTCCCCAAGGCGCCGACGGGACGCGGCGAACGGTCGTGGTGGCTGGGACAGTTGGTCGAGGCGGCACCGCTCGGGACGTGGCACGCGCGGCTGGGCGGGCGGACGGCGCGGGAGATCGTGGCGCTGCCGGTCGCGGACGACTGGCAGGGCGAACTGCACGCCGCCTGGTGCCGGGCGGCGGTACGGCAGTGGGACGCCCCGTGGGCGCGGGCTCTCCTCGGGGCGCCCGCGGCGCCCGAGGCCGGCGGGCCGGGCGCGGTGTCCCTGGCCGAGCGCGCCAAG
Organism: Streptomyces triticisoli; assembly: GCF_003270085.1. Taxonomy (GTDB): domain Bacteria; phylum Actinomycetota; class Actinomycetes; order Streptomycetales; family Streptomycetaceae; genus Streptomyces; species Streptomyces triticisoli. The sequence continues at coordinate 27,486 of NZ_QFDQ01000279.1, read as the reverse complement.
CTGCTCGGCACGCTGGACTCCGCCGAACGGGCCGACTGGGTGGCCGGGTTCATCGCGGCACACGGGCTGTCCGAGGCTTTCCAGCTGCTCGGAGTGTGCGCGGTGCCGTGGGCGGCCCCGCTCGGACGGGCAGTGGTCGACGCGCTCAACATCGCGCGGGACGCAGGGAGTTACCCATGGAGTTTCAGTGGAGTGATGGGGCTGGCCGAGCGGTGCCTGGATCCCGCGGAGGCGGGTCGGCTGGACGGCCTGCTGGCGGTTCCGGACGAGGCGGAGAACGCGTCGCCCGGGGCCGGAGGGTACTGGGCGGAGGCGTTCCAGCGGCTGGTGACCACGTTGCGGCTGCGCTCCGCCATGGCCGAGGAGCTGGGTTCGGCCCAGGTCGGCTGACGGGCACCGTGGGCTGCCGGGGCCGTCCCTGGGGGCTGCGCCCCCAGGTCCCCCTTCGGCCCGACGTGGCCGTCCTTGTCCGGCTGCCGGAGGTACTACGCCTCCGCCGGCTCCCGGACGTTCGCACGGACCCAGTCCACGATCGACTGGGTGGTCGCACCCGGGGTGAAGATCTCCGCGACGCCCTTCTCCTTCAGCGGGGGGACGTCCGCCTCGGGGATGATCCCGCCGCCGAAGACCACGATGTCCTCCGCGTCGCGCTCCCGGAGCAGGTCGATCACGGCGGCGAAGAGTGTGTTGTGCGCCCCGGAGAGGATGGACAGCCCGATCGCGTCGGCGTCCTCCTGGATCGCCGTGTCGACGATCTGTTCCGGGGTCTGGTGGAGCCCGGTGTAGATGACCTCCATACCGGCGTCGCGCAGGGCGCGCGCGATCACCTTGGCGCCCCGGTCGTGGCCGTCGAGCCCCGGCTTGGCCACCACCACGCGGATCGGACCGGCTGCCACACTCATCACTGCCTCCATGAAGCGACTCCATCCATCCGTACCGACGAGTACCGCACAAGCGGGACGGACACCCCGCACCACACCGTCCGGGGAAGTGAACGAACGTTATCCCCAGCATCCCGCAACCGGCAGTTTCATGGCGCGGAGGGAGGGGGAAATCACACGGTGAGGCACTCCTCCGGACTCTGCGGGCAAAGGGGACCCGCGCAGCGGGAACCAGCGCAACGGGAGCCGCAACGAGGTCGTCGCACCATCGCGCCGCGGGCCACGCGCCTCGGTGGTACGGCGGATCGGCGAGGGCACGAAGGGCACCCGGGGCGGGCACGGCACGGCAGCGCGCGGTCTGCCCGGCCGACCGCCCCCGCCGCGACTGCCCATGAGGGCACACGGGGGACGGAGCCGTCCTCCCACGTGCCGACAGGAGGTCGGCCATGAAGGTCACCCAGGTCGCAGACCCCATTCTTCCGCTCTGCCAGCGCCTGCTCCCGTGCAGGCTCGCGGGACTCTCGCTGGCCCTCCTGAAGGCGACCGCCCTGGAGTTCGCGATCCTCGCGGGACACCTTCTCCTGTACCCCGCGGGCATCGTCCAGGAGCGCCGGTGCCAGCCCGGCCGGCTGCCCGCGCCGCACGGCGCCACCCAGCTGCCGACGGATTCCAAGCCCCCGGTCGTGCTGCTGCACGGTTTCATCGACAACCGCTCGGTGTTCGTCCTGCTGCGCCGCAACCTCGCCCAGCACGGCCGGCAGCGGGTGGAGTCCCTCAACTACTCTCCGCTGACCTGTGACATCCGCACCGCGGCCGAACTGCTCGGCCGGCACATAGAGGAGATCTGCGAGCGCACCGACAGCAGGCAGGTCGATGTGGTCGGGCACAGCCTCGGCGGACTGATCGCCCGCTACTACGTGCAGCGGCTCGGTGGCGACCTGCGGGTCCGCACCCTCGTCACCCTCGGCACCCCGCACTCCGGCACCCGGGTGGCGCCGCTGGCCAACGCCCACCCGATCGTGCGCCAGATGCGCCCCGGCTCCGAGCTGATCGAGGAGCTGTCCCGACCGGCACCGGGCTGCCGTACGCAGTTCGTGAGCTTCTGGAGCGACCTCGACCACCTGATGGACCCGCTGGAGTCGGCCTGCATCGACCACCCGGATCTGCGGGTGGAGAACGTCCAGGTGAGCGGGATCGGACATCTCGCCCTGCCGGTGCATCCCGCCGTCGCGACCGGGATACGACAGGCGCTCGACACCGCGCGGCCCGGCGACCCGTCCGTCGCGCGCGCCGACGGTCTGACAGTGGCGTGACGGCACAACACGAGTCGAACAAATCTCGAACAAAAAGCCAAGGTCCTGTCGACAGACCGGCGAAACACGGCTGAATGCCCGTTTCCCGCGTTCGGGAAACCTGCCGAAGATTGTCGCGTCCGCATACCGCCGGGTACAGTCACCGCACTGCTCTGCCAGCCCCTGTTGTCGAGGCGAAAGAGAAGTTGGTGAACGACCGTCACCCGTCGGGGGGCGTGGCCGCCCCGGCTCCGGCTTCCGATACCGCCTCGACGCCCTACGCGTCGTACGACGCACAGGAAGCCGCGTACGGCGACTTCACCACCTACGGCGACTACGGCGCCACCGGTTTTCAGACCGGCACCTACGGCACGGGGAGTTTCCCGGCCGACCCCCTCTTCGGTGACCTCCCGTCCCACGGCACCCACACCACGGGCGCCTATGGCACCACCCACTGGTCCACGGGCAGCCACCAGACGCCGCACCACGACCCGTACGCAACTCAGCACCACGCCGCCTACGACACCGGCGCCTACGACACCGGCGCGTACGACACGACCGCCTGGACGACGGGCTACCAGCAACCGGCCGCCGTACCCCATCAGTCCGGGCCCGTCGACACCAGCGGCCAGTGGGACGCGAGCGCCTGGTTGCAGCCGGACCAGCAGGCCGCCGACGGCACCCAGCAGTGGGACTGGGGCACGCAGGCCTTCGACACCGGCGCATACGACGCCACGCAGTGGAACAGCGACGGCGCCACCACGGCCGCCGAGGACTTCGACGAGCCCGACCCGCACGAGCAGCACGGCGAAACCCCCCCGGTGGCAGAGGACTTCGCAGCCACCGGCGAGATGCCCGCGATCCCGCAGCTGCTCGACGACGAGGAAGAGGTCACCCCGGCTCCCGGCCCGGCCCCGGCCTCACGAGCTGCCTCCCGCAGCGCCGGCCGCTCCCGTCGCCGTCCCCCGGCCAAGCGCTCCGCGCTGCTCACGGTGGCCGTGCCCTCGGTCTGTGTGATGGGCGTCGCGGGTATCGCCGCCGCCTCCGTGGGCGGACTGACCGACGACGACAAGGACACCTCGTCGGCCGCGGCCGACGCGCCCACGGTGAAGGCATCCACCGCCAACGCGAAGCTGGACACCCAGTTGCGGGGCGTGTCCGCGGGTGCGAACGACTTCGCCGGCCGGGCCAGCCGCTACCAGGAGCGCATCGACCTCCAGGCGCAGCAGGCAGCCGAGCTGAAGAAGGCGGCGGAGGAGGCGGCCCGCAAGGAGCGGCTGCGCCCCAAGTTCGCCCTTCCCGTCCTGCCGAGAGGACTCAGCGCCTACTTCGGCCAGGCCGGCGTGAACTGGATGTCCGTGCACACCGGCATCGACTTCCCCGTCTCGTACGGGACGACGGTGATGGCCGCCACCGACGGCACGGTCCGCACGGAGTGGAACAGCGCGTACGGCAACATGATGATCGTGACCGCGATGGACGGCACGGAGACGTGGTACTGCCACCTCTCCAGCTACCGGGTCCCCTCGGGTACGCCGGTCAAGGCCGGAGAGCCGATCGCCTACTCCGGGAACTCCGGCAACTCCACCGGCCCGCACCTGCACTTCGAGGTCAGGCGCGCCGGGGGGTCGCCCATCGACCCGCTGGCGTGGCTGCGCAGCCACGGCATCAACCCGACGTAGGTCCCCGCTACAGCTTCTCCACCGGCGCGTACCGCAGCAGCAGCCGCTTGGGTTTGGCGTCGCCGAAGTCGATCGTCGCCTCGGCGTTGCTGCCGGTGCCCTTGACCGCGACCACCGTGCCCAGGCCGAACTGGTCGTGCGTGACCCGGTCGCCGACGGCGAGGGACACCACCGGCTTCTCCGCGGTACGGCGGGTGGCGAACCCGGAGGCGCCGGAAGCCGAGGAGCGGGACCGGGACGACGACAGCGAGGCCGCGACTCCGGACGCGGGACCGGAGGACAGGGGCGCCGAGCCGCCCGTCCGCTTCCAGTCCACGTGCGTCGGCGGGATCTCCTCCAGGAAGCGTGAGGGCGGGTTGTACGACGGCTGCCCCCACGCGCTGCGCATCGCCGAGCGCGTCAGATACAGCCGCTCCCGCGCGCGCGTGATGCCGACGTAGGCCAGGCGCCGCTCCTCCTCCAGCTCCTTGGTCTGGCCGAGGGCGCGCATGTGCGGGAAGACGCCGTCCTCCATTCCGGTGAGGAAGACCACCGGGAACTCCAGGCCCTTGGCGGTGTGCAGGGTCATCAGCGTGATGACCCCGTCGCTCTCGTCCTCGTCGGGGATCTGGTCGGAGTCGGCGACCAGGGCGACCTGCTCCAGGAAGTCGGACAGCGCGACCGACTCGCCCTCCCCGCGCTCCTGCTCGAACTCCAGGGCGACGGCGGCGAGTTCCTGGAGGTTCTCGATGCGGGTCTCGTCCTGCGGGTCGGTGGATGCCTGCAACTCGGCCAGGTATCCGGTGCGTTCGAGGACGGCTTCCAGGACCGTGGCCGGTCCGGCGCCGGACTCGGCGATCGTCCGCAGGTCCTCCATCAGCGTGTTGAACCGCTTGACGGCGTTCGTGGAGCGCGCGGCCATGCCGTACGCCTCGTCGACGCGGCGCAGCGCCTGCGGGAAGCTGATCCGTTCGCGCTGGGCGAGGGCGTCGATCATCGCCTCGGCGCGCTCGCCGATGCCCCGCTTGGGCACGTTGAGGATGCGCCGCAGCGGAACGGAGTCCTCGGGGTTGGCCAGCACGCGCAGGTAGGCCAGGACGTCCCGGACCTCCTTGCGCTCGTAGAAGCGGACGCCGCCGACGACCTTGTAGGGCAGGCCGACGCGGATGAAGACCTCTTCGAAGACACGGGACTGCGCGTTGGTGCGGTAGAAGACGGCGACGTCACCGGCCTTGGCCTCGCCCGCGTCGGTGAGACGGTCTATCTCGTCGGCGACGAACTGTGCCTCGTCGTGCTCGGTGTCGGCGACGTACCCGGTGATGCGGGCGCCCGCGCCGGCGTTGGTCCACAGGTTCTTCGGGCGGCGGGACTCGTTGCGCTCGATGACCGCGTTGGCGGCGGACAGGATCGTCTGCGTGGAGCGGTAGTTCTGCTCCAGCAGGATCGTCGTCGCGTCCGGGTAGTCCTCCTCGAACTGGAGGATGTTGCGGATGGTCGCGCCGCGGAAGGCGTAGATGGACTGGTCGGCGTCACCGACCACGCACAGCTCGGCGGGCTGGAGGTGGTCGTCCTCGGTGGTGCCGACGAGTTCCCGCACGAGGGCGTACTGCGCGTGGTTGGTGTCCTGGTACTCGTCGACGAGGACGTGCCGGAAGCGGCGGCGGTAGTGCTCGGCGACGTCGGGGAAGGCGCGCAGCAGGTTGACCGTCGTCATGATCAGGTCGTCGAAGTCGAGGGCGTTGGCCTCGCGCAGCCGCGACTGGTAGAGGGCGTAGGCCTGGGCGAGGGTCTTCTCGAAACCGTCGGCGGCCTGGGCGGCGAAGTCCTCCTCGTCGATCAGCTCGTTCTTCAGGTTGCTGATCTTGGCGCTGAAGGACTTGGGCGGATAGCGCTTGGGATCGAGGTCAAGGTCACGGCAGACCAGGGCCATCAGGCGCTTGGAGTCGGCGGCGTCGTAGATCGAGAAGGAGGACGTGAAGCCGAGCTTCTTCGACTCCCTGCGCAGGATGCGCACGCACGCGCTGTGGAAGGTCATCACCCACATGGCGTTCGCGCGCGGGCCGACGAGCTGCTCGACGCGCTCCTTCATCTCGCCGGCGGCCTTGTTGGTGAAGGTGATCGCCAGGACCTGGCCGGGGTGGACGCCCCGCTCGGCCAGCAGGTGGGCGATGCGGTGCGTGAGCACACGGGTCTTGCCGGAGCCGGCGCCGGCCACGATGAGCAGCGGGGAGCCGGAGTGGACGACGGCGGCGCGCTGGTTGTCGTTCAGCCCTTCCAGGAGCGCGGCCGGGTCCACGACCGGGCGGTGGGCGCCGTCGCGGTAGTAGGCCTCCCGCTCGTAGGCGTCCGGGTCCGGGGGCAGGTCGAACTTCCCGCCGAACAGATCGTCCGGAATCGGCTCCGGAGCATGATCGTCCTCGGGCGGTGGCGGGGGCTCCCCCTCGTGGCCGCGCGGGGCCTGGAGATCCGCCAGGAAGCTGTCGTCAAAGAGGCTGCTCATCGCTCTACGAGTCTAGGGCGCTCCACCGACATCCCGCGGCCGCCCCGGAAAGACGACCGGTTCCACCGGGCCGCGCCCTCCCCCGAAACCGCACCGGCAGCGAGGTCACGAAAACATATCGGAACTGTATCGGACATACCGCGCACTGAACTTCACACAAGTAACACAAGTTGGTTAGCGTGCCGTCCGACCGCACGACCCCCCGCCGGTGAACGTCGCCGGACGATGCGGCCTCCGCCGAGCCGTGAGCCGACCCGGCAGGCGGACGACGGAAGGAGTCGCCCCCCTTGGCGTCGCACCGCAAGGCGCATCCCGCGGCCACGCGCGCAATGGGCACGCGCACCACCGCATCGGCCACCCCCGCCCCGGCCTCGGTGGCCCTGGTCTCCCAGACCTCGGGGACCGCCCCCTCGGACGACGGCGGCAGGCCGAGTCCCGAAGAGGTCGAGAAGAAGCTCGACTACCTGTACGGCCGCGCCGGTTCCGCGACCGCGCGGCAGACCGCCCAGGAGAAGCAAGAGAAACAGGAGAAGCAGGAGAAGCAGGCACGGCAGCGCGGGCGGGTCGCGGCGCTGCTCGACGACGTCACCAGGCGCACCGACGTGCTCAGCAAGGCACGCCAGAAGCTGGGTGCGTTCACGGCGGCCCCGTACCGTGCCGGTGACACCGCCTCCGAGACCGCCGCCCTGCTGCTCACAAAGACCCCGCAGGGCTACTTCGACCAGGCCCGGGTGATGAGCCGGCTCAACGCGCGCCACGAGGGTCTGGCCGGCAGCCGGGCCGCGCAGCCGGCCGCGCCTCCGCGACCGCGGAAGGCGCCCCGGACCCCCGAGCCGCCGGCGCGGCCGCAGTACGACATCGCGGCGGCCAAGGCCGCCATGCAGAAGAAACTGGCCCACGCGCGCGTGCTGCTGTCGGCACCGCCCACACGGGAGCCCACCCCGGAGCCCACGGCACTGTCCGGACCGACACCGTTCGGACCAACACCGTTCGGGCCTGCGCCCTCCGGACCGGCGCCGTTCGGGTCTGCGCCCTCCGGACCGGCGCCGGTCGGGTCTGCGCCTTCCGGCCCAGCGCCCTCCGGGCCGATGCCGTCCGGGCCAACACCCTCCGGACCGACGTCTTCCGGGCCGACACCTTCCGGCCCAGTGCCGTTCGAATCTGCTCCCTCCGGACCAGCGTCCTTCGAATCTGCGCCTTCCGGATCGGCGCCCTCCGGCCCGGCGTCCTCCGCGCCCACGTCGGACTCCGCGTACGCGGCCAAGGCCGAGAAGGCGCTCGCCTTCGCCCGCGCGCAGATCGGCAAGCCGTACGTCTGGGGTGCGACGGGCCCCGGGTCGTACGACTGCTCCGGTCTCACCCAGGCCGCGTGGAAGGCCGCCGGCGTCACCCTGCCCCGCACCACCCACGACCAGGCCCACGCCGGCACCGCGATGCCGCTCGCCGAGGCGCGGCCGGGCGACCTCGTCTTCCTCACCTCCCCCTCCGGCTCCGGCGACACCGACCACGTCGGCGTCTACGCCGGCGACGGCGTGATGATCCACGCCCCGAGACCCGGTGCCTACGTCTGCGAGGAGCCGCTCCCCTACGACGGCGAGCCGTCCGTCCACCGCGTGGTGCGCCCAGCCTGAAAAGGGGGTGCTCTTTCGCGTACACCCGCGCGCGTGCCCCGCCCGCGCGGCACGCCGGAGGTACTTAGCATCGGGCCGTGCCCGGCACCTCACCCTTCCGCGTCTGGTTGGCGCAGCGTCCGCCGGCGGCCGGGGCCGCCGTGATGGCCACCGGCATCGTCTCGGTCGGGCTGGGCCTGACGGGCCACGAACTGCTGTCCCTCGTGATCCTCGCGGTGGGCTGCGTCGCCTGGCTGGCGCTGGCCGCGGACTTCGTCGTACGTCTGCTGGGCGACCGGCCGCGGTGGATGGCCGAGGCGGGCACGCCCGGCGCGCTCACCGCCGTCGCCGCGACGACCGTGCTCGGCACCCGTTTCTCGGCACTGGGGTGGCAGCCCCTCGCCGAGGCGCTGCTCGCGCTGGCCGTCGTGCTGTGGCCGGGGCTCATCGTGCTGGTCGTCCGCAACTCCCGGCGGCCCATGCCCGGAGCGGTGTTCCTGAGCTGCGTGGCCACGGAGGGCCTGGCCGTGCTCGGCGCCACACTGGCCAAGGCGGAGGCCACGGCATGGCTGGCGCACACGGCACTGGTGTTCTTCTGGCTCGGGCTCGCGCTCTACGTCTTCGCGCTGGGCTGCTTCGACCTGCGGCAGGTGCTCGAGGGGCACGGGGACCACTGGGTCGCGGGCGGGGCGCTGGCGATCTCGGCGCTCGCCGGCGCGAAGCTGATCGCCGTCGGCAGCGGTGGCCCGTACCTGTGGAACAACGACGACAGCGGTGTGCTGCGGACAGTCACCCTCGCGCTGTTCGTACTCGACCTGTGCTGGTACACCGTGCTGGCCCTCGCCGAACTGGTCCGGCCCCGGCTGCGCTACGACGTACGCCGCTGGTCGACCGTGTTCCCCTTGGGCATGACGGCGGCGGCGAACCTGTCCATCGCGGCCGCCGCGGACCTCCCGTTGCGGGGGCTCGGGGAGGTGCTGCTGTGGATCGCGGTGGCGGCGTGGCTGGCGGTTGCCGCCGGGGCGGTGGTGGACGCGCGCGCGGAACTCAGGGCGCTGCGCTGAGTGTCACGTCCACAGCACGGCGATGAAGATGTTCGCCGTGGTCGCCAGGCCCACCAGGCCGAACATGCCCTTGTCCACCTTCTCCTCGTCCCGCTTGACGTAGACCAGGGCGAGAATCACGATCAGCAGCGCCAGCTTCACGCCGATCTTGATGTTGTTCACGTAGTGATCGCCGGCCTCGTTGAGCCCGACCAGGACGACGCCGGTGACCAGCATGGTCAGCGCGCCGTGCAGCATGGCGGGCACGAACCGGGCCGTGCCCTGGCCCATCGCCTTCATCTGGGTGAGGAACCCGCCGAGCAGCGCGGCGATGCCGACGATGTGCAGACCGACAAAGAGATGGGTGAGTACGTCCATGAGGCCGGAGCCTAGCCAGCGGTCCGTACGCCCTGGACACCGGCCCGTCCCTGTAACACCTCACGCGGCCTGCCTGCCCCTGAAACCCCGCATCGGTCATCGCACCGCGTGAAGGCGGCACGCTTGTGTCCGGTTCCCGGTCGCATACGGTCATCCGACGCCTCCCTCGCGCCACTTCCGTACATGACGTCACCGGGCCGTCTCGGAGCGATTTAGCGTCCTCCCCCAGGTGTCCGGCTCCCCACCGCCGCCCTGGCCGGGGACGGCAGCCGGGCACCACCGCTGAGAAGATCCGGCGGTGGCCCGCTCCCCCTGTGCGGGCCGCCGCCGGACGCGCACCCGCCCCCACGGGGGCCGGACGAAGGGACGTGACCCTCCACGTGGCAGCGCACCGCAGGCCCAGCCGGCATCCGCTCGGCGGCAGCACGGTCCGGACGGCCGCCACGATCGCCCTCGCGGGCGCCGCGACGGCGTCCGGCTTCAACGGCACCGGGCAGGCCGCGCCGCAGCTCACGCCGGAGCAGGTCAAGGCCGAGGTGGACAAGCTGTACCAGGAGGCGGAGACAGCCACCGAGAAGTACAACGCCGCTCAGGAGAAGGCGGACGCGGCCGAGAAGCGGCTGCGGACGCTGGGCGACGAGGCCGCCCGCAAGCAGGAGAAACTCAACTCCGCGCGGGACGCACTGGGTTCGATCGCCGCGGCACAGTACCGGGACGGCGGGATCGACCCCGTGGTGCGGCTGCTGCTCTCCGACGACCCGCGGCACTACCTGGAAGGAGCCGCGTTCGCCGAGCGGGCGGGCGCCCGGCAGACGGCTGCCGTGGCCGACGTGCACAGGCAGCTGAGGGAGATCGACCAGCTGCGCGGGGACGCGCACGTGGAACTGACCTCGTTCAGGTCACGGCAGGCGGAACTGCGCCGGCAGAAGAAGACGGTCACCACCAAACTGGACGAGGCCCGGCGGCTGCTGTCCCGCCTGTCCCCGCGCCAGCGCGCGACGATCGGCGAGAACGGGGGCATCGGACACGCCACCCGCGCCGACGCCCGCACCGCACCCGGCGCCACCAGCCCCCGGGCGGCGGCTGCCGTCGCCTACGCCTACGACAAGCTCGGCAGCCCCTATGTGTGGGGCGCGACCGGGCCCGACGCCTTCGACTGCTCGGGCCTGACCCAGGCGGCCTACCGCTCCGCCGGCATCTCGCTCCCCCGCACCACCTACGCCCAGATCAACGCGGGCCGCCGCGTCCCACGCTCCGAACTCCGCCCCGGCGACCTGGTGTTCTTCTACTCCGGAATCAGCCACGTCGGTCTCTACGTGGGCAACGGCCAGATGATCCACGCCCCGAACCCCTCGGCCCCGGTCCGCCTGGCCCCTCTCGACGAGATGCCGTTCGCGGGGGCGACACGGGTGGTGTGAGCGACGGATGCCCAGCTCACACCAGTCGGCGTGCCGTCGCCCAGCGGGTCAGTTCGTGGCGGTTGGACAGCTGGAGCTTTCTCAGGACCGCCGAGACGTGGGACTCCACCGTCTTCACGGAGATGAAGAGCTGCTTGGCGATCTCCTTGTAGGCGTAACCGCGGGCGATGAGGCGCAGGACCTCGCGTTCACGCTGGGTGAGGCGGTCGAGGTCCTCGTCGACCGGCGGGGCGTCCGTGGAGGCGAAGGCGTCGAGGACGAAGCCGGCCAGACGCGGGGAGAAGACGGCGTCGCCCTCCTGGACCCGGAAGATCGAGTCGACGAGGTCCGCACCCGTGATCGTCTTGGTCACATAGCCGCGCGCTCCGCCGCGGATCACGCCGATCACGTCCTCCGCCGCGTCCGACACGGACAGCGCGAGGAAGCGCACGGGCCGCTCGGTGTCGGCCGTCAGCGCGGCGCAGCGCCGCAGCACTTCCACTCCGCCGCCGCCGGGCAGGTGGACGTCGAGCAGGACCACCTCGGGGCGGGTCGCGGTGATGACCGTGACCGCCTGGTCGACGTCCGCGGCCTCCCCGACGACCTCCACGCCGGTCTGCTCGGTCTGGCCGATCTCGGCCTGGACCCCGGTGCGGAACATGCGGTGGTCGTCCACGAGCACCACGCGCACGTGCCGCCCGCCCTCCCCCGTCGTCTCCGCTCCGGCCGTACTGTTCGTCTCGGTCGGGTCGTTCAACACGTGTTCTCCGCCCTCTCCATCTCCAGCTCGACCTCCGTGCCGCCGTCCGGCACGGTCCGCAGCCGGGCCGTCCCCCCGTTGCGTTCCATACGGCCGATGATCGATTCTCTGACGCCCATCCGGTCCGCGGGTATCGCGTCGAGGTCGAAGCCGGGTCCGCGGTCCCGGACGGACACGAAGACCACCCTGCCCTCGACCTCGGCGTAGACCTGGACGGTGCCGCCCTCGCCACCGTACTTGGCGGCGTTCACCATGGCTTCCCGCGCGGCCTGCATCTGGGCACTGATCCGCTCATCGAGCGGGCAGTCACCGACCACGACCACCTCTATGGGGACGCCGTGCTTGTCCTCGACCTCGGCGGCGTTGCGCTTGACCGCTTCGGCGAGGGTGGCCGGTTCGTCGGCCTCGTCCTTGCCGTTGCCCTCCGGCTTGTAGAGCCAGGCGCGCAGGTCGCGCTCCTGGGCCCGGGCGAGACGGCGGACCTCGCCCGCGTTGTCCGCGTTGCGCTGGATCAGGGTGAGGGTGTGCAGCACCGAGTCGTGGACATGGGCGGCGACCTCGGCGCGCTCCTGGGCGCGGATGCGCATCAACCGCTCTTCGGAGAGGTCCTGGGTCATGCGCACGAGGTACGGCCCGGCGAGCAGGGTTATACCGACGAGGACCGCGAGGGCCGCCTGGAGGACCGAGCCGAGGTGGGCGGCGGACCCCTGCAGCACGAAGATGGCGGAGACGCCGGCCGTGACCAGCAGGACACCCGCACCGGCGCGCAGCAGCGTGAGCGTGCGGCGACGGCGGCCCACCTCCATCCAGCGGGCCCGGCGTGCGTTGTCCGCCTGGCGCCAGACCAGGGCGACGCCCGCGGCGACGAGGACGGCGGGCAGGAGGTACGCCTTGGCGCCGTTGCCCAGATTGACGCTGCCGACGAAGGCCATCGCGACGACGACCATGAGGAGCAGGGCGATGATCTGGCCCTTGTCCGGCTTGCGGGCCACGATTCTGCGGCGGCCGTCCGGTGAGGCCTCCGTGATGACGAGGGACGGCGGCTTCTGGCCGCCGACGCCGCCCACGCCCAGGGGCACGAAGAACCAGAAGGCCGCGTAGAGCAGGGCGCCGAGTCCGTCGGCCATGAACAGGCCGACGAAGACGAGCCGCACCCAGACCACGGGCAGCCCGAGGTGCCCGGCGAGGCCCCGCGCCACTCCGCCCAGCCAGCGTCCGTCACTGCTGCGGTAGAGCTTGCGCGGCGGCCGCGGGTCGTCGAGGGGCACTGCTGCGGCTTCCGGCATGCCACTGATGGTCACACGGCCGGCCGGGCCGGGGCATCAGGGTCCGTCCCCGAGACACCCCTGATCTTCGACAACGCCCCTCGGTCGCGGCCCGGCGGACCGGTCGAACGCATCCCCGGCCACGGCTCAGGGGCGAATCAGGGTTCGCCCAGGGTCGTCCCGGCTGCCGCGGCGGCGGCGCGCCCGTCACCATGGACGCATGACGAATCACCGGCATGCCGCGACGGGCTCGGACCCCGGCTCCGGCCCCCGCCCGGCTCCGGGCGCCGGGCCGCGGGACGCCGTGCCCGGCGCGAGTGCGGGTGAGGAGCCGCGTGCGCACGAGCGGGTGAGCGCGCGGCGAGCGGACGAACGGCCGGGCACGGCCGGCGAGGCCCACCCGACCGGGGAGGAAGACATGACGGGCACCACGGGGGCGGCGGAACAGCCGGGCACTCCCACCGAGCCGCGGCCGGACCCGGACGCCCGGGCCGGGGCGGGGCCGGGAGCCGAGACCGGCGCGGAGGGCGCCGAGGGTGCCCAGGGTGCCGTGAGGTTCCGGCGGGAGCGCCGGCACAGGATGATCGCGGGGGTGTGTGCCGGGCTGGGCCGACAGTGCGACATGGACCCGGTGATCTTCCGGATCACGCTGTCCGTGCTCGCCGCCACCGGCGGGATCGGCCTCATCTTCTACGGCTTCGCCTGGCTCTTCGTGCCGTACGAGGACGAGGACGAGAACGAGGTGCGCAAGCTCCTCACCGGCCGGGTGGACGGCCAGGCGCTGGCGGCCGTGATATTCGCGCTGATCGGCTGCGGGGCATTCCTGTCGATGCTGGGCAACGCCAGTGTGCTGACCTTCGGCGTCGTACTGTCCCTGCTCCTCGCGGGGGCCGGTTACTGGTCGCAGCACCGCGGCGCCCCCGACCCCGACCCCCTGGCCGCCCAGGCCGTCGCCGACGCCCCGCCGGAGCCGCAGGCGCCGCCGGTGCCCGCCGCCCACCCCTCCTGGTGGCGCGACCCGATCGTCAAGGACGGCACCCACGTCGGCGGCACGGGCTACCTGTGGGGTCCGCCGGACTCACGGGACCGGGACGTCACCGCGGCCGTCAACATCGGCCTCGGCCTCCGCGAGAGCGAGGACATACGTCCGACGTACGCCAAGCCGCTCCGTCCACGCGGCCCGCGCGGGATCGGCGGCTGGGTCTTCCTGCTGGCTCTGCTCGCCGGCGGTCTCGGCACCGGGCTGACCTGGCACGACCATGCGCTGGGCACCAGCCTGCAGACCGGCCTGGCCTGTGCGCTCGCCGTGTTCGGCCTGGGCATAGCGGTGAGCGCCTTCCTGGGGCGGACGGGCGCCGGTTCGATACTGCTGGCACTGGTCACCGCGGCCCTGCTCGCCGTCTCCGCGGCACTTCCGAAGGACATCAGTACGCACTGGGCCCACCGGACGTGGCAGCCTGCCGCGACGGCGGACGTCCAGGGCAAGTACAACCTCGGTACCGGGGAGGGCACCCTCGACCTGACCCGGATACGCCCCGGCAAGGGAGAGACAGTGACGACGACGGCACAGGTGGGAGTTGGCCGGCTGAGGGTGATCGTGCCGCCGGGCGTGACCGTGCGGGCGACCATCGACGTGGGGGTCGGCGACATCCAGCTGCCGGGGGACAACTCACAGGACGTGGACGTGGCTCCGGGCCGGCACCAGAAGGTGACGCTGCCCCCCACGGCCGGCGGCAAGGGCGGCGCCGGGACACTGGACCTCGAGCTCCAGGTCGGTCTGGGACAGGCGGAGGTGAGCCGTGCTGCGTCATGAGTTCCAGCCCGGGAGGCTGGTGGCCGGCGTCTTCCTCACCGGCGCGGGCGTGGTCTACGCCGGAGACGCGGGTGGCGCCTGGAAGGCCCCGTGGTTCCTGGTGATACCCCTGGTCGTGGGTGGCCTGTGCCTGGCGGGCGCGGTGGGAGTCATGGCCAAGGCCATACGCGGGCGCCGGGGCTGCCGCACGACCGTCGACCCGGCCGGGACGGCGGAAGGGACCGGCTGAGCGACTCGGACGGCTACCCGTACTCCCCCACCCGTCGCCGACGCCGCGCTCGCAACGCGGCGTCGAGGGAGAGCATCGGGGCGCCGGCGAGGACGAGGGGCAGCCAGGCCATCAGGTAGGCGAGGTCGTTGCCGTAGTAGTAGGGGGTGCTGGCCCAGCTGACCGTGAGCCACAGGCTGAGGGAGATCAGCGCGCCGCCGAGTGCGGCCAGACGGCCGAGGAGGCCGACGAGGATGCCGAGGCCGACGGCCAGTTCGGCGAGGGAGATGCCGTAGCCGAAGCCGACCGGGTTCTTCAGGGCCAGGTCGACCAGGGCGGGGATGGCGGAGGAGTCGCGGACCGCGCGCATCGTGTCGCCGATCGCCCCAGGGCCTGTGTCCCGCATGAAGCCGCTGTCGGTGAGCTTGTCGAGGCCGGCGTAGAGGAAGGTGATGCCCAGGAAGACGCGGAGAGGGAGGAGGGCATAGTGGGTGGCGGTGTCGCGCCAGTTTCCACGCCGGTCGGCATACGCAATATGCGCATCCGTGCGAACACTGTGAGTCATCACTACCAGCCGCCTCTCACCGCTGTGCCGTTACGTGGTGTGCCCCTTACGAGACCATACGTATGTAAGACAGGACCCGCTCAACCCCACAGAGCTGTTTTTCCGGCTTCCGCGTGACTTCGGGCCGTCTGTCGTGAGGTGTCCGATCCACCGGGCGGTGGAAGTGTCGTCGTTCCGTGCCGTCACTCCATGACGTCGATCGTGTACCGGTTCGTCTCCACGCCCGCCGCCGTCACCACCTGCACCTCGACCTGGCCCGGCTCCACCTCCGCCGGGACGGGCACGGTCAGTGCCGTGTCCGTGGGGTTGCTGAAGCCGCCCGTGACCGGGACCAGGGGCACGTGGACGTTGACCGCGCCGATGCGGACCACCATCCGTGCCAGCCGGTCGGCCCCCTGCGCGCCGGGCGGGACGAAGCCCGCGCCGCGGATCTCGATGTCGTCGCCGGTGCGGATCGGCGCGTCCAGGTCACCGGCCTCCCGGGCCCGGACCACCGACAGGACGACCGGCCGCCCGCCCTCGGCGTACTTGCCCGCCAGGTAGGTCGCCGCCGAGACCAGCACCACCACCGCAAGTCCCCACGGCAGGTCGGGCAACTGGTCGGGGCGCCGGGCCAGCCGCACCGCCGCGAACACCAGGGCCACGGCACTGATCACGACGTACTGGATGTCCGCGAACGTTCCCCGCCCCGCGTCGTCGGTCAGCAGGTCGGCCGCGCGCGGCCGGTCCGCCCGCACCTTCTGCAGCCGCTGCTCCTGCACCCGCAGCCCGACGACCCGCCGCACCAGGACCGCGATCCCGCACACCACGGCGAGCACGGTGACCACACCGGCGCCCCGGGCCAGTTCCAGCCCGGAGATCAGCGCGTCGCGCTCCGTGTGGTCCGAGGCTGCCGCCAGTCGGCCCGCCAGGACCAGCACCGCGTACGCCACGAACAGCACCCACCCGGCGGCGACCGCCCGCGAGGTGGACAGCCGGTTGTCCTCGCCGATGACCGGGGCCAGTGCCCCGCCGCGCGCCCGGTGGAACCAGGAGGCGGCGGTCAGCGCACCGCCCACCACGACCGCCGCGAACAGTCCCGCCGTCCGCGCGGTGCTCCAGCCCGCGCCGACGGCCGTCAGCGCCTGCGCCAGAAGCAGCAGCACGACCGCCGCCCACACCGCGTACGCCGTCCAGCGCCACAGCCGGGCCAGCCAGGCCTGTCCCTCGGCCCGGCCGCGTTCGGCGACGAGTTCCGCCGACTGGGTCAACTCCGCCGAGACCCACTGCCGGGAGGCCGACGCCGAGTGGGCCACGGCCGCCGGCAGGCCCTGGCCGGCGGCGAACTCGTCCCGTTTCAGGAGGAATTCGGCGACGGCCCGCCGGTGTCCCGCACGCGCCCCGTGCGGGCAGTCCCCACAAGTGCAGCCGCCCCCATGGGCAGCCGCCGCACCGTCTCTCGCTTCCTGCACCGCCACGCCCGATGCCCGCCTTCTCCGTCAGCCCGCAGCCAGTCCGCGGACAACACCCCTACGCCGTCAGCGAATTGTGCCCTATGCCACCCCGCCCTCGGCCGCCAGGTCCGGTCCGGCCCGGTCAGCGCGGGTGAAGCCGGAACCGCCGCGTTGACCCGGCTCCGCGAAATCTCGACGGAAGGTGTCGGGTATCGGCGCGAGACTCACCGCATGGCAACCAACGACACGGCAACCCATGGCACGGCAACCCATGGCACAGCAACCAACTGGGCGGCCTTTGCCGCGATGGAACCCGTTCTGGCCACGGCCGTCGAGCAGCGCTTCGGGGTGTTCACGCACCACGTTCTCGCGACCCTGCGCAAGGACGGATCCCCCCGCACCACCGGCCTGGAGGTGCGTTTCCTGCACGGCGAACTGTGGCTCGGCATGATGCCGGGCTCGCTCAAGGCGCTCGACCTGCGCCGGGATCCGAGGTTCGCGCTGCAGGCGAATCCGGGGCCGGACACCACGATGGCCGGCGGTGACGTACGGGTCGCCGGGCGGGCGGTCGAGGTGGAGGACCCCGAGGCGAAGGGGGCATACGTGAAAGAGGTGGACCCGCCGCAGCCGTTCCACCTCTTCCGCACCGAGTTGACGGAGGTCGTACGGACCTACGTGGAGGACGACACGTATCTGGTCGTCCAGGTCTGGAGGCCCGGAGAGCCGGTGCGCACTCTCAGGCGGACCTGAGCCCCTTGGCCCCTCAGCCGCTTAAACGAGCTCCTCGAAAGAGGGGGTCACTCCCACTCGATCGTCCCCGGGGGCTTCGAGGTCACGTCGAGCACGACCCGGTTGACGTCCCGGACCTCGTTGGTGATCCGGGTGGAGATCTTCGCGAGCACGTCGTACGGCAGACGAGACCAGTCGGCGGTCATGGCGTCCTCGGAGGAGACCGGGCGCAGCACGACCGGGTGGCCGTAGGTGCGGCCGTCGCCCTGGACGCCGACGGACCGTACGTCCGCGAGCAGCACCACCGGGCACTGCCAGATGTCCCGGTCCAGGCCTGCCGCCGTCAGCTCCTCGCGGGCGATGGCGTCGGCCTCGCGCAGCAGGTCCAGGCGTTCCTTGGTGACCTCGCCGACGATCCGGATGCCCAGGCCGGGGCCCGGGAACGGCTGGCGATGGACGATCTCCTCCGGCAGGCCGAGCTCCTGGCCGACCATGCGGACCTCGTCCTTGAACAGCTGGCGCAGCGGCTCGATCAGCTTGAACTCGAGGTCCTCGGGCAGGCCGCCCACATTGTGGTGCGACTTGATGTTGGCGGTGCCGGTGCCGCCGCCGGACTCGACCACGTCCGGGTAGAGCGTGCCCTGGACCAGGAACTCCACCGCCGGACCCTCGTCCGCGACGATCTCCGCCTGGGCCTGCTCGAAGACCCGGATGAACTCGCGGCCGATGATCTTCCGCTTCTCCTCGGGGTCGGTGACCCCCTTGAGCGCGGTGAGGAAGCGCTCCTCGGCGTCGACGACCTTCAGCTGGACGCCGGTCGCGGCCACGAAGTCCTTCTCGACCTGCTCGGTCTCACCCTTCCGCATCAGGCCGTGGTCGACGTACACGCAGGTCAGCTGGGAGCCGATGGCCTTCTGGACGAGGGCGGCGGCGACCGCCGAGTCCACGCCGCCGGACAGTCCGCAGATCGCCCGCCTGTCGCCGACCAGTTCGCGGATCGCGGCGACCTGCTCCCCGATGACGTTGCCCGTGGTCCAGTCCGGCTTGAGGCCCGCGCCGCGGTACAGGAAGTGCTCCAGTACCTGCTGGCCGTACGTGGAGTGCAGGACCTCGGGGTGGTACTGGACGCCGTACAGCTTCTTCTCGTCGTTCTCGAACGCGGCGACCGGGACGACGTCCGTGGAGGCCGTGACGGAGAAGCCTTCGGGGGCGGCGGAGCAGGCGTCGCCGTGCGACATCCACACGGCCTGCTCGGCCGGGGTGCCCTCGAAGAGGGTGGAGGAGGGCTTGGAGACGGTCAGCTCGGTACGGCCGTACTCGCGGGCGCCGGTGTTGTCCACGGTTCCGCCGAGGGTCTGGGCCATCAGCTGGAAGCCGTAGCACATGCCGAGGACCGGGACGCCGGACTCGAAGATCTCGCGGTCGAGGCGGGGGGCGCCCTCTTCGTACACCGAGGAGGGTCCGCCGGAGAGGATGATCGCCGCCGGGTTCCTGGCGAGCATGTCCTTCACCGGCATGGTGCTCGGCACGATCTCGCTGTAGACCCGGGCCTCGCGGACCCGACGGGCGATGAGCTGGGCGTACTGCGCGCCGAAGTCGACGACCAGAACGGTGTCGGGGGCGGTGGCAGCGGGGATCGCTGATGACACGGGGTGCCTTCCGGCGGTTGGGCGGGGTCTGTAGCCACCGATTCTAACGGGGCGCCGTGGGTCAGGTGCCGTCCCTGGGGGCTCCGCCCCAGACCCCCAGCCTATGCCCACCCACCACCCGACTCGGCGGGACGAAAGGCGCCGTGGCATACTGGACCCATGCTCGCGCACTCGACCTTCCTCTTTACCTATGGCACCCGGCCCGCCGGCTGCCATGGTCGTGCTGCTTGAGCCAACGTCAAGCGACTTCCCAGGCGCCCCGGGCCGACAAGGTCCGGGGCGCCTGTCGTTTCTCCGGTCCTTGCCGTTCCGGGGCACCCCACCCACCCAGTGAGGAGCCCCCGAGATGACCGTCACCGCAGCTGAGACGAAGACATCAGCAGCTACTGCTGCGGATGTCGCCCGCACCGACGAGGCCGCGAACGTGATCACCGGTGCCCGGGAGCGCATCGACGCGCTCGACGACCGGATCATCGGCCTGATCCAGGAACGCATGGCCGTCTCCGCCGTCATCCAGGAGGCCCGGATCGCCTCCGGCGGCCGGCGCGTGAACCTCTCCCGCGAGATGGAGATCCTCGGCCACTACAGGGAAGCCCTGGGCAAGCCGGGCACGACCCTGGCGATGACCCTGCTGGAACTGTGCCGCGGCAGGGCCTGAACCCGGCCCGGGTCTCACCCGTACGGCGCGTGACCGCCGAGTACGCCGCCTTGTTGTTCTCGGTCTAGTTGTCCTCGGTGCCCGTGCCGGCCAGGGGCGGGCCCGAAAGAAGCACGTGTGGCTCTCCGGAGCGACGAGGCGTGCGGATCACGCCGCGCGCCGTGGGACCTCGCTCCAGGGAAGTGAGCGGACGGCAGGGGACAGCAGCCCGGTCACTCGGATGACGGTCGGCTCCGGGGACGCCCGGGGCCGGCCGGCGGGCCGGTCCGCCCATGGATCCGCCGTGCGTGACTCATGCCACATAAAAATTCTGTCAGGGACAGCGCAACCTTTCATCCGCCTCCTCGGTCACACCAGCAGAACCAGGCCACAACCCGCGGCCCCACACGCGGAGGCCTCTCCAACGTTCGTGCTGCGTCGCCGCAGTACGCACCGACTTACCGAGGTCTGCATGAAACTTCGCCGTGCCATGGCAGCCGCCGCCGCGACGGCCGTGATAGCCCCCCTGGCGCTGCTGTCGGCTCCGGCCGCGTTCGCGTCCGAGAACCTCCCGCAGAACTCCAGCCTCAGGGCTGAGGAGACCGAGTCCCCCGAGGCCACCGAGTCCCCTGAGGTGACCGAGTCCCCCGAGGCCACCGAGTCCCCCGAGGCGACCGAGTCCCCCGAGACCACCGAGTCCCCCGAGGCGACCGAGTCCCCCGAGAAGTCGACCCCCGAGGAGACGCCCGAGAAGCCGGCGCCGAGCTCCTCCGCCCCGGAGGAGACCAAATCCCCCGAGGAGGAGGAAGAAGAAGAGCCGCTGTTCTGCGACGACAACGCGGACTACAAGTCCAAGCTGGACGCCCAGCTCAAGGGCCTGCCCGGCAAGATCGCGGTGGGCAGCGGCTGGCACCCCTTCACACTCACGGTCAAGAACCCGACGAAGACCGGCGTCAAGGACGTCCTCTTCTACGCGGGTGTCGGCCCCAGCGACCCGGACGCCGAGAACGCGTTCAAGGCCAGCCAGGTCCAGCTCCAGGTGAAGTACAACGGCACCTGGTTCGACATCACGGACGACGAGGGCTACTCCTTCGGCTTCCTCGACCTCGCCGACATCAGCGCCGGCCAGACGCTCAACTACCAGCTCCGGGTGAACGTCAAGGCCAACGCGCCGATCGGTGAGGGCCTGACCATCGGCGGCGGCCTCTACTTCGACGAGGAGGAGAACTGCGTCGGCATCGACCAGACGCACTACACCCTCCAGATCGTCAAGGCCGGCACCAACACGGACGGAACCAAGCCGCAGGAAGGCGGCAGGCTCCCGGTTCCCACCGAGAAGCCGAACAAGAACAACACCCAGCAGGTCACCGGCAGCCTCGCCGAGACCGGCTCCAACTCCATGGTGCCGACCATCGGCCTCGTCGGCGGTCTCGCTGTCGTCGTCGGTGCCGGTGCGCTGTTCGTCGTGCGCCGTCGCAAGGCGGATGCGGCCGCGTAACGCGCCACATGGCTCGCAGGGCTCTGCGCGACGTGTCGTGGAGCCCTGCGCAAGAAGCTGAAGAGAAGGACCTGCGTCAGGAGGGGGACGCAGGTCCTTCTCTTCTTCTCCGCGCCTTCTTCTCCGCGTTCCCCCTCCGGTCACTTCTTCGGCGGCACCGCAGGCATCCCCAGGAACGGCAGCCGCAGTGCGCCGAAGGCGTCCGCCGGGACCGCCGGGGTCCGGGGTTCCACCGGCTTCAGACGCTCGTACGCCGCTCCCTGCGGCGGGCGCGGGTCGGTCTCGTCCTTGTTGGGCCAGTACGACATCGCCCGCTCGGCCTGGGCCGTGATGGTCAGGGACGGGTTCACGCCCAGGTTCGCCGAGACCGCCGCGCCGTCCACGACCGAGATGCCGGGGTGGCCGTAGAGGCGGTGGTACGGGTCGATGACGCCCGTCTCGCGGGAGGCGCCGATCGGGCAGCCGCCGAGGAAGTGCGCGGTGAGCGGGGTGC
The DNA here is from genome assembly GCF_003270085.1 of Streptomyces triticisoli. Lineage (GTDB taxonomy): Bacteria > Actinomycetota > Actinomycetes > Streptomycetales > Streptomycetaceae > Streptomyces > Streptomyces triticisoli. The sequence continues at coordinate 5,674 of NZ_QFDQ01000279.1, read as the reverse complement.
CCATCAGTTCGCCCACGTTGGAGCCGGCGAAGCCGTTGATCTCGGCGGCGAGCGCGGTGGCGCCCTCCGTGGCGGCCCTGATCTGCTTGGGGTTGGGCGAGCCGTGGCCCTGGCGGGCGGTGAGCAGGCCCTTGCCGACGCCGTCCGGTTTCAGGTACGTCGTCAGGGAGTTGTCCAGGGACTGCATCACCAGGCCGATGATCGTGCGCTCCGACCACCGGCGGTTCGACAGCGAACGCAGGACGAGCACCGGATGGCGGGCCGCGTTCCGCAGCCAGGCCGCGACCCTGGACGAGCCCTCGGCGTACGGGACCTGCAGGATCGACAGGCCGCCCATCGAGTTGGAGCCCTTGCCGTAGCGGACCGGCTCGATGTGGGTGTTCTCGTCGGGGTGGATGGAGGACGTGATGGCGACTCCGCGCGTGAAGTCCGCCTTCGGCTTGCCGGTCGCCTTGCGGTAGCGCCGGTTGTCGGTCTGGGCGCCCACCAGCGCCTCGGAGTTGGTACGGGTCAGCTCGCCCAGCCGGGGCGAGAGGTGCGGCAGCCGGCCGCTCGCCTTCATGCGGTGCAGCAGCGTCTGGGTGCCGTACGTCCCGGCCGCCAGGACCACCCTGCGTGCCGTGAAGAGGCGGCCCGCGCCCTTCTTCCTGTTGTCGGTGGGGAGTGTGGCGACCGCGTAGCCGCCCCGCGAGTCGTCCGTGACCGACACGACCGTCGTCATGGGGTGGACCACCGCGCCGGCCTTCTCGGCGAGGTGGAGGTAGTTCTCGTTCAGCGTGTTCTTCGCGCCGTGCCGGCAGCCCGTCATGCACTCGCCGCACTCGGTGCAGGCGTTGCGGTCGGGGCCCGCCCCGCCGAAGTAGGGGTCCGCGACCCGCTCCCCCGCCTTCGCCCTCGCCTTGCCGTCGGCGTCCTTGCCGTCGCCGAAGAACACCCCGACCGGCGCCATGTGGAAGGTGTCGCCGACACCCATCCGCTGCGCCGCCGCCTTCAGATGGACGTCGGAGGGGGTCATCGTCGGGTTGAGCCGCACGCCGAGCATGCGCTGGGCCTGGTCGTAGTACGGCTTCAGCTCCTCCTGCCAGTCGGTGATGTCCCGCCACTGGGGGTCGTCGAAGAAGGCCTTCGGCGGTACGTAGAGGGTGTTGGCGTAGTTGAGGGAGCCGCCGCCGACGCCCGCGCCGGCCAGCACCATGACGTTGCCGAGCAGGTGGATGCGCTGGATGCCGTACATGCCGAGCTTCGGGGCCCACAGGTAGTTCTTCAGGTCCCAGGAGTTCTTCGGCAGGCTCTCGCGGGTGAAGCGGCGGCCGGCTTCCAGCACGCCCACCCGGTAGCCCTTCTCCGTCAGGCGGAGTGCGCTGACGGAGCCGCCGAATCCGGAGCCCACGACGATGACGTCGTAGTCGTAGCCGTCTTGAGACACGTGCTCTCCTCATCGGGAACGGGGTGCTGCCTGAACGGGGTGCTGTCTAGCGGAAGCGGAGCGCCTTCATCAGCCTCAGGCTGCGGCTCATGAACGCCGCGTACTTCTCGTCGTCCATGCCGAGCGACGGGGCCATGGGCAGCAGCCGCTGGTGGGCGAGGGTCTGGGCCTCGGTGTACTTGAGGATGCCCTCGGAGCCGTGCCGGCGGCCGAGGCCGGAGTCCTTCATGCCGCCCATCGGCGACTGGACGCTGCCGTAGGCGGGGGCGTAGCCCTCGTTGATGTTCACCGTGCCGGTACGCAGCCGGGCGGCGACCTCACGGCCACGGCGGGCGTCCTTCGTCCAGACCGACGCGTTCAGGCCGTACGGCGTGGAGTTGGCGCGCTCGACGGCCTCGTCGTCGGTCGTGAAGCGGTAGAGGGAGACGACCGGGCCGAAGGTCTCCTCGGTGCACACGGACATGGGGGCCTCGACGCCGTCGAGGATGGTCGGCTCGTAGAAGTAGGGGCCGATGTCCGGGCGGGCGACACCGCCCGCGACCACCTTGGCGCCCTTGGCGACGGCCTCCTCCACGTGCCGCGTGACGGCCTGAAGCTGCCGCTCGCCGACCAGGGACCCCATGTCGGCGCCGTACGCCAGCGACGTGCCGAGCCGCATCGCCCTGGTACGGGCGGCGAAGCGTTCGAGGAAGGCGTCCGCGATCGCCTCGTGGACGTACAGCCGCTCGATGGAGATGCACAGTTGGCCGGCGGAGGAGAAGCAGGCGCGGACCGCTCCCGCCGCCGCCTTCTCGATGTCGGCGTCCTGCAGGACCAGCATGGCGTTCTTGCCGCCGAGTTCGAGGGAGACGCCGACCAGGCGGGCGGCGGCGCCCTGGGCGACCTCGCGGCCGGTGCGGGTGGAGCCGGTGAAGGAGACGTAGTCGGCGTGCTGGACGACCTCCGGGCCGACGACCGGGCCGTCGCCGATGACCACCTGGAACACCTCGGCGGGCAGCCCGGCCTCGATCAGCAGGTCACGGGCCCACAGGGCGGTGAGGCAGGTCTCCGTGTCCGGCTTCATGACCACCGCGTTGCCCGCGACGAAGGCGGGAAGCGCGTCGCCGACCGACAGCTCCAGGGGATAGTTCCAGGGGGCGATCTGGCCGACGACACCGCGCGGGTGGCGCAGTTCGGTGACCTTCGTCAGGACCGGGATGGCGCCGGTGTGCCGCTTGGGCCGCAGGTACGCGGCGGCGCGGCGGCCGTAGTGCCGGGCGGCCACGGCGACGGCCTGCACCTCCTCGTGCGCGTGCAGGCGGGCCTTGCCGGTCTCCAGCTGGATCAGGTCGAGGACCTCGGCCTGGCGTTCCAGGACCAGGTCGTGGAAGCGGAGCAGGACGGCCGCGCGCCGCCGTACGGGGATCCGCGCCCAGACGGCCTGCGCGGCGCGGGCCCGTTCGAAGGCGAGGGCCACGTCCTCGGGGGTGGACTCGGGCAGGTCGGCGAGGGTCCTCCCGGTGAACGGCGTGTGGTTGGCGGTCCGGCCGGACCCGACGACGCCCTTGGTGAGCCGGGCGACCAGCTCGGGCGTCACCACGTCGGCGGCGGTGCGGACCCCCGCGGGGGCGGGGGCCAGGGGATTCGTGCCGGTCTTCACCGGGGCCTGCGCGTCCGTCATGGAGCGCAGGGTATGCCGCACCGGCGGCTTTGTGTACCCGTCGGTAATGAGGATTCACCGAGTGCTCACAGGCTGCCAGTGATCACTGGCAGCAAAGGCCCTGATCAGGGCCTTGTCACAGGCGGTCGATGTCCAGGTTGGCGATGGCGGTCTGCGCCACCTCGCGGCCGCGTTCGGTGAAGTCGCCCTTGCCGGGGTAGTCGACGGTGAGCACGTACAGGTCGCCCGCGGAGTTCTTGTAGTAGAAGAACCTCAGCTCGCGCGGCATCGGGTCATCGCTGTCGTCGGTGGTGTAGATGACCGTGTTCTCGGCGGCCTGCTTGCCGTGGTATGTCGACTCCTTGGGGTGGGTCGTCGGGTTCTCGGGCATGTCGAGGTCGTAGTTGCCGGACTCCTTGAAGGCGCCGTTGTCGTGGTACATCTGGGCAGCGGCCGAATCCTTGATGTTGTCTCCGTCGTCATCGGACTTCTTCACCAGATTCAGCTTGACGGAGATGCTGCCGCTCCAGTCGGCGTAGCGCACGTAGCGCTTCTTGCTCCTTTCCGGGTCCGGCACCCACCTCTGGTAGTCCTTCGGCACGGCGAGCGTCGCGGCGAGCTCCTTCTCGTGGTGGGTCTTCCAGCCCTCGGGCAGCGGCCCCGCGAACGGGCGCGCGATCAGGACGTACGCCGTCACCACCACCGCGACGGCCGCGGCGCCGAGCCCGAGCCATGCGTTGCGGCCGAGCCTGAGGGCAGGCCCCTTGCCGTCGACGTACCGCACCACCTGCGTGGGCGCCGGCGCGGGCGGCGCGGCGGCGGCCTCCAGCATGGCGCGCACCCGGGCGGCGTCCGGCCGGTGGGCCGGGTCCTTGTGCAGCAGGCCGTTGATGACCTCGGCGAGCGGGCCCTGCGCGGCGGCCGGCGGCGCGGGCGTGGCGTTGAGGACCGACTGGAGGGTGGCCGGGGTGTTGCTGCGGCGGAACGGGGAGACGCCCTCCGTGGCCGCGTACAGCACCACGCCCAGCGACCACAGGTCGGAGGCCGGGCCGGGCCGCTGTCCCAGCACCCGCTCCGGCGCGATGTACTCGGGGGAGCCGATGAAGCCGCCGGTGTCGGTCAGGTTGGTCTCGCCCTCGATCTGGGCGATGCCGAAATCGGTGAGGACGATCCGGTCGTGCCTGCCGAGCAGGATGTTGTCCGGTTTGACGTCCCGGTGCAGGATGCCGGCCGCGTGCGCGGCCTCGAGCGCGCCGAGCACCGCGAGGCCCATCCGGGCCGCCTCGCGGGCGTCCATCGTGCCCTCCTGCAGGACGGCGCCGAGCGAGCGGCCCTGCACGAGCTCCATCACGATCCACGGCTGCCCGTCGACGACGGCCACATCGTGGACGTTGACGACCGCGGGGTGGTCGAGCCGGGCAGCGGCGCGGGCCTCGCGGCGCATCCGCTCGAAGGCGTTGGCGCGTTCCCGTTCGGGAAGGTGGTCGGGAATGCGGGGCTCCTTGACGGCGACCTCGCGGTCCACCGTCTCGTCCTTGGCACGCCACACGGTTCCCATGCCGCCGTGGCCGAGCTTGGAGAGCAACCGGTAGCGCCCGTCGATCAGCCGCCCGACGCCTGGGTCCTGTGGCTGCCCGTCGCCGCTGTTCTGTGCGGGCATGGCGTACGGGTTGTGCGGGTGGGGTACCGCTCCCGGCGGATTCGGCGGTTGCAAGGCGAAACTCGTCGGATCGTCGGCCCCGTAGTGGGCAGCCCCGTGGTTGCTCATGGGTCCATCCATATCGCGACCCCCGCCGTCGACTCCACTGAGGGGGTCATGCGGTCACCGACCCGTGACCTGGGCCCTACCCGGGCGTGAAAGTACCGACCGCGACGTCGAAGTGCTCCTTGGCCTCGCGCAGGTCGCCGACCGGCGCCGACACCCACACGTCGTACATCTGCCCGTCCTGCTCCCAGCACAGGTCGTAGGTGTGCCGCGGGCCCTCCGCCGCGCTGAAGCCGTCCCAGGTGAACTCCCACAGGGCGGCGGGGTGTCCGTGGTGCGTGGTGCCGGTGACCCGGCCGTCGTGGTAGCCGGGGTTGTCGACCGGTCCGGCGGCGTCCGCGCGGCGCATCACCGCGAGCGGGCCGCCGTCCACCGGCTCGGCGATCTTGATGCCGATGCGGAAGGTTTCCCCCGGCGACAGGTAGAGGACGCGCTCGCCCTGCGGCTTGCGGATGAAGCCGTCCGGTACGGCGAGGGTGAAGCCGGCCGGGTCCCGGACCAGGTGGTAGCCCGAGGGCACGGTGGGGCCGTCGGCGGCGGGCGGGGCGGGCCGGGTGACGGTGACCGTGGAAACGGGGGTGGTCGGCGAAGCGGCCGACGGCGACGGCGCGGACGACCGGGGCGCGGTGCTCGCCGACGTGCTCACCGCTGTCCGGGGCGCCGAAGCCGTCGGTGTGTCACCGCTGTTTCCGCCGCCGTTGCCGCCGCCGCGCATCAGCAGTGCCGCCGCCGAGACGCCCGCCCCGGCCATCGCGGCGACCAGCAGCGCCGAGACCAGCGCGCTGCGGGCGGAGTACCGGCCGGGACCCCGGGCCGCCGTGCCGGCCGTCGGCGGGGTGGCGGG
>NZ_QFDQ01000278.1 GCF_003270085.1 Streptomyces triticisoli | reverse complement strand
TCGGTCGTGATGATCGCCTTCTCGGGCTCCATCATCTGGGCCCTGTGCGTGGCACCCCCCGAGGAGCCCCCCGCCTCCGCCGGCCCAGCGCCGCGCGTCCCGTGAGGCGCAGCACGTCGACGGCCGCCGCGGCCGGGGCGCATCGGGCCGATCCCGCAGGGGCCAGGAGAGGGCACCAGGAGACGGAACGGAGAGACGGTGGACGCGACACGGGCGGGGGATGCGGGCTCCGCCAGGGAACGACCGGCGGAGCAACAACCGGCAGGACACCGTGGAGCGCAGGCCGCATGGGCCCGTCTGGCCCTGCTCGCACTGCTGGCCGCCGTCCTCCTGCCGCTCGCGGCCGCGGGTGTGAAGAGCGTGTTCTGGCTGTTGGCCGGAGTCGCCGGACTGACTCTGACCGTCGTCGCACTGTGGTGGACCGTGGCGTATGCCCGCGTCGTCCGGGCAACGGGGCTGCTGCTGGCGGTGACGTCGCCACTCGCCGTACTGGCCCTGTACGCCGCGAACGGCATGCTGGCACCGGCCTGCCTCTCGCTGGGCCTGCTGGTACTGGCCGTGGCGGCCGCACGGATCGCGGTGACGCCAACGGGCGCGGCTGCCGCGCGCGCCTGTACACCGCGCCCCACCGAGGCACCTCGGCACCCCTGGATCCTGATGAACCCGCGCTCCGGCGGCGGCAAGGTCGACCGGTTCGGGCTGGCGGAAAAGGCCGGAGCGTCCGGCGCCGACGTCGTCCTGCTGGACCCCGGGCTCCACCAGGACGTGGCGGAACTGGCCCGGCGTGCGGTGGACGACGGAGCCGACCTGCTGGCCGTGGCGGGCGGGGACGGCACCCAGGCGCTGGTCGCCGAGGTCGCGGCCCGGCACGACCTGCCCTTCCTGGTGATTCCGGCCGGTACGCGCAACCACTTCGCCCTCGACCTCGGCCTCGACCGCGAGGATCCGGCTGCCGCTCTGGAGGCGCTCACCGACGGCGTCGAGGTCCGTGTCGACCTCGGGTACGCGGCCGATCGGGTGTTCGTCAACAACGCCTCCTTCGGCACGTACGCGGCCGTGGTCCGCGACCCGGCCTACCGTGACGAGAAACTCCGCACGACCCTGCAGGTGCTGCCCGGACTCCTCACGGGTCCCACGGCGCCCAGGCTGCGGATACGGGCCGGAGCGTTCCGGGCCGACGGTCTGCAGGCGCTGCTCGTCAGCAACAATCCCTACCGGCGTGCCGTCGACTCGTTGCACCCGGGGCGCCGGGAGTCTCTGAACTCCGGACGGCTGGGCGTGCTGTGCGTACGTGTGGACAACTCCGCCCAGGCGGCAGATCTGCTGCGTGGCCCCCACTCGTCGGGCGTCACCCGGATCACCGCGCCGGAGGTGGTCGTCGAAGCGGATGCGGCCACGGTTCCCGCCGGCATCGACGGCGAGCCGGTCCTCCTGCCCGCCCCCGTGGTCTGCCGCATCGCCCCGGGAGCCCTGCGGGTCCGCCTCCCGCGCCGGCACACCCCGACCCCCACGAGCAGACCACCTGCCGACTGGCCGCGCGTGCTCCGGCTGGCGCTGCCCCGGTGCGGAGCGACCGGGCGAGGACCGGGCCCGGTCGACGGGGAACGCGGATAGGCCGACGCGCGTGGCCCCCACGAGCATCCGCGTCCGACGACTGGGTCGGCACGGTCGCGGGCATCAGCACTGGGAGCGAGCGGCGCGGTGCTCGGCGTACTCGCGGCCCACGACGGCTCCGAGGTGGATGACCACGCCCACCGCCACCAGCCACGACAGGATGACCATGACCACGCCCACGGGACCGTATTTCTGGTCATTGGCCACGATCGTCGCGGAGAAGTAACGGGCGGAGAACAACCCGAGGCCTGTCCAGCCGACACTGGTGGCCAGGGCCGCGGGCAGCAGGAAGCGCCAGGTGGCCGTTCCGTCGAGCAGTAGCCGCATCGTCCCCCACCAGAAAAGCAGCGCCATGACAAAACCGGACAGGCCCCTCAAGGGCAGCGATGCGAGCGCCGAGCCGACCCCGGCCTGTGCCGCGCCGTACGCGACCAGCGCCGCCAGCCATGCGAGCCGAGCCGCGAGGTCCCGCCACCACCGTGCAGGGACGTCGAAGAGGACCTGGTACCAGCTTTGAAGGGTGCCGGCCACGGCGACCGCCCCCACGATCAACAACAGCGCGCTCACCAGGGTGAGGGTGCCCGAGCCAGGACCTGGTTTGAAAAGGGCGGACACGGCCTGGGCCGCCTGTTGGTTCAGCCCGAGCCATCCCGCCAGGACCTTCGCCGCGTCCTGGCCGACCGCAGCGGTGATGAGGATCAGAAACGGGAAGAAGCAGAGGAAGGCGAGCGCCGACAACTGGAATGAATGACCGAAGAAGTCCGCCGCGCTGAGACGCCCCCACAACCGTCCCGCCGCACTTGCCGCAAAGCGCCTGCCTTGCGCGTGCCATCTGCCGGCCGGCCCGGTCAGCCACGTGGCCCTGCAGCCGTCTTTGCCGGATGTTGTCGTGCGCCTGCGCATACCAGGAAGTCAACAACGTCGGGCGCGCAGCGGCGCGCCGACGCGGGGAGCGTCCGCCGAGGCCGTCCGTGTGGAGATCGCTGCCGATGCCGATCGGTGCTGCGCGGACCATTGACGTGCAAGTGGTTCGATCGAAACACGCCCTGGGCGCCGGTATCGTGCCACGAGCCCTGCGGGGTCGGTCAGAGCGCGTCCACGGCACTCACCTTCCAGCCGGACGCGGTACGGGTCAGTGTCATCCGCACCCGGTTCAGATCCACGCGGGACCCGGACACCTGGGTGCTCCGGGTGACCTGGTTGACGAACAGCAGCACGACGGCCCGGTCCGGCATGGCCGACACCACCGAGGCAGCCGGGACACCGCCGTCCGGGGGTGCCGCCACCGTCGCCTTCACCACCGCGTGGTACTTCCGCGCGGTCGGTCCGACCACCGTCCTCGTGGTCTTCAGGTACTCGTCGCGGAAGGTGCCGGTCAGGTGGGTGCGGGCCCGCGCGAAGTCCCGGTCCAGATGACGATAGTCGTACGACAGCACCACCGGGGCCGCCTGCCGCGCGGTCGCGAGCGCTTGTCCGCGCGCCTGCTGCGCCCGCCTTCCTTCCTGGTACCGCCCCCCCAGCACTGCGACCGAGACCAGGCCCGCCACGAGGAGGACGCACAGCGCCACGGTGAGCAGTCTCCGACCGGACCACCACGTCGGCTCCCGCTGCTCCGGTTCCTCCTCGGCGGTCTCGGGGGACGGCTCCAGCGGGTCGTCCCAACCGTCCGGCGGCGGCTCGACGGGCAGCATGCGCCCGGAGGGGACCTTCTCGACAGGGGTACCCTGCTCCTCCTGCTCCCGCTTCTCCTCCGCTGTCGGCCGCTGGGCGCGCTTGGCCGCCGCACGGGCTGCCGCGGTCAGGGTGCGGCGGGCGGGGGAGCCTGCACCGCGGACTCGGGTGGTCGGGTTCGCCACGGTCTTTCTCCTCACTGGTGGTGCCTGGTGGTGCGCGGCAGGCGATGATGCGCGACGCGGCCGGGCGCGGTCATCCCACGAACTCGACGTCGGAGGTCAGCCAGCGGCCGCCCTGACGCACAAGGTCGAGCTGGAGCCGGTAGGTGCGCGCCTGACCCTCGGGTACGGCGGTGTTGGTCACCTTGCTGTCGGCGACGACCAGGACCCGGGCCGTGCGCTCGTCGCAGCGCACGATGCCCGCATCCAGGACCTGCCCTTCGGACACCGACTTGTTCTGGGCGACGAGCTTCGTCAGTTCATCGGTCTGCGCGGCGAACTGCTTCTTGAACTCGCCGGTGGCGCCGCGCAGCACGTTCCGGCTGTCCTGGGCGTAGTGCCGGTAGTCGAGCGAGGTGAAGTTCAGCGCCGACTGGCGGGCGGCGGCCAGGACGTCCTGCCGGCGCTGCTCCGCCGCCCGTTGGTCGGCCACCCGCAGCCCCAGCCAGACGGACAGCGCGGTCACCAGGACGGTCGCGGCGACCAGCCCCGCGCGCAGCAGCGCTTCACGGCGCCCCCGGTTCATGCCATCGGTCCCACGAGCAGCCATTGCCACGAATCCTTTCCGAACACGGCCCGTTCGCCGCCCGTCGAGCCGATCTCGACGGGCGTCCCGTCCGGGCCGGCGGCGGTGCCGGTCTCCGGGTCGTACGGGGCGACGTGGACGGCCCGGTCGGCACCGCCCGAACCGGCCCGCGCACCAGGGGCGTTCTGCGCTCCGCGCACGGACGTCTTGCCGCCGCGCGGCGCCGTGCAGCGGGCGTCGGTGTTCGCCGGACGTCTGCTGGTGTCGGCGGGGTCGCGGTGCCGGGTGCCGTAGCCCTGGGTGCAGGCCGGAGGGTCGTCGACGTTCACCACCAGCCCGAAGTGGGTGGTGCCGTCGCCGGGCACGACTGTGTGACTGCCCGCCACCGTCACCGGGAGGGTGACCAGGGCCTGCTCCACGCCTGGCAGCCGGGCCAGAGTGACCTGGCCGCCGCTGATGAGGTTGGCCAGCAGGACCGGCAGGTGCGGCCGGGTGGACTTCAGCAGGGAGTCGATCTGCTCGGCGGCGGGCGCCGCGTTGCCGATCAGCCGCCGCAGGTCCCCGTCGCTCGACTTCAACTGCTCGGTGAGCGCTGCCAGGTCGCGGGAGAACGACTTGATGGCCGAACCCTGGTCGGCCTGCGTCTTCAGCACCGTTCGCGAGTCCTCGATCAGGGAGACCGTCTCCGGCAGGGAACCGGACGCCGACTCGACGAGCGCGTTCCCGGAGTCCACCAGGCGGCTCAGGTGCGGTCCGGTGCCGGCGAAGGCCTTGCCCAGCTCGTCCACGGTGGTGCGCAGATCCTCCTTGCCGACCGAGTTGACCAGCCGGTCCAGGCTGAGGACGAGGTCGGTGACAGGCAGCGGGGTCCGGGTGCGGCTGCGCGGGATGGGGCTGCCGTCCCGCAGATACGGCCCGTCGGACCGCCTGGGCTGCAGGTCGACGTACTGTTCTCCGACTGCCGACCGGTTGGCGACCACCGCCAGAGTGTCGGCCGGGATCCGCGGCGCGCCGTCCTCGATCCGCAGCGCCACCGACACCCCCGATCCGGTCAGCCGCAGATCACCCACCCGGCCCACCGGCACCCCGCGATAGGTGACCTCGGCGCCCGGGAAGACGCCCCCGGAGTCGGCGAAGTCGGCACGGACGGTGTAGCCGCGGCCGAGGACGCTGTCGACCAGGCCCGTGTACGTGGCGCCCACGTACGACACCCCGACGGCGGTGATGGTGGCGAAAGCGAGCAGCTGGGCCTTGACCGCACGTGTGATCACGGCTGTATCCCCTTCAGCATGAGCTCGGCGAGCGCGAGGTCGACTCCCGGCGGAAAACGGTGCGCGGTGCCCGGGGCGCTGTGACGCACGGTGCAGACCGGCGGACACAGCACATCGCCGCCGCCCGCGGGCGGCGAAGACCGGCCGGTCGGCTTCGGCGCCTTCGGCAGGCCCGGGGCGCTCGGCAGCGCGGTGGGCACCGCGGTGGGCACCGGCACGCCTGGCAGGCTCGGCAGCGCCGGCGGGCTCGGCAGGTCCGACAGCGAGGGCGCCGGGCCCGGCTGCTTCCCGGAGCCACCACCCTTGCCGGACTCGTCGGTGAGGTTGCCGTAGATGCCCGCCAGGTCGAGATCGGCGGTGATCATCAGGTTGACGTAGTCGCCCTTCACCGCGTCCGTCGCGTTGCGCGGGAACGGGTAGGTGGTCAGCAGCTCCAGCGAGTCGGGCAGGTCGTTGCCGGCCTTGTTCAGCTGCTCCAGGATCGGGCGCAGCTGCTTGAGGTTGGCGACGGTGTCGTCCCGCGAGGCGTTGACGACCTTGGTGCCGGTGATGCCCAGCCTGGACAGTGCGGTGAGCATCCTCGTCAGGTCGCGGCGCTGGTCGGCGAGGACCTTCAGCGCGGGCGGGATCGCCTCGACGGCCTCGGCGATCGTCTTCTTCTCGTCCCCCAGCCGTTTGGCCAGCCGGTCGATGCCCTCGAGGGCGCGGACGATCTCCGCGCGCTGCCCGTCCAAGCCGCCGAGGAACGTGTCGAGTTCCTTCAGCAGGGACTTGACCCGGTTCTCACGGCCCTCAAGGACCTTGTTCAGCTCCACGGTGATCGTCTTGAGCTGCGCCACTCCGCCGCCGTTGAGGAGGGCGGACAGGGCGGAGAGCACCTCCTCGATCTCCGGGTTGCGGCCGCTGCGGGACAGCGGGATCACGTCGCCGTCGCGGAGCCGCCCGGTGGACGGGGTGTCCGCCGGAGCGGACAGTGCCACGTACTTCTCGCCGAGCACGCTGGTCTGCTCCAGGCCGGCGACCGCGTTGGCCGGCAGCCTCACCGAGTCGGCCACGCGCAGCCGCACCCGCGCGTGCCAGCCGTCCAGCTCCACCTTCTCGACCGCGCCCACCGTCACGTTGTTCGCCTTGACCGCGGACTGCGGCACCAGATCGAGTACGTCCCTGAACTCGACGGTGACGTGGTAGGCGTGGCCGTCCGCCGCGGCTCCGCCGGGAAGCGGGATGTCGTACCAGCCGTTGAAACCACAGCCGGACAGCAGCAGTGAACCGGCCGCCGTCCACGCCGCCACCACGCGGCCCCGGCACGGCCCGCTCATGCCCGGGCCCCCAGGATTCCACCGAGTGTCCGGTCGACGGTGCCCTGGCCGGCCGGGACCGCCGGGGCGGCCGGCAGATCGGGCAGCGAGTCGAAGAGCTTGTGCAGTTCCTCGCAGTCGGGGTTCCGGCCGCCCTCGTCGCCGGTCGTCCGCAGCAGGGAACACAGCAGCGACGCCGGATCCTGCGGGTTCTGCGGGTTGTTGCGGGTGTCGAGGGTGCCGGCGGCCGAGTTGTAGGCGTTGGCCAGGTTCGACAGGCCCGTGGGAGCGACCGTCAACAGCTCCTCCAGTGCGGCGCGTTGGGTGACGAGGACCTTGGTGACCCTGCTGAGGCCCCGGACGTCCTTCGTCAGCGATTCCTTGTTGTTCTTCACGAAGTCGGACACGTCCCCGAGCGCCTTCGCCAGGTGCTTCAGCGCCGCCGCGAGGTCGGCGCGCTCTCCGGAGAGCTGCCTGGCCACCCTGGCGAGATCGGCGTTGAACGACCGCACGTTCTTGTCGTCGGCGGCCAGGGCGGCGGTGAACACCTGCAGGTTCTGTACGGTGCCGAACAGGTCGCCCCGCCCGTCGGACAGCGTGGTGACCGCCTGGGAGAGGTCCTCGACCGTCTGGTTGAGGTCCGCGCCCTGGCCCTGGAGGTTGTCCGCGCTCACCCCGAGCAGCCGGGACAGGGAGCCGTCCTTGTTCGCGCCCTTCGGGCCGAGCGCGTCGGCGGTGGTGTACAGGCTGTCGAAGATCCGGTCCAGTTCGACGGGGACGGCCGTGCGGGAAGCGGGGATGACGTCTCCGTCCCGCAGCACCGGGCCCTTGCGGTACACCGGCAGCAGCTGCACATAACGGTCACTGACCACCGAGGAGTTGATGATGGCGGCCTGAGCGCCCGCGGGGACCTTGCGCCCCGCGTCGTACGACAGCTCCACCCGCACCCGGCCGCCCTCCGGGGTGATCTCCTCGACCTTTCCGATGCGCACGCCGAGGACGCGGACGTCCGAGCCGGGGTAGATGCCGACGGTGCGCGGGAAGTACGCCGTGACGCGGACAGTCTCGGCGCGCGGCCACAGCACGACGGCGAGCGCGGCGAGCACCGCGAGCGCCGTGAGCAGCGCCAGGGTGCGCCGGACGGGGAAGCGGCGGAAGGGGAAGCGTGCGGTCATCGTGAGCCTCCCGTGCGCGGCACGACCGGGGCGGCGACCAGGTTCTGCACGTAGGAGTCGAACCAGCGGCCGTTGCCGAGGGTGTTGGTGAAGACACGGACGTAGGGCGCGAGCAGTTCGACGCTGCGGTCGAGACTCGCCTGGTTGCGTTCGAGCATCGTGACGAAGGTGTTGAGGTTCTTCAGGGCGGGCCCGATCTCCTTGCGGTTGTCCTGGACCAGGCCGGACAGTTCGATGCCCAGCCGGGCGGAGCTCTTGAGCAGTGCGTGGATCGCCGCGCGCCGCCTGGTGATCTCCTGGAACAGCTTGTCTCCGTCCTTCACCAGCGCGGAGAAGTCCTTGGTGTGGCCGGCCAGCACCTTGGTGACCCCGTTGGCGTGGTCGAGCAGGTCGCGCAGCGCCTTGTCGCGCGAGGCGATCGTCTTGGAGATCCTCGACAGTCCCCTGATGGAGGCCCGCACCTCCGCGGGCGAGTCCTGGAAGGTGGTGGAGATGGTGTCCAGCGCCTTGGCCAGCCGCTGGATGTCGACCTGCTCCGTCGTGGTGGTCAGGTCGCTGAACGCCTGCACGACGTCGTACGCCGACACCGTCCGCGCGATCGGGATCTCGCTGCCGGGTTTCAACTGGCCGGGCCCCTTCGGCTGCAGCGCGAGGTACTTGGCGCCGAGGACGGTCTTGACCCTGATCGCCGCGCCGGTCCCGGTGCCGAACGCGGGGTCGCCCTTGACCTTGAACGTCACCTTGACGTGGTCGCCGTCCAGGTCGACGTCCTCGACCTTGCCGACCTTGACCCCGGCGATCCGCACCTCGTCGCCCGGCTTGAGTCCGCCGGCCTCGGAGAAGGCCGCGCTGTACGTCCGCCCGCCGCCGATCAGCGGCAGGCTGTCGGCGTTGAACGCGGCCACGGTCAGCAACGCCAGCACGGTGAGCCCGACGGCACCGATCACGACGGGATTCCGTTCACTGAACGGCTTCAGCCGTGGCCGTCGCCACCGGATCGCCGGCAGCTTCGGTGGCAGCACGCGCACCTTGAACAGGGGTTCGGGGCGCCGGCCCCTTCGCGGGACACGGATGCTCATCGGCCGCACCTCGCCTGCGCCACGTGCATCTCCGGGGTGAGCACCTGCCGCGTCTTGGGCAGCACGATGCGGCCGTCGAAGTCGCAGAGGTAGAAGTTGAACCACGAGCCGTAGGACGCGGTCCCCGTCAGCGTGTTGAGCTTGTTCGGCAGCCGCTTCAGCACACCCTCCACGGTCTTCTCGTTCCTGTTGAGCGTTCCGGTGAGCTCACTCAGCTCGGCGATGTCGTCCTTCAGCGGCCCACGCGCGTCCTTCAGCAGCCCCGAGGTGGCCTGGGCGAGGCCGCCGATGCTCACCAGGGACTCCCCGATGGGTTTGCGGTCGGCGGACAACCCGGAGATGACCCGGCGCAGCTGGGTGAGCAGCGCGGAGAAGCGGGCCCCGCGCTTGTCGAGCGTGGCCAGCACGGTGTTGAGGTTGTCGATCACCGAGCCGATCAGCTGGTCGCGGTCGGCGAGGGTCGAGGTGAGCGATGCGGTGTGCGCGAGCAGGCTGTTCACGGTGCCGCCCTCCCCCTGGAGGGTTTTGACGATCTCGGTGGCGAGCTGGTTGACGTCGTGGGGGCTGAGCGCGGCGAACAGCGGCTTGAAGCCGTCCAGCAGCACGTTGAGGTCCAGCGCCGGCTGGGTCCGCCGCAGCGGGATCGTGCCGCCGGGCGGCAGCCGGGTGCCGTCGCCCGCGCCCTCGGTCAGCGCGATGTACCGCTGCCCGACGAGGTTGCGGTAGCGGACCACCGCGTGGGTGCTGGTGAGCAGGGGACGGTTCGCGGCCACGGTGAAGGTGACCTCCGCCAGCGTCCGGTCCTTGATCCGGATGCCCTCGACCTCCCCGACCCGCACCCCGGCGACCCGGATGTCGTCGCCGTCCTCCAGACCTGTCACATCGCTGAACACCGCGTGGTACGTGTGCTTTCGAGTGAAGGAGACGTTGACGATGGTGGCGGCGAGCAGGGCCGTCGCCACCATCGTGACCAGCGCGAAGAGGCTGAACTTGAGCAGCGGGGCGGCCGTCTGCCGGGCCCGTGTGGTCCTCATGCGACGCTCACCGCCGTTCCGCGGGCCAGCGGCCCGAACAGCAGGGTGGCGACGGGCGGCACCCGGTCCGCGGACACGCCCATGACGGGGGCCAGGAGCAGGTCGACGGCCCGCTGTTCGGCCGCGGTGGCGGACATGTTGACCCCTCCGGGCGGGCCGCCGCCCGAACCACCGGAGGACGTACCGTCGTTGAGTTTCGGTTTCGTTCCGGGCACTTGCGGATGGGGCAGGCCCCGGCAGTTCGGCCCCGACCGCTCGGCGTACCGCGGCTCCTCGCCGGGCCGGTACGCGTCCTGCGGGCGGACGGCCTCCAGGGTGATCCGCATCCGACCGCCCCGGAACGCCTCCTGAGAGGCCAGATCCTGGCGGACCAAGCCGTTCAGCAGGCAGGGGTACTCGGGGGAGTAGCGGGCGAGGAGCTCCAGAGTGGGGCGGGAGACCCGGCCCAGGGTGATCAGCCGGTCGCCGTTGTCGTCGAGGTAGCCCCGCCCGGTGCCCGCGACGGTCGCGGTCGAGCGCAGTGCCGCGGCCAGCCGGTCCTGCTTCTCCACCAGGGTGCGGCTGGTGGTGACGGTGTTGCGCAGGACCCTCAACAGGTCGGGGGCCGCGTCGCCGTACACCTCGGTGACGTCGGCGAAGCGTGAGATGTCCTCCTGGAGGGAGGGCAGATGCGGGTTCAGCTGCCGCAGGTATTCCTCGACCCGGGTGAGGTTGTCGCCGATCCGGTCGCCGCGGCCCTCCAGCGCGGTGGCGAACGCCGAGAGAGTGGCGTTGAGTTCGGCGGGCCTCACGGTCTCCAGCAGCGGCAGCAGGTCGTTCATCAGCTGCTGCACCTCGATGCCGGCCTTCGTACGGTCCTGGGTGATGACGTCCCCGGCGCGGATCGGCCGCACCGTCGACGGGGCGGCGGGTACCACGAGGTCGACGTACCTCTCGCCGAACAGCGTCTTGGGCAGCAGCCGTGCCCGCACGTCGGAGGGGATGTCGGGGACGTGCTCGGGCTTGAGCGCCAGGTCGAGGGTCGCCTTCGCACCGTCCGCGTGCACCGCGCGCACCTCCCCGACCAGCAGGCCGCGCAGTTTCACATCGGCGCGCGGATCGAGCTGGTTGCCCAGGCTGTCGGCCTGGAGCGTGACACGGACGACGGACGTGAACGCCTGCCGGTAGACGGCCACGGACAGCGACAGCAGCAGCGCCAGCACGGCGATGAACGTGATGCCGTACAACCTCAGTCTCAGTGCTCGCACCGGCCTCACCCCGCGATCCGTACGGTCGTGTTGGCGCCCCAGATCGCCAGGCTCAGGAAGAAGTCCAGGATGTTGATGGCGACGATCGACGTACGCACCGCGCGGCCCACCGCGACGCCGACACCCGCCGGTCCGCCGCTCGCGTGGTAGCCGTAGTAGCAGTGCACCAGGATGATCAGGACCGCGAACACGATCACCTTGCCGAAGGACCACAGGACGTCGACGGGCGGCAGATACTGGTGGAAGTAGTGGTCGTACGTGCCCGTCGACTGCCCGTAGTAGCCGGTGGTGATCGTGCGGGCGGCCAGGTACGAGGACAGCAGCCCGACCACGTACAGAGGGATCACCGCGACGAACCCGGCGATCATCCGGGTCGTCACCAGGAACGGCAGTGAGGGGACACCCATCACCTCCAGCGCGTCGGTCTCCTCACTGATCCGCATCGCGCCGAGCTGCGCGGTGAACCCGGCGCCGACCGTCGCGGACAGCGCCAGGCCGGCCACCAGCGGGGCGATCTCCCGGGTGTTGAAGTACGCCGACAGGAACGCCACGAAATTGGAGGTGCCGAGCTGGTTGAGGGCCGCGTAGCCCTGCAGGCCGACCTCGGTGCCGGTGAAGAACGACAGGAAGGCGATCACACCGACCGTGCCGCCCACCACGGCGAGTGCGCCCCGGCCGAAGCTGACCTCGGCCAGCAGCCGCAGGACCTCCTTCTTGTAGCGGCGCAGGGTGCGGCCCGTCCACGCCAGCGAGCGGCCGTAGAAGGAGAGCTGGGTGCCCAGCTCCTCGAGCGAGCGCAGAGGGCGCTCAAGTGGCTTCATTCTCAACCCCTCTGCGGGACGACCTGGAAGTACACCGCGGTCATCACGAAGTTGGTCACGAACAGCAACATGAAGGTGATCACCACCGACTGGTTGACGGCGTCGCCGACGCCCTTCGGGCCGCCCTTCGCGGTGAGCCCCTTGTACGAGGCGACGATCGCGGCGATCGCCCCGAACACCAGCGCCTTCACCTCGGCCGCCCACAGGTCGGACAGCTGGGCGAGGGTGGTGAAGGACGCCAGATAGGCACCCGGCGTGCCGTTCTGGAGGATCACATTGAAGAAGTAGCCGCCCGCGACACCGACCACGGACACCAGCCCGTTGAGCAGCACGGCCACCAGCATGGAGGCCAGCACCCGGGGCACGACGAGCCGGTGGATCGGATCGATGCCGAGCACCTGCATCGCGTCGATCTCCTCCCGGATCTTGCGCGCCCCGAGGTCCGCGCAGATCGCCGTACCTCCCGCGCCCGCGATCAGCAGCGCGGTGACGATCGGCGAGGCCTCCCGCAGCACCGCGAGCACCGAGGCCGCGCCGGAGAAGGACTGGGCGCCCAACTGCCGCGTCAGGCTGCCGATCTGCAGCGCGATGACCGCCCCGAAGGGGATCGACACCAGGGCCGTGGGCAGGATGGTGACGCTGGCGATGAACCACGCCTGCTGGATGAACTCCCGTGCCTGGAAAGGCCGTCGGGGCAGCGTCCGGATGACGTCCAGCGCCATCGCGAACAGGCTGCCCGAGTGCCGCAGCGCACCGGTCGGGGACAGGCTCATACGTCCGCCACCTCACTTCGGTGCAGCGCGGCCTCTCGTCTCGCGATCGCCTCCCAGCGGGGTGGCCGGGTGATGCCGGGGCCCGGCAGCAGGCGGGGGGTCAGCGGCCCGCTGCCGGGGGTCTGTGCGGTGGCGCGGTCACCCAGTTGCGCCAGCTCCTGCTCGACCTGGGCGGCGTCCTTCTCCTCCGCCATGCCGATCGGCCCCTGCATCCGGCCGTTCAGGAACTGTCGTACGACCGGTTCGTCGCTGGTCAGCAACTGCTCACGGGGGCCGAACATCACCAGCTCGCGCCGGAACAGCAGCCCGATGTTGTCGGGCACCTGGCGGGCCGAGGCGATGTCGTGGGTGACGATCAGGAAGGTCGCGTCGATCTGCGCGTTCAGGTCGACGATGAGCTGGTTGAGATAGGCCACCCGGACCGGGTCGAGGCCCGAGTCGGGCTCGTCGAAGAGGATGATCTCCGGGTCGAGCACCAGCGCGCGGGCCAGGCCGGCCCGCTTGCGCATACCGCCGGAGATCTCGCCGGGCAGCTTCCCCTCGGCGCCGATCAGTCCCACCATGTCCATCTTCTCGAGCACGATCCGCCGGATCTCGCTCTCGGACCTGCGGGTGTGCTCCCGCAGTGGGAAGGCGATGTTGTCGTAGAGGTTCATCGAGCCGAACAGCGCGCCGTCCTGGAACAGCACGCCGAACAGCTTGCGGACCTCGTACAGGTCGCGTTCACGCAGCTTGGTGATGTCGCGGCCGGCGATGGTCACCGATCCGCGGTCCGGCTTGAGCAGCCCGACGAGCGTCTTGAGGAACACCGACTTGCCCGTCCCCGAGGGGCCGAGCATGACCGAGACCTCCCCGGCGGGCAGCGTCAGCGAGACGTCCTGCCAGATGACCTGGGGGCCGAAGGACTTGGTCAGCCCTTCCACACAGATCTCGACACCCATCCGGTCCACCCTTCGCCCGTGCGAGCAGCTCCCACACCTGCTCTACGGGGAGGAGCGGGGTGTCCGTCGCGGGAAGGCGAATGTTTTTTCGCGGACGGGTTCGCTGGGGTTACGGCAACTTCACGGAGGACGCGCTCGGCGTCGGTACCGGGTGCGGAGCGGATGGTACGGCGGACTTGACCGGCAGGTCCGGCGCGGTCGGCAGATCAGACGTCGTCGGCAGGCCGGGCGCGGTCGGCAGGTCGGGGATCTCCGGCGCAAGCAGCCGGACCGACGGGACCGCCGGGAGTGACGGCACCTCGGGTGCGGTCGGCACCTCGGGCACGGTCGGCACGGACAGCGGCAGGAACGTTCCGTCGGTGGACGGGCCCGTCGGGCCGGCGCCCGTGCCCCGACCGGGGGCCGCGGACGTCGGGGCGGCGGCCTTGCGCGTCGCCGAGACACCCACCCTCTGGCCGGTGTCGTCGGCCCGGACCGCCCGCGCATCGCTGGACGGGGCCGGCTTGGGGACCGGAGTGTGCGCGCCGTCCCCGCTTGCATCGAGCGTGTGCGGCAGCACGAACCCCGCCACTGCCAGGGTCGCCGCCGCCGAGGTGACGGCCACCGTCTGAGCCTTGCTGCCCGCGCCCGCCCGGCCGCGTCCGAGGAGGAACAGCGCGAACCCGAGCGTCCCGGCCAGTGAGGCGCGCAGCGTGCGCCGGGCCCGGGCCAGCAGCGACTCGACGGTCCGGTAGCTCAGCCCCATCCGCGCCGCAACCTGGCCGACGTCCAGGTCCTCGGACTTCAGCCGCAGTGCCTCGGCCTGGCGGGCGGGCAGTTCCCCGCTCCGCACGGCCAGCCACCTGGCCTCGGCCCGGTCGCACACCGCCTCCTCGACGGGCACCGGGCCCGGCGCGACGAGCGTGGGGTTGCCGTGCACCTCGGCTTCCCGGTTGACCTGGCGGTGCCGGTCGACGCACAGCCGCATGGTCACGGTCGTCAGCCAAGCGCCGAGGCGCTCGTCGTCGAGGTCCGGGCGCTCGGCGGCCCGCAGCATCGCCTCGTGCACCGCGTCCTCGGCGTCCTCCAGGCTCATCGACCGCCGCCGGGCCACCTTGAGCAACTGCTCGCGGTGGCTCCACATGAGCTGCCAACGATCGTGGACCGCCTTTATGTCCGCCTGTATCTCTGCCTGTATGTCTATCTGTATGTCCGCGGATGTCTCCGCGGACTTGTCCGTCGCCATGAGGACCCCCTCGCGCTTACCCGCCGGTCTCGTGCCGCCCGACGGATGGCGACATTACCGCCGAGTATCAGCGGTTGTGGAGGGGGAGGCGCCCATCGTCACCTCACTGTTGCTGGTCAGCGGCACATCGCTGGGCAGCGTGACGCTCAGCGTGGGAAGGGGCAGGGGCGGCTGCCGGGTTCCCCCGGACTCCTGAGCCGTACGTGTGGGCGACGGGGTGGGGGAGGGGGTGGGCCGCGGCGTGGCCGGCGCGGGGGCCGCGGACCGCCCCGTTCCGGGGTGGCCGGCCGACGGCTTCGGCACGGACTTCGGGCGTCCCGGCCGCGGTCCGGACGGCTCGGGCCGCACCACGGGCCCGGCCGCCGGGTCGGGCACGACCCGGTGCCCCGCCAGGAAGTAGGCGTACCAGGCCCTGACCGTCCGCAGATACGCCCGCGAGTGGTTGTAGCCGAGGACCGCCCGGTCCAGGTCGGCGGGGTCGGACAGGTCCCGTCCGCCCGCGCACAGATAGCGTCCCGCGGCGAGTGCCGCATCGTAGATGTTGTTCGGGTCGGCCCGGCCGTCACCGTTGCCGTCCGTGCCCCAGCGGGCCCAGGTCGACGGGATGAACTGCATCGGGCCGACCGCGCGGTCGTACACCACGTCCCCGTCGTACGCGCCGCCGTCGGTGTCCCGGATGGACGCGAAGGCACCGCCGTCCAGCCGGGGGCCGAGGATCGGCGTCACCGTCGTCCCGTCCGGGGTCACCCGGCCGCCGCGGGCCTGCCCGGACTCCACCTGACCGATCGCCGCCAACAACTGCCACCGCAGCCGGCAGCCGGGCGCGGTCCGCGCCAGCTCCGCCTCGGCGCGCCGGTATGCCGCGTACACGGTCGCGGGCAGGGCGTCGCCACCCGTGTCTTCCGCCGCGGTGTCCGCTGTCGCCTTCCCGGCCCGCAGCGGCGGGAGTTCGGTGCGGTACGGCGTGTCCCCGGACACACTGGGGCCGGTTGCGGCGGGTGCCGCCCGCCGGGGGGCCTGCGCAGCCCCGGCCGGGAAAGCCCCCGGTGCCTGAGAGGCGGTGAGAACCGCCATGGCCGCCGCCGCGATCGCCGTACCTCTGGTCCCTCTGAGTGCACCCTTGACTGCGCGCCCTGCCATGGTTGCCTCCCCTTCCTGCGCGGACTTCGTCGTCTGCTCTACGCGGACGGGCGGGACGTCCGTCGCCCCTCGGCGCGACTTTCCGGGCGAGGGCCCAGGGCGCGTCCGTTAGGGTCTCACCGAGTGATGGGGCGGTCCGGCCCCGGTCGACGGCCTGGCGCAGCGCGCGGGCCGGAGCGAATGCCGTGGGGGCACAGTGCGACTGAAAGTGGAGTTCACAACCGAGCCCTTCGACCTCGACGAGACGCCGGCGCATGCGCGGGTGGCCCGTGAGGTCATCGAGGCCGCCGAGCTGGACGCGGTGGACGTCGGCCCGTTCGGCACCATGGCCGAGGGGGACGCCGACGCCGTCCTGGACGCCGTGGACGCCCTGCTGCGCAAGGCCTTGGCCGTCGGCGCCACCCGCATCTCGGTCCAGGTCAACGTGAGGGAGGAGGGCGGGCGATGACCGGCGACGAGCCGTTCGCCGCGGCCGTGAAGCCGCTGGTCGACGCGATCGGAGGCACCATGCTCCCACTGGACGAGGCGGGCCCCGACGACGTGGTGCTCACCTGGCAGGGCGCCGACGCCGTCGCCGTACGCCTGCCCCGGCTCGCCGACTCCCTCGACCGCATCCTGGCCGCCATGGAGCGCGGGAAGGGCATACCGCTCGCGGATCTGGACCGCAGGGCCAAGCAGGAGGTCGTACGGACCCTGGAGGCGCGCGGCGCCTTCTCCGTACGGCACGGGGTGGAGACCGTGGCGAGCGCGCTGGGCGTCAGCCGCTTCACGGTCTACAACTACCTCAACCGCGAGAGGGAGGGCTGAGAGCGCCGCCGGGCCTGGGGGCCCGGATCTTCAACAAAGCGTTGACGGGCTGTCGCGGAGGGTGTTGGCTGTCCACAGCCCGTTCAGCACGAAAAGTCCGTACGCGGCCCGTGGAGGCCCCGTGACTTCGACGCCCATGCCGCCGGGCCTCGCCCGATTCAACGTCCTTCCGGACGACACGGTCCGCGCCGCCCTTCTGGAGGCGTGCGCCTCCCCGGTGTGGGCCGAGCGGCTGCTGGCCGCCCGCCCCTGTGCCATCCCCGACGACCTCTACGCCGCCAGTGACGCCGCCATGGCGGAGCTGACCGGTGCGGACCTGCGGGAGGCGATGGCCGGCCACCCGCCGATCGGCCGCCCCGAGCCGGGTGACTCCGCCTCGGCCCGCGAGCAGCGCGGAATGGCCGGCGCCTCCGACGCACTCCAGGCCGAGATGCTCGACCTCAACCTGGCCTACCAGGAGAAGTTCGGCCACGTCTTCCTGATCTGCGCCACCGGCCGGACCGGCGAGCAGATGCGCGACGCCCTCAAGGAGCGGACCGGCAACACGCCGGAGCAGGAGTACGAGATCGTCCGCACCGAACTGGGGAAGATCAACCGTATCCGCCTCGCCCGACTGCTCGAAGACACGTTCGAAGACATGAGCGGCCGCCTGAACGCGTGAACGCTCCCGGAGGAAACGTATGAGTCCCGAGCCCCCCGCCTCCGTCTCCACGCACATCCTGGACACCTCCGCCGGCCACCCCGCCGAGGGCGTCACCGTCCACCTCTCCGCCCGCCAGAGCCGGGACGCGCACTGGCAGGCACTCGGCGGCTCCACGACCGACGCCGACGGACGGTGCAAGGACCTCCCGGCCGTGCCGGAGGGGACCACCCACGTACGGCTCGACTTCGAGGTGGAGCCGTACTTCGGGAAACCCGCGTTCTTCCCCGAGGTGGCGGTCGTCTTCGCCGTCGTACCCGGCGAGCACTACCACGTACCGCTGCTGCTCAACCCGTTCGGGTATTCCGTATACCGAGGGAGCTAGCCGGAGATGCCCACGATTCTGGGACAGAACCAGTACGGCAAGGCCGAGACCCGAGTCGTCGGGATCACGCGGGACGGCGCCACCCACCACATCAAGGACCTGAACGTGTCCGTGGCGCTGAGCGGCGACCTGGAGGAGGCCCACCACTCCGGCTCCAACGCCAACGTCCTGCCGACCGACACCATGAAGAACACGGTGTACGCCTTCGCCAAGGAGCACGGCATCGAGTCCGCCGAGCAGTTCGGCATCCACCTCGCCCGCCACTTCGTCACCGCGCAGGAGCCGATCCACCGGGCCCGCATCCGCGTCGAGGAGTACGCCTGGGAGCGCATCGGGACCTCCGCCGCCACCGAGGGCACCGGGGCCGGGCACTCCTTCGTCCGCAAGGGCCAGGAGACCCGACTGGCGCAGATCACCTACGACGGCCGGAGGTGGGAGGTGGTCTCCGGGCTGAAGGACCTCACGGTGCTCAACTCGACCGACTCGGAGTTCTGGGGCTACACCAAGGACAAGTACACCACCCTCCAGGAGACGCACGACCGCATCCTCGCCACGGACGTCGCCGCCCGCTGGCGGTTCCACTGGACCGACGACGAGCAGGAGACGCCCGACTGGGAGAAGTCCTACGAGCAGACCAGGAAGCACCTGCTCCAGGCCTTCGCCGAGACGTACTCGCTCTCGCTGCAGCAGACGCTCCACACGATGGGCGCACGCGTCATCGACCACCGAGGCGAGATCGACGAGATCCGCCTCTCCCTCCCGAACAAGCACCACTTCCTGGTGGACCTGGAGCCGTTCGGCCTGGAGAACGACACCGCCGACGGAGCTGTGTACGTCGCCGCCGACCGCCCCTACGGCCTGATCGAGGCCACCGTGCTCCGGGACGGCTGCGAGGCACGGATCCCGGTCGACTGACCGGCAAGGAGAGAACCATGACAGCAGCCCAGCGCACCGTCATCGAGAACTGCGCGATCGCGACGGTCGACGCGCACGACACCGAGTACGCCGACGGCCACCTCGTCCTCGCCGGCAACCGCGTCGAGACGCTCGGCGCGGGCCGGGCCCCCGAGGGCCTGGAGAACGTCGTACGCCGCATCGACGCCTCCGGCCACCTCGCCACCCCGGGCCTGGTCAACACCCACCACCACTTCTACCAGTGGCTCACCCGGGGCCTGGCCACCGACCACAACCTGTTCGACTGGCTCGTCGCGCTGTACCCGGCCTGGGCGCACATCGACGAGGAGATGGTGTACGCGGCGGCCCGGGGCTCGCTGGCGATGATGGCCCGCGGCGGCGTCACCACCACCGTGGACCACCACTACGTCCACCCGCGCGGCTCCGGCGACCTGTCCGGCGCGATCATCCGCGCCGCCCGCGAGACGGGCGTCCGCCTCACCCTGGCCCGCGGCTCCATGGACCTCGGCGAGTCGGACGGCGGCCTGCCACCGGACTTCGCCGTGGAGAGCCTGGACGACGCGCTGGCCGCCACCGAGGCGACCGTCGACGCACACCACGACGCCTCCTCCGACGCCATGACCCAGGTGGCCGTCGCCCCCTGCTCACCGTTCTCCGTGACCACCGACCTGCTCAAGCAGAGTGCCGAACTGGCCCGCCGGCTCGGCGTGCGGCTGCACACGCACGGCTCGGAGACGAGGGAGGAGGCGGAGTTCTGCCACGAGCGGTTCGGCATGGGCCCCACCGACTACTTCGAGTCCACGGGCTGGCTGGGTGAGGACGTGTGGATGGCGCACTGCGTCCACATGAACGACTCCGACATCGCCGCCTTCGCCCGCACGCGGACCGGCGTGGCGCACTGCCCCTCCTCCAACGCCCGCCTCGCGGCCGGCATCGCACGGGTGCCCGACCTGCTGGCGGCCGGCGTTCCGGTCGGTCTCGGCGTCGACGGCACCGCCTCCAACGAGTCCGGCGAACTCCACACCGAACTGCGCAACGCACTGCTGATCAACCGGCTCGGCCCGCACCGCGAGGCCGCCCTGAACGCCCGTCAGGCACTGCGTCTGGGCACCTACGGCGGCGCCCAGGTCCTGGGCCGCGCCGGCCGGATCGGCTCCCTGGAGCCGGGCAAGCTGGCCGACCTCGTCCTGTGGCGGATCGACACCCTCGCCCACGCCTCGATCGCCGACCCGGTCACCGCCCTGGTCCTCGGCGCGGCCGCACCGGTCACCGCCTCCTTCGCGAACGGCCGGCAGATCGTCGAGAACGGCCACCTGCTGCACACCGACGAGGACACCCTCGCCCACTCCACCCGGGCCCAGGCACAGCGCCTGGCCCGGATCACCGCGCAGGGCTGACAGGTTCCGGTGCCGGTCCGGGAGGACCCGGCCAGGCCATGAGGTTGGCGAACAGTTCGGCCTGCTCGACGGCGTCGTCGAGGGCGTGATGGGTGTGCCGGCGCCTGGAGAGCAGGTGGCGGGGCATCGTGCCCTTCGCCACCGCCCGCAGCGGCAGCCCGGCCTTCGTCGCGTACAGCGTCTTCATGTCCATGCAGCCCGAGTGCCCGAAGGGGCTCGAGCCGGTGAAACGGATCAGGTACCAGTACAGGAACGTCCAGTCGTACGAGGCCGGGTAGCCGCACATCACCGGCTGCGCGCCCGCGCCGACCTCCCGCACCCAGCCGGTGAACTCGGCCATCGCGGCGGCCGGTTCGGTACCGTCCCGGCTCAGCCGCTCCCGGTCGAGGCCGCTCACGGCCAGCGCCTCGGGCACGAACTCCTCGCTGATGGGCCGGAGCTCGCAGTAGAAGGTGTGCTGCTCGGGGTCGGCGGCCGTGAAACCGTCGGCGTCCTGCACTCCGGCGACCGCGGCACCGAGGCTCAGCATGGAGTACGGGCCGGGAATCGGACCGTCGGCCTCGATGTCGACGGAGACGTAGAGGCTGGGCTTGCTGCGTCGTACGGCCATGGAACCGCAGCATCGCAGGCGACCGGGACGGTGCGCGACCGAATTCCCGGCGGTCGCGCACCGGCGGTCTCAGCCCCGCCGTCCGGCCGTTCGGCTCAGAGCCCGAAGAGGCCGGGGTCCGACGTCAGCTCCTTGAAGAGACCCTGGGGATTGGGGACCAGCTTCCTCGCCTTGAGGTCCATCAGCCCGCCGACCGCCGCGATCTCGGCCGCCACCGTGCCGTCGGCCTTGCGTATCTCCTGCTGGATCCGGAAGGTCTTGCCGTCGCTCCACTCGAAGGCGCACGTCACATCGACCTCGTCACCGGCCAGCAGCTCCCGCCGGTACCGGATGGTCGTCTCCAGCGCCACCGGCCCCACGCCCCGGGCGATCAATCCCGCCTGGCTGATCCCGGCCGCCTGCAGCAACGACCAGCGGGCGTGCTCCGCGTAGTTGAGGTACACGGCCTGGTTGAGGTGCCCCTGCACATCGGTCTCGTACCCGCGGACGGTCACCCGAACGGAAAACGGCTCACTCACGGCATCCCCTTCTTTCCACCGGCTCTCGAATCACCGATGTTGGCACAGCCCTCATACCCTGCGCGGTGACGCCAGCAGGTACCGGGCCCTCGTCCGTGGCTCCGTGTGCTCCCCGACCTGCCAGCCCGCCCGCTCCAGCGTGGCCGTGCACGCCCGCAGCGCAGCACCGTCCGGCCCGTACACGGCGACCGCCTCCGGCTGCGGTGTCGCGCGCACCCGATAGCCGTCCGCGTCAGGCCCGGCCGGAGGGTGCCCCGCCGCCTCCAGGGCGAGCGCGGCGGCCCGCACCAGGTTCGCACGCTCCCAGCCGCACGGCCGGTCGGTGGCCCCGTCCGGATTGGTCATCCGGCGCAGCTCCAGCAGCCCCTGCCAGGCACTGTGCACCTCGCGCATCCGCGTGGAGCGGTCGTACGTCTCCTCCTCACCGCCGACGCGAGCGGAGAACACACCGCTGCCGGGGGACGTATCCCCGGCCGCGGGAACCTCGGCCTCCTCTTCCGTCTCCCGTATTCGATGCCCCGCCGGAGTCAGGAAGTGGTCGTGCGGCGGGCGCGGGTGCCGGAAGGCGAGCCCCCGCTTCACCAGGGAGGTGAGCTGGGCCTCCGTACCTCTGAGCCGCCCGGTCACGGGGTCGGCGGTGTCGATGACGCGGCGCTGCGCGGCGGTCGGCGGTCGTGTCACGCGTACTCCTCCCCGAATCGTCTCGTCGATCAGCTCGGATCAGCTCATTCGAAGAGTACGACCCGGGTCCGACAACGGGCCGACCCCGCTCACGGTGAGGGCGTCGGCCGGATGTTCCACCCCGCGATCACCGGCCGCCCGTGCTCGGTGCCCAGCCGGCACACCGTTCCCGTGGCCAGCTGGAACAGCGCCCCCGACGCTGGCGCCAGCCCCAGCCACCGGGCCGTGAGCACCCGCAGGAAATGCCCGTGCGCCACCAGGAGCACGACGCCCTCGGTGTTGGCGAACGCGGCGTCCACCTTGGCCAGCATCCGGTCGGCCCGCTCCCCGACCTGCTCCACGGTCTCCCCGGGACGCTCCGGCGGCCCCGGCGCCACCCCGTCGGTGAACAGGAACCAGCCGGGCCGGGTGCGCTGGATCTCGGGCGTCGTGATGCCCTCGTACCCGCCGTAGTCCCACTCCCGCAGATCCGCGTCGACCTGGACGTCGTCGACCCCGATCAGCTCGGCCGTCTCCCGCGCCCGCTGCAACGGGCTGACGAACGCCGCCCCGATCCGGTGCGACCGGACCAACGGCACCAGCCGCCGCGCCTCCTCCCGCCCGCGCTCGGTCAGCGGCACATCCGTCCACCCGGTGTGCCGCCCGGACCGCGACCACTCGGTCTCCCCGTGCCGGACCAGAAAGAGATCACCCATACACCACAGGCTACGGTCCCACGGCCCCGCTCCCGGCGAACCTGCGCGCACATCGCGGAACAGGCACTTTCGGAGCACGGATCCGCCACGCGGCGCTACGACCGCACCGTGCGCGGGGAACGTAGCGGCATGCGGGCGTGCGGATGCATGAACCTGGACGACATCCTGGTGCACCTGGCCGGACTCGGCCTGAAGGTCACGGCCGTGCTCGCACTCGGCCTGGTCTGCCTGACGGGGCTGCTGCTCAGCGCGATCACCGCCCTCGGACACCTGGCCCGCCGCCGGCAGAGCGACGACCACGAAGACGGCGACGCCGGACCGGACGAGGAACATGCCACCCTCGCCTCCTTCCGCTGGCGAACAGCGCAGGAAGCCGACGACACCCGGTAGGAGCGGACCCCACCGGTACGTCAGCGATCGGCGGCGCAGGAGACAAAGGCGGCCCACTGGGCCGGGCGATCCAACTGCCCTCGCCCGAAGAGGGGTCGGGGTGCGGGCTGCTGCTGGTCGAAGCACCGGCCGACCACGGGCACGACAGGGAGCGGCCCATACTCCAAGGCGGGCCGGTGCGCGATCACTCTCGGGTGACTGTCAGTACCCGCCGTGGCTCAGTCGAGCGGGACTTCCTCGACCGCGGTCTCCTTGGAGCGCCACGAGTCCTGGCGGCCCAGTGTCTCAGGGCCCGGTCAGGAATCCGTACGTGGTCAGTAGGTTTCGCACTTCTGCCAGGGACGCGGCGCACATGTGTGCTTGCCCGAGCGATTCTTCCGGGTGGTTGTCGTCAAGCCGACCACGGGACAGCCGGCCGCCACAGCCGCACGTATGCCTGCGGGCGCGTCCTCCACGACCAGACATGCCGAGGTGGCGAGGCCGAGTCGGGACGCGGCCAGGGCAAAGCAGTCCGGCGCGGGCTTCGCGTGTTCCACATCGTTGCCATAGACCCGCACGGCGGGCAAAGGGAGCCCCGTTGCCACAAAACGGGGTTCGACGAAGGCCCGGTCGCCGGAGGTCACGATCGCCCACGGGCTGTCGGTCAGCGCTTCCAGCAGGTCTGCGGCCCCGTCCACCGGCAGGATGCTGTCCCCTTCCTTGGCCAACAGCTCGTCGAGCACCTTCCGCTCGACGGCCGGGTCCAGATGTGCAGCCGCGTCCTTGACGGTGTCCTCGGGGCGCCGTCCGAAGGTGAGCTGCCACACCTTCTCAGGGTCCAGGCCGCGCGTCTGCGACCAGGAGCTCCAGACGTTCCGGTGAGCGGCTGCTGAATCCAGCAGTACTCCGTCCACGTCGAAGAGCACAGCGGAGATTCTCATCCCGGCATGCTCCCAGGCGGGGGGCAGGCGCGAGACCAAGGAAGTCAGGTACGAGAGCGACGTCACTTCTCAGCTGGGGGCGCGGAAGAAGGCCCGCCCCCGGAGAGCAGGGGCGGGCCGGCGGATCTTCCGGGAAACCGTCAGTAGCCCGGCGGTACCCGTGACGGGCGGCCCGAGCCGCGGGTCAGGGCGTAGCCGCCGATGCCCGCGAGCGCGGCCAGGATGCCGCCCACGCCGGTCCACACCCAGCGGTCGGACCACCAGCCGGAGGACCAGCCGCCGTCGGGCTCGATGCTCGACAGGACGGCCGGCTTCTTCGCGTCCTCGCCGTCGTCGTCCGACTGCTCGGACTTGACCGCGATGCCCGGGGTCAGCGGCTGCGCGAGCGAGCCGTCGACCGCTGCCGCGCCGCCGATGTCCTTGGAGTCGGCCCGCACTTCGGCGTTGATGGGCAGACCCAGGTCGGACGCCGGCAGGCCGATCGCCGTGAGCCGGATGTAGTACGTGCCCGGCAGCGGGTCGTTGGCCCACGGTTCCGACCAGGCGCGGACCGTGCGCAGCACGCAGGCCAGCTCGACGGAGGCAGCGCCCTGGGCGGCGGTGCGCGTCTGGGCGCCGTACTGGCAGGACTGGCGGCGCCGCAGACCGTCGTAGACGTCGATCTGCCAGGTCTGCGAGGCGTGCGACTCGGGCAGCTTCACCGTCGCCCTGACGGTGGGGCGCTGCCCGGCGTCCGCGGCGAACGACCAGTACAGGTAGTCGCCGGTGGAGCCGTCGGCGGTGGCCTGCTGCCCCTGCTCGATCTCCGTCGCCGTACGGAAGGAGGTGCCCGCCTGGGTGGGGGCGCTGCCGCCGTCCGACGGGCTCGCGGACGGCGAGGAGTCGGCCGCCGCGGGGCCCGCGGCCAGCCCGAGGGCCAGCAGGGCCGTGCCCAGTACACGTGTGGTACGCATCAGTTCGTCCTCCAGATCGCGACCCGCCAGCGCGATATCCAGCCCCACAGGAGCCCCGCGAGGAAGCCGGTCAGCACCAGTGCGCCGAGCAGCCACCAGCCGCGCCCGAGGCCGAAGGAGGCCACGTCGCTCGACTTGCCCGGACCGTCCACCACGTCGACGGTCAGCTCCAGCGGCAGACCCGGCGTGGTCTTCACCCCGGCCGCGGCCGAGAAGGAGTTGGTGATCTGCAGGCACACCGTCTCGGCCGGCGCGCTCTCGTCGTCGCTCTCCGGCTTCGGGTAGCGCAGACCCGAGGAGATCACGTCCGTACGGCCGTTGCCCGCCGCCTCACCGCGTACGATCTCCCGTTCGTGCTCGGTCACGGCCCGCACCAGCACCCCGTAGTCGGGGGCGACGGCCCGGTCGGCGGCCACGCTCACCGAGGCCCGCAGCTCCTGGCCGGGGTTGACGTCCACCCGGTACCAGCGCTGCTGCCCGAACTCCTCACGGTCGGTGTAGAGGCCGGACTTGAGCGTCGGCGCCTTCGCGCACTCGCTCGCGCCCTCCGTGGCCACCGGCGTCACCACCGGGTCGGCGGCCCGGTCGACCAACTGGCCGACGCGGTCGCTGAGTTCGTCCTTGTGCTGGACGGAGGTGTAGGTGCCGCCGGTCGCCTCCGCGATGCAGATGAGCTGGTCGCGGGTCTTGGCGTCCGGCACCAGGCCGAGGGTGTCGATGGTCAGACCGATGCCCTTGGCGGCTATCTCGCGGGCCACCTCGCACGGGTCGAGCGGCTGGCAGGTGTCCTCGCCGTCGGTGATCAGGACGATCCGGCGCAGGCCGTTGCCGCCGTCGAGGTCGTCGGCCGCCTTCAGCAGCGCCGGCCCGATCGGGGTCCAGCCGGTCGGCACCAGCGTCGCCACCGCCGCCTTGGCCTCGGCGCGGTTCAGCGGGCCGACCGGGTAGAGCTGCGCGGTGTCCTTGCAGCCTTCCTTCCGGTCGTTTCCGGGGTAGTTGGCACCCAGGGTGCGGATGCCGAGCTGGACCTCCTCCGGCGTCGCGTCGAGCACCTCGTTGAACGCCTGCTTGGCCGCGGCCATCCGTGACTCGCCGTCCATGTCCCGCGCACGCATCGAGCCGCTGACATCCAGGACGAGTTCGACCTTCGGGGCGTCCTGGCCCTCCGTCTCGTCGGCTGCCGCGCCGGCGGGGAAGGCCATCCCGACCGTCAGGGCGGCGAGCAGAGCACAGACTCCTGCCGCCAGCCGTTGTCTTGTGATCATCGGCGGATCCTATTGACCGAACACGCCGGTGGCCAAAACGGCTTGCGGAACGAGCGGGTTGGGCAGTTCGGTCCACTGGTCGCCGGGCGTCCCGGGGGACAGCCGCATCAGCGTCAACGCCTTGGCAGGCAAAGGCTGTTCGCGCAGTGCCGCCAGATCCGGGGTGCGCGGCAGGTCCCGTACGGCGGTCTCCAGCGCCGCCCGCAGCGCGGCCCCCGACCCGGCCGTTCCGGCCAGCGCGCCCGCCACCAGCGAGCCGAACAGCTTGCGGCGCAGCACGGTCGGGTCGTCGGTGAGGTTCCGGTCGGGCAACTCCGGTACGGGGATGCCGTGTCGGGACAGCCGGGCGGGGCTCACACGGATGTCGGCAAGGTCCCGGTAGACCAGCCGCAGGGGAGCCCCCGACCCGGACAGCACGACGAGCAGGTTCTGACCGTGCGCCTCCAGGGCCACGCCCCACTCCAGCAGCCGCATGCACACGGTGAGGGCCAGGCGAGTGAAGTCGGCCAGCCAGGCGGGGGAGTTGGGCAGGTCCAGGGTGGAAAGCGCGGCCACGGGCAGTACGTGTTCCCCCTCGCCGGCATACGTCCGCGGCGACTCGCGCCACAACGCCGCCAGATCGGCGGACCCCGCGCCGGCCGCGCCCAGCGTGCGGGTGATGTGCAGCAGGCCGTCCGAACGGGCCGCCAGATCCGCCGCGAACGCGGACAGGGCCGCCGACGCGGCGATCGAGCCCAGCGAGATGTCCCGCACCGACGACGTCAGCCGGGCACTGAGCGCCGTCTTGACGTGCGGCCCGCCGGGGACGGCCAGGGTACGCAGGGACATCAGCGGGTGCGCCACGAGACCACCGTCCTCGCACGGCCGCCTGAGCACGTGCGCCGCCTGCCAGGGGTGCACGGGGAGCAGCAGCCGCCCGCCGTCCCGCAGCCCTTCCGGCCACACTCCGCTCACCAGACACTCGGACACCCGCACCGGCAGCAGTCCCAGTCCGACCGACGGCCGGTGCTCGGGCCCGTACGCCAGTTGCTCGGCCACCGAGAAGCCGGGCCGGGAACGACAGTTGGGGTGGAAGGGGTGGCCGTCGACCACCCTCTGCTCCCCCTCCCAGTCCTCCACCGGCCACCCTTCCGGATGAGCCCCGGCGGGAGCCGGCTGATCGGCCCGGGACAGCGCCAACGAGGCCACGCTGTGCCCCAGTTCAGCGGCGAGGGAACTGCCGTGCGGCACGGCGAGGTCCGTCATCAGGCGCGCCGGATCGTCGTGGGCCGTCCCGTCCAGGAGCACGGTGGTGACGTACGCGGCCGTGGCGTACGGGTCCGCCGGCGGGCCCTGCAGCCGACGGCCGTCGGAGAGCCGCAGGACGAGCCCGTCCCGTACCCGCTCCCGGCCGGTGACCCACGGCAACGGCTCGAAGGCGAGCGCCCGCCACAGCCGGGTCAGCACGGCGGCCCGCGCGCCGCACAGCTGTGCCGCGTACCGTGAGACCAGGTCGGGGCGCACGGCGGCCAGCTCCTCGGCGACCTCGGTCTCGACGGTCGGGGAACGGCGCACGGTCTGGCTCCTCCGGTACGGGTCCGAGCGTCACGTTAGCGCGCGCCGGGCAGACATACTGATCACCTTCGCACCGTGTGGACGTATGGACCGAATGGACCGAATGGAGCACATGGAGCTCACGCCCCCCACAGACGACATCGCCGAGCGCGCCGACGCCCACGCGGCCGCCCCCCTGCTGAACTGCCTGATCCGCGAGGTGGCGCAGCCCCACCCGGACCCGGACGGGCGGCGGGTGTACCGGCTGCCGGGCAGCGGTCGGCTGCTGCGGGTCGACGGCGGACGCCGGCCCACCGCTCCCGAGGTGCGTACGGCGGTGGGCGGCTGGCAGCGCGTCGGCCACACGGAACTGGTCAAACTGGTGGCCGAGGAGCTGCGCCGGCACACGGGTCTGTCCAACGACGAGCTGCCCGCCGAGATGATCGACAGCCGGGTCGCGGTGGCGGCGCTGCTCGCCGCCCGCGACCGGGCGACGGCGCCCGGCGACCCGTACCTCCGGTCCGAGCAGGCCCTCGTCACCGGCCACCCGTACCACCCGGCGCCCAAGGCGCGCGGCGGCGGCCCGGTCACCTCCTGGCTGCCGTACGCGCCCGAGGCGCACGCCCGCTTCCCGCTGGTGCTGCTCGGAGTGCGCGAGGACATGGTCGTCGAGGAGGGCGACACCTCGGCGCTCGACGCGCTCGGCCAGGCCCCGCCCGGCTACCGGCTGCTGCCCGCCCATCCCTGGCAGCTGGACCTGGCCGGCCGCGACCTCGCCGACGCCCACGCCGACGGCCGGCTGCTGCGGCTGGGCAGGACCGCCGCCGAGGTGTGGCCCACGGCGGCGGTCCGCACCGTCCGGATCCCCGGTGCGGACGGCGCGGACGGCGCGGACCTGTTCCTGAAGTTCAGCCTGGACGTGCGCATCACCAACGACGTACGGCGGCTGTGGCGGCACGACCTGCTGAGACTGCGCCGCACGGACACGGCGGCGGCGACCGCCTTCGCCGGACTGGGCGGCCCGGCGGCCTGGCTGCGCGACCGCGGCTACCGCACCGCCGCCTTCGCCTTCGAGGAGCTGGCCGTCGTCGTCCGCGACGGGCTGGGCCGGCACGTGCTGCCCGGCGCGATCCCGCTGCTCGCCGCGGCCCTCGCCGAGGGCTTCGACGGCAACCCGCTCGACGGCCCGGTGGACCCGGCGGTGTGGTGGGAGGCGTATCTGCGCCAGGTCGTGCCCCCGGCCCTCGGGGTCTTCGCCCGGCACGGCGTCGTCCTGGAGGCCCACCTGCAGAACTCCCTGGTCGCCGTGGACGCCGCCGGCCTCCCCGTACAGGCGCTGTTCCGGGACGCCGAGGGCGTCAGGCTGCTGCCGGACGTCTCCCGGGACGCCGGATGGGAGCGGCTGGTGTACTGCCTGGTCGTCAACCATCTCAGCGAGATCGCCGCCGCCCTCGCCGAACGCCACCCGGGGCTGAACCCCTGGCCCGCCGTCCGCCGCGAACTCGCCCGCCACGACCTGCCCGAGATCCCTGCCCTGCTCACCGCACCCACCCTGCCCGGCAAGACCAACCTCCTGCTGCGCTGGACGGGCGCCGACGGCGCCGCCGCCCACTACCAGCCCCTGCCGAACCCGCTGGCGAGCGCCTGACCGCGGGGGAGTGCCCGAACGCGGGGAAGTGCCCGAACGCGGGGACGGTGCCACGGCTGTCTGCCGTACCGGCTCGGCGCGTGTACGCCTCAGCCCGCCCGGTCCTTGCGCGGGAACGGTCACACCCCGGGCCGCTCTCCGGCCTCTTCAGCGCGCGAAGCCGCGGGCCCGAGGGTGTACTGGAGCGGGTGACGGTGTGAGCAGAGGAGAGAGCGGTGCGGGCGACGTTCGTTCTGGGACGGATCGCGGGGATCCGGGTCGGCGTGAACTGGAGCGTCCTGTTCATCTTCGCGATCATCGCGTTCGGCCTGGCGCAGGGCCGCCTTCCACAGGCGCATCCGGGGCGCGGCTGGCCGGTGTACTGGGCGGCCGGCCTCTGCACCGCCGTGATCTTCTTCGCCTCCCTGCTCGCACACGAGCTGGCGCACGCCGTCGTGGCCCGGCGCAACGGGGTCGAGGTGGACGACATCGTGCTGTGGCTGCTGGGCGGGGCGGCCCGGCTCAAGTCGGAGGCGTCCAGTCCCGGCGCGGAGCTGAGGATCGCCGGTGTCGGCCCGCTCGTCAGCCTCCTGCTGGGCGGGCTCTTCGCGCTTGGTGACTGGCTGCTCGACATGGCGTCCGTGTCCGGGGTCGTGGTGGAGATGGTGGCCTGGCTGGCGGGCATCAACGTGCTGCTCGCGCTCTTCAACGCGCTGCCCGCCGCCCCGCTCGACGGCGGCAGGCTGCTGCGCGCGTTCCTGTGGTGGCGCACGGGGGACCGGCTGCGGGCGACGGCCGGCGCGACCGCGGCGGGGCGGGTCCTCGGGTGGCTGCTCGTGGTGCTCGGGCTGATCGCGTTCATGAGGAGCGGCGCGTTCGGCGGTCTGTGGCTGGCACTGATCGGCTGGTTCCTCATCACGGCCGCCACCGCCGAGGGACGGCAGGCCCAGTTGCGCGGCGTGCTCGCCGGCGTCCCGGTGCGGGAGGCCATGACGCCCGAACCCCTCACGGTTCCCGCGGACACCACGGTCGCGGACTTCCTCACCGGTGCGAGCTACCGCTACCGGCACTCGGCGTTCCCGGTGACCGAGGACGGGACCCCGCTCGGGCTGGTGACCCTCGACAGCGCCAGACGGGTGCCGCAGGCCGAGGCCCATGCCGTGCCGATGAGGGCGGTGATGGTGCCGCTGTCGCAGGTCACCGTGGTGGGGCCGGACAGCCCGCTGGCGGACCTGCTGCCACGCATGCAGCCGGGCGCCGAGCACCGGGTCCTGGTCGTGGCCGACGGCAGGCTCGTCGGAATCGTCTCGCTCTCCGACGTGAGCCGTACGGTGAACTGGCTGATGAACACCGCCCCCGGGCGGCGCGCCGGCCTGTGACCGCGGTCCGGCACCACCGGGGCACCACCGGGCGGGCCGTAGCGGGCAGGAGCCCGCCCGATCGCCGGTCCCTCACGCGGCGGCGAACCGGTCGAGTGCCGCACTTGTCAGCGCGGCGATCGCGGGGCGCAGGGCGCTGCCGACGTGGGGGGCGAAGTGCGGGGAGTGGTTCGGGGCCGGCGGTGAGGCGTCGGGGCCGTCGGCCGTCGCCCGGCGCCAGGCGTCCGCGCCCACCACGCCCAGCATCCAGTAGACCAGCGGGACGCCGTGCTGCCCGTGCACAGCGGCTCCGGCGTCCCCGAACAGCGGGAAGTCCTCCGTGGCCATCGAACCCGGCCAGGACAGGACCCGCCCGGACCCCAGGAGTCCGGCGTGGGCGCGCCGTATCGCGTCGGTGGTGTGCGGATCGCACCGCAGGGCCGCCGAGCGGGAGGCGACGGTCACCTCGGGTTCCCGCGGGGCGCCCGCGGCGGCGCTCTCGGCGAGGACGATACGGCGCACCGCGGTCAGCGCCCGGTCGAGGGACGCCTCGCTCGACGCGCGGACCCCGACGCCGAGTTCGGCGCGGTCCGGTATGACGTTGGCGGCCGTTCCGGCCCGCAGGGTGCCCACGGTCAGCGTCACCTGGTCGGCGGGCGCGGTCTCGCGGGCGACGACGGTCTGGAGCCGGGTGACGACGGCGGCCGCGGCGACGACCGGATCCACCGCCAGGTGAGGGGTGGCGGCGTGCCCGCCCTGCCCGTGCAGCACCACGTCGAGCACCGCGCCGGCCGCCGCCATCGGCGTCCCGTCCGGCGCGTGCGCGACCGTGCCGGAGGGCAGCGGCGCGGCATGCTGGGCGAGGACGACGCCGGGCCTGCCGAACCGTTCGTACAGTCCGTCGCTCAGCATGGCCTCGGCCCCGCTGAGGGTCTCCTCGGCCGGCTGCCCCACCACCAGCAGGGTGCCCCGCCACCGGTCGGACAGGCGGGCGAGCAGGTCCGCGGCGCCGGCCGCCGCGGCCAGGTGCAGGTCGTGGCCGCACGCGTGCATGGCGTCGGTGCGGCGGCTGGCGTACGGCAGCCCGGTCCGCTCGCGCATCGGGAGCGCGTCGAGCTCCGCCCGCAGCCAGACGCGGGGCCCGTCCCCGTTGCGGAGCACACCGACGACGCCGTGGCCGCCCACCCCGTGGGTGACCTCGCAGCCCGCCGCCGCGAGGCGTCGGCCGAAGCGGTCCGCGGTGCGGGCCTCCTGCCCGGACGGTTCCGGATGCGCGTGCAGGTCCAGGTAGAGGGCGAGGGCGGGCCGCAGGACGTCCCCGGCGCGGACGAGGAGGTTCTCCGCACCCGGTGGCGGCGAGCCGCGACCGGACGTGGGCGGGGTGTCGTGGCCGGCCTGTTCCGGGGCCGGTGCCGGGGCGTGGTGGGACGGCGGGTTCATCGGCGGACTCCGGGGAACGGCCGGGCCTCCGCCGCGGCGCGGGGAGGCCCGGGTGAGGGGAGGCGGGCTCAGAGGGGAGGTGGGCTCAGGGGAAGGGGTGCGGGGCCCGGCGGATCTCCGCGTCGGTGAGGTCGCGGTCCCGGTGCCCGCCGCGACGGAGCGCGGTGCGCAGCCGGGGCATCAGCAGGGCCCGCTGCCGGTTCCAACCGAAGTCGATCGGCAGCAGCCCCGGCACCACCGTACTGACCGTCCGCAGCCCCATCCGCTCCTGCTCGGGCGAGGTCTGGTCGACGACGATGACGTCATGACCCGCCCGGACCAGTTCGTCCCTGACCACGGCGACGTCGTCGCGCAGGTCACCGGTGCGGGGGCGGCCGTGGCTCTCCCAGTCCCGGTACACCTCGTCGAAGGGGCGGGCCTCGGACGGCTCCAGATAGCCGCGCGCGTACTCGGCCATGCGGGGCAGCCCGTAGAGCTGGGGGTGGTCCTTCAGATGGCGTACCAGGAAGAAGTCGTCGGCCATGGCCTCCAGTTCGCCGCGGCGTTCGGCGGTCTGCCGGGCCAGGTGCGGGATGTAGCTCAGCACCTCGGACAGCGCCCCCTCGACCGCGGACCTCGGATCCAGCGAGGCCGCCGCCGCGAAGGACAGGGTGCCCGGACCCCCGTCCCGGCGGACGCCGACCACGGTGACGGCCGGGATCGCCAGGTCGATCCGGTTGTCGAAGACGTGCACGTCGTAACCCTGCAGGGCGGCCCGCTCGGCCATGGCGGCGGCCGTGGGACTGCCGA
Organism: Streptomyces triticisoli; assembly: GCF_003270085.1. GTDB lineage: Bacteria > Actinomycetota > Actinomycetes > Streptomycetales > Streptomycetaceae > Streptomyces > Streptomyces triticisoli. Next base: position 8,990 of record NZ_QFDQ01000278.1, on the reverse strand, counting down.
CCGTCCCCAGGTCGATGCGGGGCAGCCGGGCCGCGCCGTACCAGCCGTTCAGGAAGGAGTCGCGCTCGACGAGTTCGAGCAGGCCGCCCAGGACCGCCTCCTCGAGGCAGCCGCCGATGGCACAGCCGTTGGAGCACTCGAAGACGAAGTTGTCGTCGGCCAGGGGGATGCTGTAGTAGACCAGCCGCGACGGCACCAGGACGGGACGCTCGTCCCGCAGCGACCAGCCCCACTCCCAGGGGATGCGCCGGCCGGGGTCGAAAGGCTCCACGAAGGGGTCGTCGCGGTAGGTCTCGTCGCTGTACAGGCCGCACACCGCGGGGTCGACCGCGTCGGCCCTCAACTCGTCGTAGGAGCCGACCACCGGCGCCGAGCCGCCGCGCCGGTGGGTGCCCGCGTACCGTTCCAGGCCCTCCAGGAACGCGAGCCGGCGGCTGGTGGCGAAGGAGTTCTCCTGCCCGCTCCAGGTGACGTCGTGGAGCCCCGCGTACCCCCGGACGAACGCGCTGCCGGCCACCGGAGCGGTGGTGGACGAGGTGACGTCGGTCCAGGTGCCGGCCCCCAGGGCGCCGCAGACCGGATTGGCCAGGGCGTCGGTGGGGAGGGGGTACGAGAAGGCCGAACGCAGCCGGTAGGTGCCGGGATCCGGCTTGGGACGCGGGGCGAGGGTGAGCGGCCGGACGTCGTCCGCCGTCTGGGTCCGGGCGCGGGGACCGCAGTCGGGACAGAGCGGGTCGGCGAGCAGCGGGAACGTCCTGACCAGCAGGTTCGTCAGGTCCAGCCGGGTCACCTGGGGCAGGGCGCGGTCCGCCGGGTGTGCGGCGGGAGGCACCGGGCGGGGCCCGCGCAGCAGGGCCTCGCACAGCGCGGCCACGGTGTCCTGGACGTGACCGGTGAGCAGCGGCCAGGCACCGGCCGGGCGGGGCCCGTCGGGGCCGCCGGTCTCCAGGGCGTTGCGCTCGCTGCGGCTGCGCAGCCGCTGCCACCGTACGGAGAGACAGCGGCCGCAGGCGGGCGCGCTGCCGTCGCCGCCCCAGGGGCCGAGCAGGACCGCCGAGGCACTGACGTGGACCAGCGCCGCCGGTCGGTCCGCGGCCCAGGGGTCCGGGGCTCCGGCGTCCCCGCCCCCCGCGCCGACGGTACCGACCGGCACGACCCGCGGGGCGTCGGCGCCGAAGTGGCCGTCCAGGAACGCCTGGAGGGCGTCGCGGGCCTCCTCCATCGGATGCGGCAGCAGCCGGGTCGCGGTGCTCATGAGCTCTTCGTCCAGCGGAAGGTCCGCGCCGCGACGACCCCGAAGACGACGGCGAACCCGACGAGCCCGGCACACCCCACGCCGATGTCGGACAGGTCGCCGCGGCCGGTCAGGGCGGCCGACACCGCGTCGTTGAGATAGCGCAGCGGCATGACCAGGGAGACCTTCTGCAGCCAGTCCGGCATGGCGTCCAGCGGGAAGAACGACCCGGACAGGAAGGCCATGGGCAGCATCAGGAAGTTGGCGATGCCGGCGACCGACTCCGGGGTGTCGGCGATGCTGCCGACGATCACCCCGAGCAGCAGGAAGGTGGTGATGCCGAGGACCATGACGGGAATCAGCAGGGGCCACCGGGACGCGGGCACCAGGTCGAACCCGGGAAGCATCGCCACCCCGACGAACAGCACCGACTGGACGAGCCCCACGCCCAGGGCGAGGACGTAGCGGGACCCGATGACGGAGGACAGCGGGGCGGGCGACATGCGGATCATCCGGAGGATGTCGTCCGCGCGCCACTGCATCAGCGTGAACCCGATACCGAAGACGGCGGCGTTGGCGACGCCCCAGGAGAGCACTCCGGCGGCGGTGTAGGAGAGGTAGGAGAAGCCGCTCTGCTCCACCTCCCGGCCGCGGAAGATGAGTCCGAAGACGACGAGGAAAATCAGGGGGAAGGCGAAGGTGAAGAAGACGGTCGTCTTGTCGCGGACCTGGGCGCGGTAGCCCGCCGCGGTCAGCGCGGAGTAGGCGCTCATGCCTGCTGCTCCTGGTTGTTCGAGGTGTGGGGGGTCTGGGTCTGGGTCTGGGCCTGCGTCTGCCGGGCGGTGATGTCGAGGTAGACGTCCTCGAGGCTGGGGGTGCGGGTCTGCACGCCGTCCAGACCGGTGAGGGGGTCGAGGGCGGCGAGCACCTGGCCGGTGGCGCGGGTCTCCAGGACGAGGTGTCCGCCCTGCACGGTGACGCCGTCCACGCCGGGAAGGGACGCGGCCTTCCGCTCGTCGATCCGGCCGAGCGGGACCAGCAGCCGGCTGGTGGCGCCGAAGGTGCCGATCAGGTTCTGCGGTGCGTCGGTGACGACGAGCCGGCCGGCCACCAGGATGCCCACGCGGTCGCAGAGAGCCTCCGCCTCGTCCAGGTGGTGTGTGGTGTACACGATGGTCCGGCCCTCCGCCTTGAGGCCCCGCAGGACCTCCCACAGATCGCGGCGGCCCTCCGGGTCGAGCGAGGCGGTCGGCTCGTCGAGGAAGATCAGCTCGGGCCCGTGGACCAGCGCGGAGGCGATGGCGAGCCGCTGCCGCTGGCCGCCGGAGAGGTCGTCGACCCGGACGCCGTGCCGCCCGCCGAGGCCCACGGCGTCCAGGGTGGCGTCGACGGCCTCGCGGTCCGCGCCGAACAGCGCCGCGACGGTCCGCAGGTGCTCGTGGACGGTCTGCCGCACGAAGAAGGCCGAGGACTGGGTCTGCACGCCCATGCGCGGCAGCAGGCCGGTGTTGCGCGGCCAGGGCGACTCGCCGAACACCGTGACCGAGCCGGAGTCGGCCTTGCGCAGCCCCTCCATGATCTCCACCAGGGTGGACTTTCCGGCCCCGTTGGGGCCGAGCAGCCCGAAGAACTCGCCGCGCCGGACCTCCAGGGAGACCTCGTCGACGGCCCGCCGGCCGCCGTAACTCTTGGTCACGTCACTGACCGCGACGGCCGGTTGGGCTCCGTGGTCCGGAGTGGGGGAGGTGGAGCTCATAGGGGTACCTCATTCATGAGTTGCGTGATCTTTCGAGGTCGGAACGTCAACGGAACAACAGGAGAAGGACGGCGGTGCAGGTGCCGGCCGCCGCGAGCAGCACCAGGGCGGCCGCCGTGACGGCGTAGGACGTGTAGAGGCGGCGGGCGCGCCGCGGGTAGGCGGCGACGGCGTCCCGCCCGCGCCGGCGCAGGGCCAGGTAGGTCCGGGTCTCCGGGGCGAGGTTGGCGGTGCCCAGGGAGTGGCCGAGGATGCGGTACCCGTCCAGCGGCGGCAGCGGGACCAGGTTGCTCAGGGCCTGCGCGATGCCGACGAAGAGCATCCCGGTGAGCGGCGGGCGGTGCGGGTCGGCCGGGTCCAGCAGCGCCCACCAGAGCGCGAAGGGCAGCAGGAGCACCAGGTTGACGTACGCGCCCGCGGCGGCGACCACCAGCTTCGCCCGCAGGCCGGGCAGGAACAGGTAGTTGTCGACCGTGCAGTACATCATCATCGCCGGGAACCGCCAGCGCAGCCCGATCTCGGTGACCACCCCGCCGTAGTGCCGGGCGGCGATGCCATGGGCGAGTTCGTGCAGGCAGATGCTGAACCAGAGGAAGACCGCGAACGGGATCAGTACGAGGGGTCGGGTGAGCAGGTCCAGCGTGCCGTCGAGGAGCGCCGCCGGATCCGCGAACACGGCGACGATCATAGTCAATACGGCGGCTACCAAGGGAAGTTGGACCCAGGGGCGGAGTAGCGGGCGCAGCAGCCGGTGGAGGCGTCCGGTGGTCCTGTGCGCGTCGGCGACGGTCCGCCGGCTGCCCTTCCAGAAGGTGCCGGTGCGGGCCGGGGGCGGCTCGGGCGGCGCGGGGTCCGGGGAGCCGGCGAGCAGTCCGCGGGTGCCGAGCAGGCCGAGCAGCCGGGTCCACTGCTCCTCGGGGAGCCTGCGGCGGAATTGGGCCGCGTACTCGGACACGACGTCGTCGAGGTTGCGGGTGCCGTCGAGCCGGCTGATGACGAAGTGCTCCTTGGTGCCGACCTCGAACGCGGCGCCGCTGACCGGGTGCTTGATGAGGTGGACGGTGCGCGGGCCGCGCAGCAGCGGCGGACCGATCAGCACGCCCGGGCGCAGGGCGGGCCGGTAGGCGCGGGCGGCGGCGGAAGGGGCCGCGGTGGAAGGGGCCGCGGTGGGACGGTCGGTGGTGGTCCGGTCGTTGGCGGAACGGTCGTTGGCGGTCCAGTCAGTGGTGGTCCGGTCGGCGGCGCGACTGTCGGCGGCGGGGCGGTCGGTGGTGCTCATGAGGCGTCCTGCTGTCCGCCGGCCGGCTCGCGCAGGACCCGGCCCAGGACGAAGGCCAGGTAGGCCTCGTCCCGGATCGTCACATGCAGCCGGTTGTTGGTCATGTGCATGTACGGCGACAGCAGGCGGGGCAGCACCGCCGGCACATGGGTGACGGTCACCAGGGGAGCCGCGTCGGGGTCCTCGGCGCGCTCCTGGCCGGCGTCCTCGCGGGCCGGACCGTCCCAGGCGGGGAAGGCGAGCTCGCCGCGCTCGGTGAGGTCCACCACCCTCTCGCGCAGCTCCAGGCAGTGCTCGGCCCAGCGGCGCAGGAACACCGGCAGCCGGGTCAGGTCGCCGCTCGCCACGGCCTGCCTGAGCTGTGCGAACCGGGCACCGAGGGAGGGCGCCATGCGCGCGTAGGTGCGCTCGTACTCGGTGGACCCGATGAAGTTGGTGCCGGGGAACAGCCGGTGCCAGAAGGCGTAGTAGGAGTCGAGGTAGTCCGCGAGCCGCTCCTCCTCGGGCAGGAAGCAGCTCGCCATCACCATCATCAGCTGGGCGGAGGTCCCCAGCAGCACCGTCCGCAGGTGCAGGTTCATGCTCCGGTACGCCTCCAGGACCAGGTCGCTGGAGTGCCGGAAGTGCCATTCGGCGAGGTCCACTCCGGCCGGTCCGCCGTACTTGGCGTACTCGGGGGCGTAGACCTCGTAGGAGAAGGAGTTGTTCGGCCTGAGGTTCATCCGGCCGTCCGCGCCCATGTACTTGGCCCGGTCCTCGCCCGGGAACTCGATGTCGAACAGGGCGTTGTAGAAGTCCTTGAGGAAGCCCGAGTCGACCTCGTAGAGGGCGGGGCGGGTCTTCAGGAAGCCGTTGATCGCTTCCTCGGCGCGGCGGCGCACCTCGTCCTCGGCGTCGGGGCCGCTCGGGCGCAGGCGCAGCCTGACGTGCGGCCCCTCCAGCCAGTAGTTGATGAAGAAGTAGCCGGACAGCAGGCCGTCCTCGGTGAGCCGGTCGACCAGCGGACGGACGCAGTTGACCAGCAGCGGCTGGGGGTTGGCTGCGTAGAAGACGTGCAGCGCCAGCCAGGGCGAGGGCTCGGTGCCCTCGGGGGCCGGCCGGAAAGCGGCGGGTTCGGTCAGTTCGGGCATGACGGTGCGACCTCCGGTCCGGACTGCGGCAGTTGGCGGGTGGTGAAGGTCTCCACGGCGAGTTCGGCCACGTGCCGGCCGCGCCGGGAGGTGAGGTGGAGCCCGTCCTCGGCGGGGAGCATTTCCCGGAAGGTCACCCGGGTGCCCGGCCTGCGCTCCACCAGGGCGTCGAACGCGGTCAGACAGAGCGGGCTGTCGAAGTCGACGTAGGCGGGCTTGGCCCCGATCGGGCCCTGGTCGGCGTGGGAGACCGTGGCGAAGCAGCGGTCGGGCAGGCCGTGGGCGCGCCGCCAGCGCTGCCACTGAAGGTAGTACTCCTCCTCCCCGGCTCCGGGGCGGCGCTCCGGCAGGACCTCCGCGTCCGCGGTCCAGCTGCGCCGGCCGACCACCACGTTCCCGTGCCGGACCCGGGGCCTGCGGGTGACCCCGCCCTCGGCCGCGCCCTCGGGCACCCCCGCCCACACGTCGAAGGGGGCCATGGTGCTGGGGGAGAGCAGGAGCAGGGTGCGCGGGATCTCGGGGAGCGCGATCGGCACGAGGTAGCCGAGGTAGACCGGCACGACCTCACGGTCGAGGCGGCGGGAACGGAGCACCAGGCGGCCGGCCCGCTCGTCGTGGACGACGTAGAGGTCGTCGAGGTGGATCCGGGCCTCCTCGGGCACGGTACTGGTCTCGCCCGGGCAGACGATCTGGTGGTCGGTCAGCCGGCCGTGCAGGTTGAGGTTGCTGCTGACCGGTCCGCCGGTGACCTCCGCGAACACGGCGCCGTCCGGCCGGCGGGCCGCCATCTCCTCGCGCAGGGCGTCGGAGAAGCCGGGTGCCGCCGGGTCCGCGGCCGGTCCGGTGCCGTCGTAGAGGTGGGTGAACCGGCTGAAGGGGAAGGCCAGTCCGCCGTAGGACTTGTTGAGGACGACCAGGGGCCGGCCACCGGGGGGCCGGGACAGCTGGAGGTGATGGCTCTGCGGTGTGAAGTGGCCGGTGAGCGGCGTGAGTTCACCGGAGGTCTCGGTGAGGAGCCGGTCCGGCAGTTCGATCTCCTCGGCCTCGTGCGCCCCGCCGTGCCGCTCCCACAGGACGCGCATGCCCTCGTGGAAGTGGCGGCGGGCCCGGTCGAGGGCCTTCATCTCGCTCTGCCCGAGCCAGTTCTCCTCGGGCACGTAGGTGCCGTTCTCGTCGAAGGAGGCCCGCTTGGAGGTGAAGGACACGTACTGGTCGAAGAAGTCCTCGTGGAAGTCGTGGACCAGCCCGAGCAGGTCGTCGCAGCGCCCGCCGCGGCCGTGGCGGGCGAGGAAGAAGCCCAGCAGGGTGATGCGCTGGGGGAGCGTCAGGTCGAAGAGCGGCAGGATGCCCTCGACGGCCCGCAGGGACCGGCCGGTCTCCCCGCCCAGCACGGCGGGCCCGCACACCAGGTCGTCGCCCGCGCTGACGTCCTCGTACACCAGGGTCTGCGGAAGGGCCGGCTCGGACGCCCCCAGTTCCCGCTGCGCGTCGAGGAGTTGACCGCGCAGGGTGCTCAACAGGACGCGGCGTTCACCGACGCCGGCCCCGGGGTAGCGGGCGAGGCAGTCGGCCGGGCCGTCCAGCAGACGGGCCAGCCGGTCGGCCCACGGCGCCCCGAGGGAGCGCAGGGCGTCCTGGTAGGAGTGCAGCGGGTCGCGGCCGTGCACGTCCGTGCGGAGCACCGGCACCTGCACCATGCCGAGGTCCAGCAGGGCCGACGCGTACCGTTCGCACGCGTCGCGTCCGGCGTCGTGCTCGCTCTGGAGCCAGTCCACCAGGTCCCGGTGGCGCACCGGCGCCGCGTGGCCGCCGAGCCATTCCAGGAGCCGTTCCAGGGTGCCGCTGCTGCGCAGGAAGAACAGCCGGTCGCGGACCGCGTCGAAGGTGACGGCGGCGCTGTCGTCGCCCGCGGTCATCACATGGCGTACGTAGCGGATGCGGTCGGCGTCGCGCCCCCAGCCCGGGGAGAGGACCACCGGCAGGTCCTGGCGGCGTCCGGGGTCGGCCGTGATCAGTTCGGTCAGCCGGGCCAGTACCACCACGTTGAGCCGTACGTGGCTCACCCAGTCCTCGCCGGTGCGCAGCGCGGCCCCGTCGTCCGCCGGGTCGCCCGCGAAGGTGCCGAGGCCGATGCCGGTGAAGGTGCTGAAGGGGCTGGTCTTGCAGGCCGTGCGGTACAGGTAGGTCAGCGCGGAACGCTCGATCTTGCGCAGCCGGTTGCCGGGTTGCGGGCTCGTGTCGCGCAGGTAGGCGTCCAGCCGGCCGTCGAGGGCGGGCGAGGCGAGCAGCAGGCCGAGGCGCAGCCGGTCGTCGGCCAGTGTGTCGCGCAACGCGCGGCGGCTCTCCCGGAGTTCACCGGCGAGTAGGTCCGCTCCGCCGGCCCGCAGCTCCTCCAGGCGGGCCCGGTCCCGCAGCCACTCCTCGGTGCGCCGGCCGGTTTCCCGGTCCAGTTCCGTCACCAGGCGGACGGCGGCCTCGGGGTCGGCGGGCAGCCGGTTGTTGAAGACCTGCCGCCGCAGGTTGATCAGGCCGCGCCGCACGGCGGCGTCGCCCGGTTCCTCGTCGGGGCCGGTGGTCGACTTGACCAGGGTGTGCAGCAGGTCGCTGAGGGCCGCTCCGGCGGTGGTCAGGCGCTCCTCCTCGTCCAGCACGGCGTCGGCCCAGCGGCGGGTGCCGGGGCAGCGCAGGCCGTGCACGGTCTCGACGGGCAGGCCGGCCGCGCGGAGCATGAAGCGCCTGCCGGGCTCCCAGTGGGTGCCGGGCTCGGTGGCGGGGCCCGCGCCGGTGCCCGTGGTGGTGTTGGTGTCCGTAACGGTGCCCGGGACGGTGCCCGCGTCGATATCCGTGGCGGCGCCCGCGTCGGTGTCCTGGGCGGCGGACTCTGTGGGTGTCATGGGGAATCCTCTGCGGCCGTCAGGCGATCTCGTGGCGGAAGTCGGCGGACCCGGGCCGTTCGTGACCGAGGGCCATGATGAGCAGCGGGGCCTCGTCGCCGTCCGCCAGCCCGAGCCGCTCGACGAACGAGACGTTGTCGAAGCCCAGCGCCACACCGGCGCCCAGGCCCAGGGCGGAGGCCGCCAGGTAGAAGCTCTGCGCCACGGCTCCGGCGGTGCCGACGGCGAGCCGGTAGCCGCGGTCGCCGAGGGCGTCCAGGACGGCGGTGGTCCGCACGGTGGGTACCAGGACCGCGCCGGCCTGCTCCAGGTTGTAGTTGGCCAGGAAGTAGTTCTCCTGGAGGAACGAGCCCTGCGGGCCGGGGGCGACCGGACGCAGGTCGCCGCGGTCGGGGTCGTACGCGTACGCCCCCTGCTCCACACCCTCCACGTGGTTGACGAAGGCGTAGAGCCGGGCGAGCCGGACCTCGCCGGACGGATCGGTGTCGCCGGCCAGCCGGGTCTCGGCGCAGGCCGCCAGGACCGCCGACAGGTGCCCGCCGGCGACCCGGCGCCGGGCGTCGAACCTGCCGAAGCTGGAGCGACGCTCGCGCAGGGCCCGCCGGACGCCGATGTCCGGGAAGGCCGGCTCGGGCAGGGCCACGCGGACGCCGCCGGCGTCGGCAGCGGCGTCGGCAGCGGTGTCGGGGAGGGCCGC
>NZ_QFDQ01000277.1 GCF_003270085.1 Streptomyces triticisoli | reverse complement strand
CCGTGGCCGCGGCCGTGGCGGAGCGCGCGGCAGCCGTCGGCCCGGCGGGGCGGTCCGCGCCCGGCGCCCGGCCGGTCAGTGAGGAGATCGTCACGCTCCCGGTCCGCTACGACGGCGCGGACCTGTCCGAGGTGGCCGAGCTGACGGGGCTGGGCGTGGGCGAGGTCATCGCCCGGCACACCGCACCGCTCTACACGGTGGCCTTCGCGGGCTTCGCCCCGGGCTTCGGCTACCTCACGGGCACCGATCCGCTGCTGCGGCTGCCGCGCCGCTCCGAGCCGCGCACCGCGGTACCGGCGGGCTCAGTCGCCGTCGCCGGCGGTTTCACGGGGGTCTACCCGCGCCCCTCGCCGGGCGGCTGGCAGCTGCTCGGCACCACGGACGTCGTGCTGTGGGACGAGCGGCGCGATCCACCGGCGCTGCTGGTCCCCGGCAGCCACGTCCGCTTCGTTCCCGAGGAGATACGGTGACGACGTCAGAAGCGACGGCCCCGGCGACGAGTGCCCCCGCGACGAGTGCCCGCCTGGAGGTCCTGGCGCCCGGCCCGCTCGCCACGGTCCAGGACCTGGGCCGCCCCGGATGGGCCCATCTCGGGGTCCCGGGCTCCGGCGCCGCCGACCGGGACTCGCTGGCCCTCGCCAACCGGCTCGTGGGCAATCCTGAGAACGCGGCCGGCATCGAGGCCACCTTCGGCGGCCTGCGGGTGCGTGTGCACTGCCGTGCGCCGTCGGGGGCGCCGTCGGTCATGTACGCCGCCCTGACAGGGGCGCCGTGTCCGGCCACCGTGGACGGCCGGTCCGTCCCGGTCGACGCGCCGTTCCCGCTGCACGACGGACAGACGCTGCACCTGGGTGTGCCGGACTCGGGACTGCGCACGTACCTCGCCGTGCGCGGCGGGCTCGACACACCACTGGTCCTGGGCTCGCGCTCCACGGACCTGCTCTCCGGCATCGGTCCGCAGCCCCTGCGCACCGGTGACCGTCTGCCGGTCTGCCGCCCCGTGCTCCCCTTCCCGGCCGTGGACCTGGCGCCGCGCACGGCACCGCCGCGCGAGTTCACGCTGCGCGTGGTGCGCGGGCCGCGCGACGACTGGTTCGACGACGCCTCGTACACGACGCTGCTCGGCGCCCGTTGGGAGGCGACCAGTCGCAGCAACCGGATCGGCATCCGGCTCGACGGCCCGGCCCTGACGCGGGTCCGCGGCGGGGAACTCCCGGCCGAGGGCATGGTGACGGGCGCGCTTCAAGTTCCGCCGAACGGCAGGCCGGTGCTGTTCCTCAGCGACCACCCCGTGACCGGCGGCTACCCGGTCATCGCGGTGGTCGACGCCGCCGACCTGCCCCTGGCCGGGCAGATCCCCCCGGGCGCGGCCGTTCGCTTCCGCCCCACCCGGTGATCCCGGCGCCCGTCTACTGCTCCAGCTCCTCCAGCGCTCCCAGCTGTTGCAGCAGACCCAGTTGGTCGTGCTGCCACCAGATTTCGGTGATCTTGCCGTGGTCGCCGAAGTGGAACAGGGTCATGCCGGTCATCGTGACCTGCCTGCCGGTGGGGGCGATGCCGAGGAACTCGCCCTGGTGCGTGGCCGTCCAGGTCCAGCGGGTGCAGGCCCGGTCGCTCCGGGGGATCAGGTCCTCGATCGTGAACGTGGCGTCGAAGGCGTCGCGCCACATGCGGAAGTCACGGCGGATGGCGTCCAGGCCGATGGTGACCTGGGGGTTGACCGGGTCGTGGCTGTGGCAGTCCTCGTCGATCAGGTCGTTGAGCGGGGACAGTTCGCCGGGTGCCGTCAGGGCGTCGTGGAAGCGGCGTACGGCGGTGTCGTAGAACTGCTCGTCGCGTACGACGTCCAGGTCGGTGAAGGTGGGCATCTCGTCGCAGAGGGCGACCATGCCCTGGAAGATCTTGTCGGTCTCCGGCAGGTTCGAGTTCCGCATCGCCTCCTCGTAGGACGGAAATTCGACCAGTTCGACGATGTGCGCTTCGTCCGAACGATCCTTGCCGACGACCGCGTGCGCCGCGGTCCGCCTGCCCCTGGTCTGCTCGACCCAGGTGTCCAGCAGCCGGTTCATCTCGTCGAACCGGCTCGTCCTGCACTCGATGAGCTGTACGAAGGTCATGCCGCGCCTCCGGTCCCCCGGCCTGCCCGGTCCGGTTCTCCGTCGGGGTGGTCCGTCACGGTCATTTTCCCACCGGGGCGCCTTCGTCACCTCCGTACCGCCGGCCCGGTCGTACGGTCACTGCGGGCCGTACTTGCGGCCCGTCTTCGACGTGACGCCGCCCAGCAGGCCGCGGGGCGCCAGCTTCGCCAGGCCCATCAGCGCCTTGTAGCGGGGGTCCGGGATGGACAGGGTCCTGCCGCGGGCCAGGTCCGCCAGCGCCGCCGCGACCAGCTTGTCCGCGTCCAGCCACATCCAGTTCGGGATGTTGTCCGTGCCCATGCCGGCCCGCTGGTGGAACTCGGTGCGGACGAAACCGGGGCACAGGGCCATCAGCCGTACGCCGCTGCCGGCCAGGTCGCGTGCCACGCCCTGGGTGAACTGCACGACCCACGCCTTCGACGCCCCGTAGGTGCCGCGCGGCACGAAGGCCGCCACCGAGGACACGTTCACCACCCCGCCCCGGCCGCGCTCGCGCATCGCCTCCGTCGCCGCCGAGGTCAGCCGCAGCACCGCCTCGATGTGCACCTTGATCATCATGAGCTCGTCGCTCATCGGCACGTCGAGGTAGCGGCCCTTGTTGCCGAAGCCCGCGTTGTTGATCAGCAGGTCCACGGGGTTGGTGCGGTTGCGCAGCCGGGCGGCGACCGCGTCGATGCCGTCGTCCGTCGCCAGGTCGGCCGTCAGCACCTCCGCCTCGATGCCGTGCCGGTCGTGCAACTCGGTCGCCTGTTCCGTCAGACGCCTGGTGTCGCGCGCCACCAGGACGAGGTTGTGTCCGTCGGCCGCCAGCCGCCGCGCGAACGCGGCGCCGATGCCCGCGGTCGATCCCGTAATCAGAGCCGTTGTCATGCCGAAAGATTAGTCGTCCGGAGCGTCCGGCTCCGATCTCCGCACAGGTCCTTCCGGCAGATGACGGACAGGTGAGGGGCAGGTGAGGGACAAGCGAGGGACAGGTGACGGGCGGAGGCCGTGACGGTCGGAGAGCGTGACGCACGGTCAGTCCGCTTGCACGCGCGCGTACTTCCGTGCCGCCGCCAGCGACTCCGGGTGCAGCGCCGTACCCGCCGCGAGCAGCCGGGGCAGCAGCGAGCGCTCGGTCGTCATGGCCCGGAACTGCAGGGCCACGGTCACGTCGTGGTCCGGGCGGTGCACGATCTCGACGGGGTCGCCCGCCCGGATCTCGCCCGGTTCCAGCACCCGCAGATACGCGCCCGGCGCACCCTTGCGCGTGAACCGCCTCACCCAGCCCTTCTCACCCAGATGGCCCTGGAAGGTGCGACAGGGAATCCGCCCGGACGTGACCTCCAGGAGCACCGACGGGCCGAGCTGCGAGCCTATGCGCCAGCGTTCGCCGATCCGCGCGCCGGACACGTCCAGGCCGAGCGTGGTGAGGTTCTCGCCGAACGCGCCGTTGGCCAGGGTCCGGCCCAGCTCGCGCTCCCAGTCGTCGAGGTCCTCGCGCGCCATCGCGTACACCGCCTGGTCGTCGCCGCCATGGTGCCGCGTGTCGCACACCGCGTCCCCGGCCAGGCCGCTGGCGCCGACACCCTTCGGCCCGGGCGCCGCCACCCGCACCGGACCGTCCACCGGCCGTTTGTCGATGCCGGTCACGCCCTCGGGCTGGTCGGTGTACGGCACGGCCCGCGGACGGCCCAGGTTCGCTGACAGAAGCTTCATGGGGGCACGGTAGGGGGCGGGCGGTGAAAGTGTCGACGCGTTATTCCGCGGGCCGTCAAAGGTTCGCTTATGCTCGACGGTGTGATCGAGGCTCGTCATCTCCGTGTGCTGCGCGCCGTGGCCACCACCGGCTCCTTCTCGGCGGCGGGGCGTGAACTGGGCTGCACCCAGCCCGCCGTCAGCCAGCAGATGAAGGCCCTGGAGGCGTCCGTCGGCACCCCGCTGCTGGTCCGCGCCGGCCGCGAGATGCGCCTGACCCAGGCCGGCGAGGCGCTCGTACGGCACGCGGGCACCATCCTCGCCGGGCTCACCGCGGCCGAGGAGGAGGTCGCCGCGATCGCCGGGCTGCGGGCCGGGCGCGTACGGCTCGTCTCCTTCCCCAGCGGCAGCTCCACCCTCGTACCGTCCGCGCTCGCCGCGCTGCGCGCCGCGCACCCCGGCACGCGCGTGTCCCTGGAGGAGGCCGAGCCGCCGCAGTCCGTCGAACTGCTGCGCGAGGGCGACTGCGACATAGCGCTCGCCTTCCGTTACGAGGGCGCGGCGGGCGTCGAGGAGTGGGAGGACCTGGTCGTACGGCCGCTGCTGACCGACCGGCTCGTGGGGCTGGTGCCCGAAGGGCACCGGCTGGCCCGCGCGGGGTCCGTCGCCATCGGGGAGCTCGCGGACGAGCCGTGGATCGCGGGCTGCCCGCGCTGCCGCGGCCGGCTGGTCCAGGTGTGCGAGGGCGCCGGCTTCACACCCCGCATCGACTTCGCGACCGACGACTACCCTGCGGTGGCCGGACTGGTGGGGGCGGGACTCGGGGTCGCGGTCCTGCCCCAGCTCGCGATCGAGTCCGTACGTCCCAGAGGGGTGCGGACGGTGGAGCTGGAACCGGCGGTGCGGCGGGAGATCGTCGCCCTCACCCTGCCCGACCTGGCGCAGGTCCCGGCGGTGGCGGCGACGCTGGAGGAGTTGGTGCGGGTCGGGGCCCGGTGAGACGGGGAAAAAGGGAACAGGGGTAACGCGAGGGCACGCGTACGCGTGCCCTGCTGTGCTGGATGTGGCTGGACATCCGGATGTGAAGAAACGTTCCTTCAGTTGTCGGAGGCGGTGTCCCCGCTGGTCGACGACGCCGACACCAGCCGGTGCCGCGCCCGTCCCATGAGCTCTTCGCGCTCGTCCTCGGTCAGGCCGCCCCACACTCCGTACGGCTCGCGCACCGCCAAGGCGTGCGCCGCGCACTCCGCACGGACGGGGCACCTCATGCAGACCTCCTTGGCCGAGTTCTCTCGAGCGCTCCGAGCCGCCCCGCGCTCGCCCTCTGGATGGAAGAAGAGCGAGCTGTCCACTCCACGGCAGGCAGCCAGCAGCTGCCAGTCCCACAGATCCGCGTTCGGTCCGGGAAGGCGGGAGAAATCTGCCATTGCGTGACCCCTTGTAGCCGTTCGTGGCGGATACGGTGCCAACGACCGTACATCTCCGATCTAAGGAGATGAAAATATGACTCATTGCGAATCTAGCCCTAGACACCTGTAAACGGGAAGAAAAGGGGCTAAATGGGGCATAGCTTGTGATGAAAAGTTGAGGGTCCGACGTTCATGTCTGCACTGTGTCCGTTCCCTCACGTAGAGTGCCGAAGACGGCGTACGGCCCCGTAACCCTTTCGAGTGACCGTCGTTGAGAGTGCGGAGGCGGTTGAAAACACAAGCGCTCGGGCGGGCGTCCGAGACGGTCGACCGCACAGGTGACGATTTCGTACCAGCCTGGAGGCTCAAGGTGACGCGCATCAGCTGCGGAGGACGGCCATGACTTCCGTTCTCGTCTGCGACGACTCCCCGCTTGCCCGAGAGGCGCTGCGCCGCGCGGTGGCGACCGTGCCCGGCGTCGAGCGCGTGACGACGGCGGCCAACGGCGAGGAAGTCCTCCGCCGCTGGGGTGCCGACCGCTCCGACCTCATTCTCATGGACGTGCGCATGCCCGGACTGGGCGGCGTCGAGACGGTCCGGCGCCTGCTGTCCGCGGACCCCGGCGCGCGCATCATCATGCTCACCGTCGCCGAGGATCTCGACGGCGTGGCGCTCGCCGTGGCCGCCGGCGCGCGTGGCTACCTGCACAAGGACGCCTCCCGCGCGGAGCTGCGGGCCACGGTGACGCAGGCCCTCGCCGACCCCACCTGGCGGCTCGCCCCGCGCCGGCTGCGCTCGGCCGAGATGGGCGCCGCGCCCACGCTCACCGCGCGTGAGATCCAGGTCCTGGAGGGCATGAGCCACGGCCGCTCGAACGCGGAGATCGGCCGCGAGCTGTTCCTCTCCGAGGACACGGTCAAGACCCACGCCCGCCGCCTGTTCAAGAAGCTCGGCGCCTCGGACCGCGCACACGCGGTGGCCCTCGGCTTCCGGTGGGGCCTGGTCCGCTAGGTCCCGCCCCGGACCGGTGGAGACGCGACGGCACCCCCACGCGCGCGGGATCGGCGTGGGGGAGCGTTCGGTCGTGCGACGGTACGCCTCGCGCTGCGGTGCGGTGCGGGACACCGCCGGCCGGAGACGCGTGGCCACACCCCGCGTACGACGTCGGCCGACGCCGGCGGCCTCACCGGAACGAGGACGGCAGCCCTGGGCCGCCGTACGACACCACCGACCGCCGAACGCGCGCGTGTACGACATCGGCCACCTGGGCGGGCAGTGGACGGGGACGCTGTGCGACGGGGTCCGCCGGGGCGAGGGCCGGCGCGGAGTGGGCGTGCGAGGTGCCGCACGCTGTGCGACATCGACGAACGGGACATCGACCGGCGTGGCGTGGCGTGGCGTGGCGTGGCTTGGCGCCGGGGCGGGTGTCGGACGCTGTGCGCCTGGGACGAGCGCTCCAGGACACCGTACGCTGTGCGACAGGGGGAGACCGACGCGACAGGGTGCCGGGACGGGCAGGGCAGTCGGCGGCGGTCGGCGTACCGCCGGGACCACCCGGGTGCCGGTCGCCGCGGCACCGGTGGCGACCGGTGACGCCCGTCGGCGCGGGTGGGCGACGGTCCCGTACCTCATCGCCGCCGCCGGTGGCAAGGCGGCTCGCCGGGTGCCCGCTGCTTGTTTCGGCGGGGATGACGCATGCTTGAGGTGTGGAGTTCCTCGCGGACGAGTTGGTCGAGCGGAAGGGGAGGGCGCAGGGGATGAGCTTCGGCGCACCTGCTCATAACGCTTCAGTGCACAACCACGAAGGCGGTGCCACGGAACGGACGAGGCCAAGGCACCATGGACCGATGCGCGACGACCAGGCGGCACTTGCCCAAGGGGCGATCGGTGCGCTCGTCCACCGCGCCGTCCGCGGTGACGAGCAGGCCACCCACGATCTGCTCGCCCGGGTCCACCCGCTCGCGCTGCGTTACTGCCGCACCCGGCTGTCCCGACTCCCGGGCGACGCGCGCCACTTCGTGGAGGACCTCGCCCAGGAGGTCTGCGTCGCCGTCCTGCTCGCCCTGCCGCGCTACAAGGACACCGGTCGTCCCTTCGAGGCGTTCGTCTTCGCCATCGCCGCCCACAAGGTCGCCGATCTGCAGCGCGCCGCCATGCGGCACCCGGGCTCGACGGCCGTGCCCTCGGACGAGATGCCCGAGCGCGCGGACGACTCCCTGGGCCCGGAGGAGCGCGCCCTGCTCAGCAGCGACGCGGAGTGGGCCAAGAAGCTGCTGGCCAGCCTCCCGGAGAACCAGCGCGAACTGCTGCTCCTGCGCATCGCGGTGGGGCTGACCGCGGAGGAGACGGGGCAGATGTTGGGAATGTCACCGGGGGCGGTCAGGGTGGCGCAGCACCGTGCGCTGAGCCGTCTGCGCGCCCTCGCCGAGCAGTAGTCGCCCCGGCGGTTGAACCGGCGGGGCGGCGGTTCCGTACGAACACACAAGACCTGGGGCCGTTCATGACCGTGGAATGAGACAGCCCCGCTTCCCGTTAGCATGGACATCCGCACCGATCAAGGCCATTTGGGGAAGGTGTCATGACTGCCAACGTCGACGGAGTGCCCGAGAAATTCGCGACACTCGGGCTGACCTACGACGACGTCCTGCTGCTGCCGGGCCCGTCGGACATGGCGCCCGACGAGATCGACACCGCCTCGTACGTCTCCAAGAGCGTGCGGGTCAACGTCCCGCTGCTGTCCGCCGCCATGGACAAGGTGACCGAGTCGCGCATGGCGATCGCCATGGCCCGCCAGGGCGGCGTCGGCGTGCTGCACCGCAACCTGTCCATCGAGGACCAGGCCAACCAGGTCGACCTGGTCAAGCGCTCCGAGTCCGGCATGGTGGCCAACCCCATCACCATCCACCCGGAGGCCACGCTCGCCGACGCCGACGAGCTGTGCGCCAGGTTCCGCATCAGCGGCACCCCCGTCACGGACCCCTCCGGCAAGCTGCTGGGCATCGTCACCAACCGCGACATGGCCTTCGAGCCCGACCGCTCGCGCCGGGTCAGCGAGATCATGACACCGATGCCGCTGGTCACCGGCAAGGTGGGCATCTCCCGCGCGGACGCCATGCAGCTGCTGCGCCGCCACAAGATCGAGAAGCTGCCGCTGGTCGACGACGCGGGCATCCTCAAGGGCCTGATCACGGTCAAGGACTTCGTCAAGGCCGAGCAGTACCCCAACGCCGCCAAGGACGCCAAGGGGCGGCTGCTGGTCGGCGCGGCGGTCGGTGTGGCCGGGGACGCCTTCGAGCGCGCCCAGGCCCTGATCGAGGCGGGCGTCGACTTCATCGTCGTCGACATCGCGCACGGCCACTCCCGGCTGGTCGGCGACATGATCTCCAAGATCAAGTCGAACTCGTCCGGCGTCGACGTCATCGGCGGCAACGTCGCCACCCGCGACGGCGCCCAGGCCCTGGTCGACGCGGGGGCCGACGGCATCAAGGTCGGTGTCGGCCCCGGCTCCATCTGCACCACCCGCGTGGTCGCCGGCATCGGCGCGCCGCAGGTCACCGCCATCTACGAGGCCTCGCTGGCCGCCAAGGAGGCCGGCGTCCCGGTCATCGGCGACGGCGGCCTGCAGTACTCCGGCGACATCGCCAAGGCCCTGGTCGCCGGCGCCGACACGGTGATGCTGGGCTCGCTGCTGGCCGGCTGCGAGGAGTCCCCGGGCGAGCTGCTGTTCATCAACGGCAAGCAGTTCAAGTCCTACCGAGGCATGGGCTCGCTCGGCGCCATGCAGTCCCGCGGCGACCGCAGGTCGTTCTCCAAGGACCGCTACTTCCAGGAGGGCGTCGCCTCCGACGAGCAGCTGGTTCCCGAGGGGATCGAGGGGCAGGTCCCCTACCGCGGCCCGCTGGCCTCGGTCGTCCACCAGCTGGTCGGCGGTCTGCGCCAGTCGATGTTCTACGTCGGCGGCAAGACCGTCCCCGAGCTGCAGGCGAACGGCAGGTTCGTACGGATCACCTCGGCGGGGCTGAAGGAGTCCCACCCGCACGACATCCAGATGACGGTCGAGGCACCGAACTACAGCAGCAAGAACTGACGCACGCGCACGCGCGCAGCACGTCCGACGCATGATCGAGGGCGGCTCCGGTTGCTCCGGGGCCGCCCTTGTCATGGGTGTCGGCGATACTGGAAGACGCTGCAACGCATCAGGGAAAGGCCACCAACGTGACTGAGATCGAGATCGGGCGCGGCAAGCGCGGCCGCAGGGCGTACGCCTTCGACGACATCGCCGTCGTCCCCAGCCGCCGTACGCGGGACCCGAAGGAGGTCTCGATCGCCTGGCAGATCGACGCCTACCGCTTCGAGCTGCCCTTCCTGGCCGCGCCCATGGACTCGGTCGTCTCCCCGGCCACCGCCATCCGCATCGGCGAGCTGGGCGGCCTGGGCGTGCTCAACCTCGAGGGCCTGTGGACGCGCTACGAGGACCCGCAGCCGCTGCTCGACGAGATCGCCGGGCTGCCCGCCGAGTCCGCCACCCGCCGGCTGCAGGAGATCTACGCCGCCCCCATCAAGGAGGAGCTGATCGGCCTGCGCCTCAAGGAGGTGCGCGACTCCGGCGTGGTCACCGCCGCCGCGCTCTCCCCGCAGCGCACGGCCCAGTTCTCCAAGGTCGTCGTCGACGCGGGCGTGGACATCTTCGTCATCCGCGGTACGACGGTCTCGGCCGAGCACGTGTCGTCCTCGCACGAGCCGCTGAACCTGAAGCAGTTCATCTACGAGCTCGACGTCCCGGTGATCGTCGGCGGCTGCGCCACCTACACCGCGGCCCTGCACCTGATGCGCTCCGGCGCGGCCGGAGTCCTGGTCGGCTTCGGCGGCGGCGCCGCGCACACCACGCGCAACGTGCTGGGCATCCAGGTCCCGATGGCCACGGCGGTGGCCGACGTGGCCGCGGCCCGCCGCGACTACATGGACGAGTCCGGCGGCCGGTACGTGCACGTGATCGCGGACGGCGGCGTCGGCTGGTCCGGCGACCTGCCCAAGGCGATCGCCTGCGGCGCGGACTCGGTGATGATGGGCTCCCCGCTGGCCCGCGCCACGGACGCGCCCGGCAGGGGCCACCACTGGGGCATGGAGGCCGTCAACGAGGAGCTGCCGCGCGGCCAGAAGGTCGACCTGGGCACGGTCGGCACGATCGAGGAGGTCCTCACGGGTCCCTCGCACACTCCCGACGGCTCCATGAACTTCTTCGGCGCGCTGCGGCGGGCGATGGCCACGACCGGCTACAGCGAGCTCAAGGAGTTCCAGCGGGTCGAGGTGACGGTGGCGGACTCGCAGCACAGGCGGTAGCCGTACGGCGCTCACGGTTCACGGAAAGGGGCCCGGTCACTCGCTCAGGCGGGTGACCGGGCCCCTTCGCGTATGCGCAGGTGGGGGCGCGTTGTGCGGGAGGGGGGCGCACGGTTGCTTTCGGGGCGAATACGCCGGGGACGGGCGTGTCGAGCCGGTAATGTCCGTGCCTGGCGACCCGGTTCTCTGGGACGCCCCCTTCCAAGGACACGGTCCGGACCTCGCGCCTCGGGGCCCGGCCCGAATCCGACGGACCGCCTTACCGGGCCTATGGGCGGCATCGTGGAAGGGGGCGAGCCCATGGGCCGTCACCGCAAGCCCACCCTCTGGGATCGCATCCGGCTCCGGCTGGAGCAGCACCGGCTTCGGCTGGTGAAGTTCCGGAGGAGGTGGATCTTGCGGATCTTCGGCCGCTGAGCGGCCACCCCTACGAAACCTAGGGGTGGACACTCCGCTTGGCGGTCAGGAGCCCGCTGCAGTGGCCGCTGCGGTGGGCTCCACCTATTGGTGAGCGGCCGTCCCTACGTGAACTAGGGGCGGACACTCCGTTCACTTCTCAGGAGCCTGCCGCAGTAGCCTCTGCGATGGACTCCACCCGTTCCGTACGGTACCGGCGGAGGGCACCGTACGCCACCAGCCCCAGAGGCTGAAGCATCCGCACGCGCCCCCTTCACAACCGATGCGCCGCCCCCGTGGGTGCCGCCCCCCGGGTGTCCAGCAGCAGCTGGGCCTTGACCGACAACCCCTGCAGGTCGTACGTGCGGTGGTGCTGGAGCAGGATCGTCAGGTCGGCGTCGGCCACCGCCTCGTACAGGGAGTCGGCGCGGGGCACGGGCCGGTCCAGGACGCTCCACGCGGGCACGTGCGGGTCGTGGTAGCTGACCGAGGCGCCGAGCCTCATCAGCCGGACGGCGATCTCCTCGGCGGGCGTGCCCTGCAGGTCGGCCAGGTCGGGCTTGTAGGTGACGCCCAGCAGCAGGACCCGGGCGCCCCGGGCCGACTTGCCGTGCTCGTTCAGGAGGGTGGCGGCGCGCTGGACGACGTAGCGCGGCATGCGGCTGTTGACCTGCTGGGCGAGTTCCACCATGCGCAGACCGCGGCCCGCCTGCCCGGTCAGGTCCTGGGGGAGGCCGTGGCCGCCGACGCCGGGACCGGGGCGGAAGGCCTGGAAGCCGAACGGCTTGGTCTCCGCGCAGCGGACCACGTCCCACAGGTCGACGCCGAGGTCGTGGCAGAGGACGGCCATCTCGTTGACGAGGGCGATGTTGACGTGCCGGTAGTTGGCCTCCAGGAGCTGGACCGTCTCGGCCTCCCTGAGGCCACGCGCGCGTACCACCTTGTCGGTGAGGCGGCCGTAGAACGCGGCGGCCGACTCGGTGCAGGCCGGGGTCAGACCGCCGATCACCTTGGGCGTGTTGGCGGGGGTGAAGTCGCGGTTGCCGGGGTCGACGCGGCTGGGCGAGTGGGCGAGGTGGAAGTCGCGGCCCGCGCGGAGGCCGGAGCCCTCCTCCAGCAGGGGGCGCAGGAAGTCCTCCGTGGTCCCGGGGTACACGGGCGACTCCAGGATCACGGTGGTGTGCGGGCGCAGGTGCCCGGCGAGCGCACGGGCGGCGGCCTCCACCTGGCTCAGGTCGAGGCCGCCGTCCGCGCCGCGCGGGGTCGCCGCGCAGATCACCGCGGTGCGCACCCGGCCGAGCTCGGCCGGGTTGGCGGTCGGCCGGAAGCCCCCCGAGAGCATCCGGCGCAGTTCCGCGGGGCTGAGGGCCCCGGACTCCTCCCCGGTGCGGTACCCCAGGGTCGGGATGCCGGCGGCGACGGCGGCCTGGGCCAGGGGCAGGCCGAGAGGACCGAGTCCGATGACGGCGAGATCTGCGGGCATGGCGTGGGCGTCCTTCCCAGTAACCGAGGCGTGGCAGGGACGCAAGTCCTGTGGACAGGACGAGCGAGCGCAATGTCAGACTAGGAGTAAATATGACCGTTTTGTGGGATTGACCAGCGTGTTTCTCGGTGAACCGGGCAGAGTTGTCCACAGGCTGGAGGCGACTGGTGGCTGAAGGTGGGCAACCCCGTCAGAATTTGGGCATGGGCAGGAGGTGAGGGGACAAGGGAGAAGCAGGGGGACGGGAACGGGCTTCGCCCGACGGGTGCGGCCGGCGCGACCGACAGCGGGAGGCAGCGGTGAGGACAGCGACACTGGGGCCGGCGCAGCGCGCCGAGTCACTGGCGGGAATGGCCGAGCGGGAGCTGGACATCCTGGTCGTGGGCGGAGGCGTGGTCGGCGCGGGCACGGCCCTGGACGCCGTCACCCGCGGCCTGTCCACCGGCATCGTGGAGGCGCGCGACTGGGCGTCGGGCACCTCGAGCCGCTCCAGCAAGCTGATCCACGGCGGACTGCGCTATCTGGAGATGCTCGACTTCGCGCTCGTCCGCGAGGCGCTGAAGGAGCGCGGCCTGCTGCTGGAGCGCCTCGCACCCCACCTGGTCCGGCCGGTGCCGTTCCTCTACCCGCTGCAGCACAGGGGCTGGGAGCGCCTGTACGCAGGCTCCGGCGTCGCCCTCTACGACGCCATGTCGATGGCCCGCAGCCACGGCCGGGGCCTGCCCCTGCACCGCCACCTGACCCGCCGCCACGCCCTGCGCGTCGCCCCCTGCTTGAAGAAGGACGCCCTGGTCGGAGCCCTGCAGTACTACGACGCCCAGATGGACGACGCCCGCTTCGTGGCCACCCTGGTGCGCACCGCGGTGTCGTACGGTGCGAAGGCCGCCAACCGCGCGCGGGTGACCGGGTTCCTGCGCGAGGGCGAGCGTGTCGTCGGCGCCCGGGTGCAGGACGTGGAGGGCGGCGGCGAGTACGAGATCCGCGCCAAGCAGGTCGTCAACGCCACCGGGGTGTGGACCGACGACACCCAGGCGATGGTGGGCGAGCGCGGCCAGTTCCACGTCCGCGCCTCCAAGGGCATCCACCTCGTCGTGCCCAAGGACCGCATCAGCTCCACCACCGGGCTGATCCTGCGCACCGAGAAGTCCGTCCTGTTCGTGATCCCCTGGGGCCGGCACTGGATCGTCGGTACCACCGACACCGGCTGGGACCTCGACAAGGCCCACCCGGCCGCCTCCAGCGCCGACATCGACTACCTGCTGGAGCACGTCAACTCGGTCCTCGCGGTGCCGCTCAGCCGTGACGACGTGCAGGGCGTGTACGCGGGGCTCAGGCCGCTGCTGGCCGGCGAGTCCGACGCCACCAGCAAGCTGTCGCGCGAACACACCGTCGCCCATCCGGCGCCGGGCCTGGTCGTGGTCGCGGGCGGCAAGTACACGACGTACCGGGTGATGGCCAAGGACGCCGTCGACGAGGCGGTGCACGGCCTGGACATGCGGGTCGCCGACTGCGTCACCGAGGACATACCGCTGCTCGGCGCCGAGGGCTACCCCGCCCTGTGGAACGCGCGGGCGCGCATCGCCGCCGAGCACGGCCTCCACGTGGTGCGCGTGGAGCACCTGCTCAGGCGGTACGGGTCGGCGGCCCGGGAGGTCCTGGCCCTCATCACCGAGAACCCCACGCTGGGCGCACCCCTGCAGGGCGCCGACGACTATCTGCGCGCCGAGGTCGTCTACGCCGCCTCCCACGAGGGCGCACGGCACCTGGACGACGTACTGACCCGGCGTACGCGCATATCCATCGAGACCTTCGACCGGGGCACGCGCAGCGCCCGGGAGGCCGCCGAGCTGATGGCGCCGGTGCTGGGCTGGGACAAGGACCAGACCGAACGCGAGGTCGAGCACTACGAGAAGCGGGTGGAGGCCGAGCGGGAGTCGCAGCGCCAGCCCGACGACCTGACGGCCGACGCGGCCCGGCTGGGGGCGCCGGACATCGTGCCGTTGTAGGCCGCCCGGAAGCCGGTCCGGAGGCCTGTTCCGGAAGTCCTTCACAGCGACTTCCGGACCGGGCCCGACGCCCCGCGCGAGGGGTGCGGCACAGGTTATGGACGGAATGGTCCGAAGGGTCGGCACCCATGGCTTCTTCCTTGTCACGGCCCGTCATTCCAACGCGTACGAGGGGCCGTTCGGGCGCGGTCCGGGGGTGTCCTCAGGGGCACCCTGGGCGTTGAGCACTTGTCGGGTGAGAGACAATGGAGGCTCTGTCAGGGCGGGGTTGCATGAGGGGACGCATGTCGGAGGCGGAGCGGGCGGGGACACCCCGTCAGGACACTCGTCAGGACACTCTGCAGGACAAGAGCGAGCGTCTTCTCGCCGGCCGGTACCGGCTGGGAGGCGTACTCGGCCGCGGCGGCATGGGCACCGTGTGGCGCGCCGAGGACGAGACCCTGGGCCGTACGGTCGCGGTCAAGGAACTGCGGTTCCCGTCGAACATCGACGAGGACGAGAAACGGCGCCTGATCACGCGCACGCTGCGCGAGGCCAAGGCGATCGCCCGGATCCGCGACACCAGTGCGGTGACCGTCTTCGACGTGGTCGACGAGGACGACCGGCCGTGGATCGTCATGGAACTCGTCGAGGGCAAGTCCCTGGCCGAAGTCATCCGCGAGGACGGGCTGCTGGAGCCGCGGCGGGCGGCCGAGGTCGGGCTCGCGGTCCTCGACGTACTGCGCTCCGCGCACCGCCAGGGCATCCTGCACCGCGACGTGAAGCCGTCCAACGTGCTCATCGCCGACGACGGCCGGGTCGTGCTCACCGACTTCGGCATCGCCCAGGTCGAGGGCGACCCGTCCCTCACCTCCACCGGCATGCTCGTCGGCGCCCCCTCCTAGGAGGGCGTGCCGCCGTACGACAAGGGCTCGGCGATCGCCACCCTGACCGCGGTGATGACCGAGCCGCTGGAGGAGCCCAGGAACGCCGGCCCGCTCAAGGACGTCATCCACGGCCTGCTGACCAAGGACCCGGCCGAACGGCTCGACGACACCGGCGCCCGGGCCATGCTCAGGACCGTCATCGACGCACCCGGGCCGAAGGATGCCGAACCGGAGCCGCCCGAGGACGCCACCAAGGTCATCCCCCTGCCCACGCAGCCCGGCGGAGGCAAGGGCGCGGGCGGTCCGGCGGGTTCCGGTTCCGCTTCCCCTTCCGGTTCCGGGGGCGGGCGGGGTGAGGAGGCGGGCGACCGGCTGCGCGGGGCGCTGCGCTCGGTGCGCAAGGCCGGCGCGGCCACCTCGACGGCCGCGGCCCGCACCAAGTCGACGGCCGACGGCACGGGTTCGGGCCCGGGGAGCGGGGCCGCCGCCGTGGCGTCCGCGGAGCCCCGGGCGCAGAGTGCCTCCGCTTCCGGGCCGGCCGGTGGCGCGCAGGCCGGGCAGCCCGGTTCGGGTTGGCCCGTGATGACGCCGCCGGACCTGGACCTGCCGCCGCGGCCGGCGCCGCCCAGGGCGTCGCTCACCGACGTGGTGCCGCGGCGGACGCTGGTGATCGTCGCGGTGGTCGTGGTCCTCGCCGTGATCGGCGCCGTGCTGGCGCTCACGCTCGACGGGGACGACAAGGACTCCGGGGGAGCAGGGAACGGAGCCGACCGCACGGCCGCCACCGCCGGGACGTCCGCGGGTGCCTCGGCCAAGGAGGACGCGAGCAGCGGCACCGGCACGGACGGGGACGGAGCCGACTCCGCGACGGGCGCCGGCGGTTCGGGCGGCAAACCGGCCACGAAGGCCGACACCGAGACGTCGGACGACGACTCCGGTTCCGGTTCCGGTTCCGGAGAGGACGGCTCCGGAGAGGACGGGGACGACGGCGCCGCCGTGGCATCGACGTACAGGAGCGCGCAGGGCTTCTCCATCGGGCTGCCCGAGGGCTGGAAGTACGCGACCACCGGCTCCGCGGGGGTCCGCTTCACCGGCCCCGACGGACAGAGGCTGCTGGTCGCCTGGACGTCCACGCCGAAGGGCGACCCGGTCGCCGACTGGACCAACCAGGAAAAGGGCATGGTGCGCCCCCAGTACAAGAGGGTCCGCATAGAGAAGGTGGAGTACCGCGGCTGGAACACCGCCGACTGGGAGTTCACCTACGTCGACGCCGGGACCAAGTACCGCGTCATCGACCGCGGGTTCGTGGTGAACGACCGCCTCGGCCACGCGCTGATGTACACCGCGAAGGCCGCGAACTGGGACAGCGACCTGCGCGAGAACACGTGGGAGACGCTGACGGAGACCTTCCGGCCGAAGAAGTCGTGATCCCGGGTTCGAGGCGCGAGATCTGCCATCCCCTCTTTGCGGGTTGCCTCCGGCACGTATCGTGAGTGGTTGCGGACCGTAAGCACCGTGAACGGGACGCGTGGCGAACGGAATTGACCGAGCGTGCGGCCGGGGGAGGCAACGTGGACGACTACGCGGGCCGGGTTCTCGCCGACCGCTACCGCCTGCCGCTGCCTCCGTCCGACGAGTACGAACTCACCGAGACCCGGGCCTTCGACACCTACAGCGGGCAGGAAGTCCTCGTCCGGCAGGTGCCGCTGCCGGAGGTGGTCGAGGCGGAGGTGCTCGACGCGGACGGGCTGCCCGACGGCTTCACGGCACGCGACGGCGCCTTCCGGGGGCCCTCGGCGCACAGCGGGCGTACGGCGGGCGGGGACCGCTTCGCGCGTACGGCGACGCGGCGGCCCGCCGATCCGGCGGTGCGCAGGGCGGTCGAGGCCGCGCAGGCCGCGGCGCGGATTCCCGACCACCCTCGGCTGGACCAGGTCTTCGACGTGTTCGCGGAGGGCGGTTCGCTGTGGATCGTCAGCGAACTGGTCGCCGCGCGGCCGCTCGCGGCACTGCTCGCCGAGGAGCCGCTGACGCCGTACCGGGCGGCCGAGGTCGCCTCCGACGTCCTCATGGCGCTGCGGGTCCTGCACGCCCACGGCTGGGTGCACCGCAACATCACCGCCCGCACGGTCCTCGTCTGCGACGACGGCCGCGTCATGCTGACCGGCCTCGCGGCCGGCGCGGCGGAGGAGGCCCTGTGCGGGTACGACCCGGTACCGGCGCGGGAGGCGGAGGGCGAGGACGCGGCCCGGGACGCGCTGCCCGAGGGGGAGCCGGACGGCGCCGCGGGCACACCGGGTGGTTCCGGCGGCGCGGGCGGCCGCGGCGGATCCGGCGGATCCGGCGGATCCGGTGGGTTCGGTGGGTTCGGTGGGTCCGGTGCCGGCGGAGTCGGTGGCCACGGTGGGTTCGGCGGTGCCGGGCGGTCGGCGGGCTCCGGTGGGTTCAGCGGGGTCACGGGTGGCTTCGGCGGGGTCACGGGTGGCTTCGGCGGGGCCGCGGGGGAGCCCGGTGGTTCCGCGCGGGGTGTGCCGGGCGGGGCCGGTTCCGGTGGTCCCGCGACCGGCGCGGGCTCCGGTCCGGCGGACCCGGAGGCCGCGCGGCGGGCCGCGATAGAG
>NZ_QFDQ01000276.1 GCF_003270085.1 Streptomyces triticisoli | reverse complement strand
CCCGGCGGCCATGGGGAAGCCGCGCTCGATGCCCCCGGGGGCGCCGAGCGCGGCGCGGCCCGCGGTGCCGGCCGAGCCGGGCCGCAGCCCGTCGAGAAAGCGGCTCGGGCGGCGGCTGGGACGGCCGCCGGGCGAGCGGGACAGCGACCAGGAGACGTGCAGCTGTTCGCGGGCGCGGGTGACACCGACGTAGAGCAGGCGGCGCTCCTCCTCGATCTGCTCGTCGGTTCTGGCGTAGGTGATCGGGATCATGCCCTCGGTGACCCCGACCAGGAAGACGGCGTCCCACTCCAGGCCCTTGGCGGAGTGCAGCGAGGCGAGAGTGACGCCCTGGACGGTGGGGGCGTGTTGGGCGTTCGCCCGCTCGTCGAGTTCGGCCACGAGGTCGCTCAGGGTGGCGCCCGGTCTGGCCGCGGCGAAGTCCTGCGCCAGATGGACCAGGGCGGCCAGCGACTCCCAGCGCTCCCTGACCGCACCGGAGCCGGCCGGCGGCTGCGGGGTCCAGCCCTCTCCGGACAGCACGGCACGCACCTGGGAGGGCAGGTCGACGGCGTCGTCGAGGAGGGAGTCGTTGCCGCCGAAGCGGGCGGCACCGCGCAGCGCGACCCCCGCCTTGCGCACCTCGGGCCGGTCGAAGAAGCGCTCCGCGCCACGCAGCTGGTAGGGCACACCGACGTCGGCGAGCGCCTGCTCGTAGGTCTCGGACTGGGAGTTGGTCCGGAACAGGACGGCGATCTCGCTCGCCGGGACACCGGAGGCGATGAGGTCCTGGATGCGGCGGGCGGCGCCCTCGGCCTCGGCGGGCTCGTCGGTGTACTCGGCGTAGACGGGCTCGGGGCCCGGGGCACGCTGGGAGACCAGTTCCAGCCGGTGGTCGGCGGCCCGGCCGCGGGACTGGGCGAGCAGTCCGTTGGCGAGGCGGACGACCTGCGGGGTGGAGCGGTAGTCACGGACCAGCTTGACGACGGTGGCGCCGGGGTGACGTGTGCGGAAGTCGAGCAGATGGTCGGGGGTTGCTCCCGTGAACGAATAGATCGTCTGACTGGCATCGCCCACCACACACAGGTTGTCCCTCTCGCCCAGCCACAGCTCCAGCAGGCGCTGCTGGAGCGGGCTGACGTCCTGGTACTCGTCCACCACGAAGTGCTGGTACTGGGCGCGGACCTGTTCGGCCACGTCGCGCCGATCTTGCAGGATGGCGACGGTCAGCAGCAGGACGTCCTCGAAGTCGATGACGGAGCGGTCCCGTTTGAGGTCCTCGTAGACGGAGTACAGCCGGGCGGTCTCGGCCGGGTCGCGGGGGGTCTCGCGGCCGGCCTTCGCGGCTGCGAGGGCGTAGTCGGCCGGGACGGTCTGGGTGACCTTGGACCACTCGATCTCCGCGGTGACGTCCCGCAGCTCGCCCCGGTCCAGGCGGATGCGGCAGGCGGCGGCCGCGTCCGCGACGAGCTGGATCTTGCGGTCGACGAGCCGGGGCATGGCGCCGCCGATCACTTTCGGCCAGAAGTACTGCAGCTGGCGCAGGGCGGCGGAGTGGAAGGTGCGGGCCTGCACGCCGTGCGCGCCGAGCTGGCGCAGCCGACCGCGCATCTCGCCGGCCGCCCGGTTGGTGAAGGTGACGGCGAGCACGCTGGAGGGCTGGAGGATCCCCGCCCGCACTCCGTAGGCGATGCGGTGGGTGATCGCCCGGGTCTTGCCCGTGCCGGCGCCCGCCAGGACGCACACCGGCCCGTGCAGACAGGTGGCCACCTCGCGCTGCTCCGGGTCGAGCCCCTCGAGCACCGCGTCGGCAGAGTCCGGGGCCTGCGGGAAGAGCGGGGAGTGCGTTGCTGCTGTCACACGGCCATGCTGCCAGGTCGCCTGAGACGGGTGAGCCGGTTGTCCACAGGCGGGCCCCCGCAGTCGTATCAATGCGACAGGCGTCACTCTCGTGCCGGTACCCGGATACCCCCGGTGGGAATGCCGGGCCGGTGGCGTACGTTCCCCCAGTGCTATCAGTACGTCCCCGACCCGCCGAAGGAGCGCAAGAGACATGCCGGGCACTGTGACGATGTACAGCACCACGTGGTGCGGCTACTGCCGCCGGCTGAAGAGCCAGATGGACCGCGAGGGCATCGCGTACACCGAGATCAACATCGAGCACGACCCGGAGTCCGCGGCCTTCGTCGAGAAGGCGAACGGCGGGAACCAGACGGTTCCCACTGTCCGGGTGGTTTCCGCCAACGGTGGGGGCGAGGTCGTCATGACGAACCCGAGCCTCGCCCAGGTGAAGCAGGCCCTCAGCGCCTGACCCCGGCGCGTCTCGCGCTGACGCGGAAGGCGGCTCCCGAGAGCTCTCGGGAGCCGCCTTCTCCATCTTCTTCCTTCTTCGGCCCAGCCGGCGGTCCGCGTCGGCTCAGACGGCGGTCCGCGTCGGCAGTGGCTTGCCGTACCAGAGTTCGATGAGGCGGGCCGCGATGGAGATGCCGTAGGGGGGCAGGACCTCGCCGGAGTCGAAGGCCGTGCGGAGCTCCTCGCGGGAGAACCAGCGGGCCTCGTGGATCTCGTCGCCGTCGACGGCGATGTCGGCCGAGGTGGCGCGGGCCATGAAGCCCAGCATCAGGCTGGACGGGAACGGCCAGGGCTGGCTGGCGACGTACTCGACCTGGCCGACGGTGACGCCGACCTCCTCG
The DNA here is from genome assembly GCF_003270085.1 of Streptomyces triticisoli. GTDB lineage: Bacteria > Actinomycetota > Actinomycetes > Streptomycetales > Streptomycetaceae > Streptomyces > Streptomyces triticisoli. The sequence continues at coordinate 30,187 of NZ_QFDQ01000276.1, read as the reverse complement.
TGGACCTCTCGGCGCACCGACTGCTCGACGGACTCCCCGGGCTCGACGAAGCCGGCGAGCGTGGAGAAGCGGCCCTCGGGCCAGTGCACCTGGCGGCCGAGCAGGATGCGGTCCTCCTCGTCGGTGACGGCCATGATCACCGCGGGGTCGGTGCGCGGATAGTGTTCGGCGCCGCAGGCCGGGCAGCGGCGGATGTGACCGGCCGCGGCGATCACGGTGCGCTCGCCGCAGCGGGAGCAGAAGCGGTGCAGGCGCTGCCAGTTCTCCAGGGCCACCGCGTGCACCATCAGGCCCGCGTCGCGCGGAGACAGCAGCAGGCCGGCCTCGCGCAGGCCGGCCGGGCGGGCGGACTGGTCCATGCGGCCGGGCAGGGAGTCCTTCTGCAGGGCGAAGTAGCTGATGCCGTTCTCGTCGGTGCCCAGGAAGTAGCGGTGCGCCTCCGTGAGGGGAGCCTCGAAGGAGGGGGTCATGACGAGTTCGGTCCGGCCGTCGGGCGTCTCGTCGATCAGGGCCTGGCCACCGGAGACCACGAAGCAGCGCGTCGAGGGGTGGCTCCACGCCGCGGCGAGCCAGGCCTCGTCGAGCCTGTGGTGGGCGGCACGGTCGATGCCGCTGGGCGCGGTGAGCGAGATGGGCCGGTCGGCGGTGTGGTCGGTCCAGGTGGTCACGAGTGCTTCCAACTCCCCCGGTGCAACGGTTGTTTCGGCGGCGGTTCAGCGGGACGCGCGGCAGGAGGCGTCCGCGTGCGGCGGGGCCTGGAGGCACGCGGCGGCCTCTCCAGTGTGCTCCTGGCAGGAGGCTGCCCGCGCCGGTGGCCGCCCGTCAGGGCGCATCGCGCCAGTGCTCCGCGAGGTCGCCCCACAGGTACGCGCTGGCCTCGACGCCCTTGAGCAGGAGGTCCAGTTCGACCTTCTCGTTCGGCGCGTGCCAGCCGTCGGACGGGACGGAGATGCCCAGGAAGAGCACGGGCGCGCCGAGGACCTCCTGAAGGTCGGCGGCCGGACCCGAGCCGCCCTCGCGTGTGAAGCGGACGGGTGTGCCGAAGGCCCGGCTCATGGCGCGGACCACGGACTGCAGGGCCGGGTGGTCCAGCGGCGTCAGGCACGGGCGCGTGGCCGCGCCGAAGGTGATCTCGGACCGGATCCCGGCGGGCACCTGCTCGGCGGCCCAGGCGCGTACGGCCTTCTCGACGTGGTCGGGGTCCTGGCCGGCGACCAGGCGGAACGACAGCTTGACCATCGCGGTGGACGGGATGATCGTCTTGCTGCCGGGGCCCTGGTAGCCGCCGCCGATGCCGTTGACCTCGGCGGTGGGGCGGGCCCAGACGCGCTCCAGGGTGGTGTGCCCGACCTCGCCGTGGGTGGCGTACGACTTGGCGGTGCGCAGCCACTGCTCCTCGTCGAAGGGCAGCTCGGCGAAGAGTTCGCGCTCACGGTCGGTGAGCTCCACGATGCCGTCGTAGAAGCCGGGGATCGCCACGCGCGCGTGCTCGTCGTGCAGGGCGGCGACGAGGCGGGCCACGGCGGTGGCCGGGTTGGGCACGGCACCGCCGAAGGAGCCGGAGTGGATGTCCTGGTCGGGGCCGGACAGCCGGATCTCGCACTCGGCGAGGCCCCGCATTCCGGTGCACACCGTGGGCGTGTCCTCGGACCACATGCCGGTGTCGGAGACGATCACGGCGTCGGCGGCCAGGCGGTCCGCGCGGCTCTCGACGAGCGCCCGGAAGTGCGGGGAGCCGGACTCCTCCTCGCCCTCGATCAGGAGTTTGAGGTGGACGGCCGGGGCGGTTCGGCCGGTGGCGGCGAGATGGGCGCGGACACCGAGTGTGTGGAAGAACACCTGGCCCTTGTCGTCGGCCGCCCCGCGCGCGTAGAGGCGGCCCTCGCGGACGACGGGTTCGAAGGGCTCGCTGTCCCAGCCGTCCTCACGGGCCGCGGGCTGGACGTCGTGGTGGCCGTAGACGAGGACCGTCGGGGCGTCGGGGTCGTCGGAGCGCCACTCGGCGAAGACGGCCGGGGCGCCCGGGGTCTGCCAGACCTCCGTGGTGGTGAAACCGGTCTCCCGCAGCTTGCCGGCGAGCCAGTCGGCGCTGCGGCGCACATCGGGCGCGTGCTCGGGCTGGGCCGACACGGAGGGGATGCGCAGCCATGCGGCGAGGTCGTCGAGGAAAGCGGCACGGTGCTGCTCGATGTACGTACGGACGGCGCTGTCCGGGGTCTGGCTCATGCTTCCGAGCCTATCGGCCCGCGGTGACATCCCGTTCGGGCGGTTCGTCACACTGCGGCTCGGACTGCGGCTCCTGAAGCACCAGCCTCTCCAGCTCTGCCCGGCCGGGCAGGTCGTCGTGCCGTACGACCTCGCCGGTGCGCACGTACACGAACGCGGCGGTGACGCGCTCCAGGGGGATGCCGTGCTGCTCGGCCCACGCCAGCCGGTACACGGCGAGCTGGAGCGGGTCGGCGGTGCGTGAGCGGTTCGTCTTCCAGTCCACGATCTCGTACGTCGCCGTGGTTCCGTCGCTTTCCTTGTAGACGGCGTCGATGCGGCCCCGGACGACGCGGCCGGCGACGGCGAGCTGGAAGGGCGCCTCGACGCGGTGGGGCGTGCGGTGCGCGTACTCGGTGCGTTCGAAGGCCGCCTTGAGGGCTTCCAGGTCGCGTTCATCGGCGATCTCGGCGTCGCCGCCGGGCAGTTCCTCGGGCTCCAGCATGGGCAGCGTCAGCTCTTCGAAGCGGGTTTCGACCCAGGCGTGGAAGCGGGTGCCACGGCGTGCGGCGGGTTGTGGGGGGCGCGGCATGGGGCGTGCGAGCTCCCGCGCGAACCCGTCGGGGTCGGCCGCCAGGTGCAGGAGCTGCGAAGCGGTCAGCGTCGTCGGCAGGGGCACGTCGGTGACGCTCTGCCGGGCACGCCGGAGCTCTCCGGTGAGCGCGTCGAGGTCGCGGTCCCAGGAGGCTACGGTGCGGGACTCCTCCGGGGTGAGGGACTCGGGCTCGGGTTCTTCGATGTGGGGGCGCCCGGGCGGCGGGGGGGAGTGCGGTTCGGGTGCGGTTGCCTGGTGCGGGACCGTCGGGCGGTCGCTGCTCCAGGAGTCCCAGTCGCCGGGGTCCTCCTCGAAGGGAGGGGCCTCCTCGAAGGAGGGGCCCTCGTCGTACGGCGGTGTGTCGTCGTACGGCGGTACGTCGTCGTAGAGCGGTTCGTCGTCCTCCGGCGGCGGGGGCCAGTCCGGGTCGTCGTGAACGTCCGGCTCGTGGGCGGCCGTCGGGTGGTGGTCCGTGTGGCCGGCGAGGTTCTCCAGGTGGTTCAGGACGATCGCGGCGGCCTCGCGGCGGCGGGCCAGGGCTGCCTCGTCCAGGGGCAGGGGCCACACCTGGTCGGCGGTGGCCCGGTGCAGGGCCGGGTTCTCCTCGCCCTCCCCGGGTTCGTCCGCCCAGGCCTCGATCTCGCCGTGCCCGGCGGCGCAGTGGTCGTACAGGGCCTGCAGGAAGGCGGACGGGCCTCGGGGTCTCTTCTGACTGGGGCCCCACCAGTGGCCGGAGCCCAGGAGCAGGGAGCGGGGGCGGGTGAAGGTGACGTAGCCGAGGCGCAGTTCCTCGGTGTGCTGGTGGTCCTTCATGGCCTCGTGGAAGGCCTTCATCCCGCGCGCGTCCCAGCTGTCGACGTCGGGGAGGGTGTCGGTGTCGCCGCGCAGGGCGTGCGGCAGGACCTTGCCCTGGCTGGTCCACTTCTCGCGTCCCTGTCCGCTGGGGAAGGTACCGGTGACCAGGCCGGGGACGGCGACCACGTCCCACTCCAGGCCCTTGGACTTGTGCGCGGTGAGCACCTTGACGGTGTTCTCGCCGCCGGGCAGCGCGTTGTCGAGGCCCTTCTCGTACTGGGCCGCGGTGCGCAGGAAACCGAGGAAGGCCAGCAGTGACGCCTCGCTCTCGTTCGCGGCGAAGGAGGCGGCGACGTCCAGGAAGTTCGACAGGGTCTCGCGGCGGCGGGCGGCCAGCGCGTGCGGGGAGGCCGACAGCTCCACCTCCAGGCCGGTGACGGCGAGGACGCGGTGCAGGACGTCCATGAGCGGGTCGGACAGGGAGCGGCGCAGGTCTCGCAGTTCGGCGGCGAGCCGGGCGAACCGAACGCGCGCGTCCGGGGAGAACGGCAGCCTGTCGCCCCCGTCGCCGTCGAGAGGTGTTTCGAGGAACGTGTCGAGGGCGTCCGCGAGTGAGATCACTTCGGCCGGGTCGACGCCTTCGACTGCCTCGGCGAGCCGGCTGTCGGGGTCGTCGTCGGCGTCCACGCGTGTGTGGGCGACGAGCAGCCTCGCCCTGCGGCCGAGGAGCGCGAGGTCGCGCGGGCCGATGCGCCAGCGCGGGCCGGTCAGCAGCCGGACCAGGGAGGCGTTGGCGCCGGGATCCTGCAGAACCTCGCAGACGGCGACGAGGTCGGCGACCTCTGGCAGGTGCAGCAGCCCGGACAGGCCGACGACCTCGACCGGGACGTCACGGGCGACCAGGGCGCCCTGGATCTCGGCGAAGTCGGTGGCCGTACGGCACAGGACGGCGATCTCGCCCGGTGCCTTCCCGGTCCGTACCAGGTGGGCGATGGAGTCGGCGATCCACTCGATCTCCTCGGCGTGGGTGGGCAGCAGCGCGCAGCGCACCAGACCGTCGCGCTCGGCGCCGGGGGCGGGGCGCAGGGCCTGCACGCCCGCGTGCATGGCGCGCAGGGGTTCGGCGAGGCCGTTGGCGAGGTCGAGGAGACGGCCGCCGCTGCGACGGTTCTCGCTGAGGGCCTGGCGGTTGGCGGGGCGGCCGTCCGCGTGGGCGAAGTGCTCGGGGAAGTCGTCGAGGTTGGCGACGGAGGCGCCGCGCCAGCCGTAGATGGCCTGGCAGGGGTCGCCGACGGCGGTCACGGGGTGCCCCGTGCCGTCGCCGAAGAGGCCGGCCAGCAGGATGCGCTGGGCGACCGAGGTGTCCTGGTACTCGTCGAGGAGGACCACCCGGAACTCCTCGCGCAGGATGCGGCCCACTTCGGGGAGTTGGGCGAGCTGTGCGGCCAGGGCGATCTGGTCGCCGAAGTCGAGCAGGTCGCGCTCGCGCTTGGCGGTCCGGTAGCGGAGCACCAGTTCGGCCAGTTCGCGGCGGGCGTCGGCCGTCTCGGGGACCTTGCGCAGGTCGGCGTTGGTGAGTTTGGTGCCCTCCAGGGTGTGCAGCAGCCCGGTGTCCCACGCGCGCAGTTCCTCGGGGGGTACGAGGTGTTCGGCGAGCTCGGCGTCGAGGGCGAGGAGGTCGCTGACCAGGTCCGGGAAGGAACGGGTCAGCGCGGGATACGGGCCGGGGGCCTCGCGCAGCACACGTGCGGCGAGCTGGTAGCGGGTGGCGTCGGCGAGGAGCCGGGTGGTGGGCTCCAGGCCGATGCGCAGGCCGTGGTCGGTCAACAGCCGGCCGGCGAAGGCGTGGTAGGTGGAGATCGCCGGCTCGCCGGGCGGGTTGTCGGGGTCGATGACATCGGGGTCGGTGACGCCGGCCTTGATCAGCGCTTTGCGGACGCGCTCGGCGAGCTCGCCGGCGGCCTTGTTGGTGAAGGTCAGGCCGAGGACCTGTTCGGGAGCGACCTGTCCGGTGCCGGCCAGCCACACCACGCGGGCCGCCATCACGGTGGTCTTGCCGGACCCGGCGCCGGCCACGATCACCTGCGGGGCGGGCGGCGCGGTGATGCAGGCCGTCTGCTCCGGGGTGAACGGGATCCCGAGGAGCTCCTTGAGCTGCTCGGGATCAGTGATACGGGCGGGCACCTCAGAGAGGCTAGCGGCGGGCACGGACAACGAATGCCACATCACCTTCCGGATCCGCGGAAGCGCAGGTCAGCCCCCGTGGTGCTGTTCATCACGCAGGTCACTCGACGACGTGGCGGCCCTCCGGCCGCGCGCTGCACGACGCGCGGAACGCGCAGTGCGCGCAGTGCTGCCCGGCCGTCGGCGTGAACCGCTCGTCGAGGACCTTTCCGGCGGCGGTGGCCAGCAGCTCGCCCGTCCACTCCCCCGCCGGCGGCTCCTGCGTCTGCACCTTGGGCAGGCTGTCGCCGCCGTCCCGCTTGGCCGCGCCCTGGCGCAGCTGGACCAGTTCGGCGCCGCCCGGTTCGGGGCGCGTGCCGTCGAAGACCTCGTCGACGGCGCCCTCGCGGACGGCGAGCTGGTAGACGGCCAGCTGCGGGTGGCGGGCCACCTCCGCGGCGGTGGGCGCCTGCTTGCCGGTCTTGAAGTCGACGACGTAGGCGCGGCCCTCGCCGTCGGCCTCCACCCGGTCCATGGAGCCGCGGATGCGCACCTGGTAGTCGCCCGCCGCCAGGGTCACGTCGAAGTCGTGCTCACCGGCCACGGGAGTGCGGCCGGAACGCTCCAGGACGTGCCACTTCAGGAAGCGTTCGAGCGCCACGCGCGCGTTCTCCTTCTCCTGCTCCGACTTCCACGGCGCGTCGAAGGCGAGCGCGTTCCACACCGTCTCCAGGCGCTCCATGAGGACCGCGAGGTCGGCGGGGGTCCGTCCGGAGGCGACCTCGTCGGCGAGCACGTGCACCACGTTGCCGAAGCCCTGGGCGGCACTCGCGGGGGCGTCGGCCTTGACCTCGCGGCTGAGGAACCACTGCAGGGCGCAGGTGTTGGCAAGCTGGTCGAGGGCGCTGCCGGACAGGACGACGGGCTGGTCGCGGTCGCGCAGCGGCACCTTGCTCTCGGTCGGGTCGGCCATGCCCCACCAGCGGTAGGGGTGGGCCGAGGGCACCAGCGGGCGGCCCTCGTCGTCGGCGAGCGCGGCGAGCCGGGCCAGCCGGTGCGCGGCGGCCTGCCGGAGGGTGTCGGAGGCGCGCGGGTCGACGGTCGTGGCACGCAGTTCGGCCACCAGCGCCGCCACGGACAGCGGGCGGCGCGGGCGGCCGGTGACGTCCTTGGGCTCGACGCCGAGCTCGGTGAGGAAACGGGAGGGCTGGTCACCGTCGTCCGCGGGAGCCTTCACCGCGGTCACGACGAGTCGTTCACGCGCGCGTGTGGCGGCGACGTAGAACAGGCGGCGCTCCTCCGCCAGCAGCGCGCCGGGGGTGAGCGGCGCGGCGAGTCCGTCGCGGCCGATGCGGTCCGCCTCCAGCAGGGAGCCGCGGCGCCGCAGGTCCGGCCACAGCCCCTCCTGGACGCCGGCGACCACGACCAGGCGCCACTGCAGACCCTTGGAGCGGTGCGCCGTCATCAGGCGCACCGCGTCGGGGCGTACGGCGCGCCGCGTGAGCGTGTCGGCGGCGATGTCCTCGGCCTCGATCTCCTCCAGGAAGTTCAGGGCGCCCCGGCCTCCGGTGCGCTCCTCGGCGCGGGCGGCGGTCGCGAACAGCGCGCACACGGCGTCCAGGTCCCGGTCGGCGTTGCGTCCCGCGGCGCCGCCGCGCCGGGCGGCCCGCTCCAGGCGAGTGGGCCACGGTGTGCCCTCCCACAGGTCCCACAGCGCCTCCTCTGCCGTACCGCCGCCCGCCAGGCGCTCGCGGGCCTTCCTGAGCAGCGCGCCGAGGCGCTGGGCGCCACGCGCGTACGTGGGGTCGTGCGCAACCAGGCGCTCGGGTTCGGCCAGGGCCCGGGCGAGCAGTTCGTCCGAGGGCGGGGGCAGGGGGTTGCCGGCGGCGCGTTCCTCCTCGCGCAGCGCGCGGCCCAGGCGGCGCAGGTCGGCGGCGTCCGTGCCGGCCAGCGGTGAGGCGAGGAGGGTGAGCGCGGTTTCGGTGTCCAGCCAGCAGGTGTCCGCCTCGGGCTGCCCTTCGGGGGGCTCTCCGGGGCGCCCTTCCGGCTCCCCACCGGCCGCTTCCGCCGCGCCGCGCCGTGCCGCTTCCGCGGTCGCCACCGCCCGCAGCGCCGTCAGCAGGGGCGCCACCGCCGGTTCGTGGCGCAGCGGCACGTCGTCGCCGTCGACGTCCAGGGGCACGCCGGCGGCCGTCAGGGCGCGTCGGAGGCTCGGGATGGTGCGGGCGCCGGCGCGCACCAGGACGGCCATCTCGCTCCACGGGACACCGTCCTCCAGGTGCGCCCGGCGCAGGATGTCCGCGATGTTGTCCACCTCGGTGCCCGGGGTCGGATATGTGTGGACGTCGACGCGGCCGCCTTCGCGCACCGGGGTCAGCTCGCGATGGGCGCGGACCTTGTCGGCGGGGAGCCGGGTGAGCGGCATCCGCCGGGTCAGCAGACGGGTCGCGGCGAGCAGCGCGGCGCCGGAGCGGCGGGAGGTGCGCAGGACCTGTACGGGGGCGGGGCCTCCGTCCGCGCGCGGGAAGGTCTGCGGGAACTGCAGGATGCCGTTCACGTCCGCGCCCCGGAAGGTGTAGATCGACTGATCGGGGTCACCGAAGGCGAGCAGGGTGCGGCCGTCCCCCGCGAGCGTGCGCAGCAGCCGTACCTGGGCCGGGTCGGTGTCCTGGTACTCGTCGACGTAGACCGCGTCGTACCGCGCGGCGAGTCGCTCGGCGACCTCGGGGCGGCGGGCGAGGAGCACCGCGCGGTGGACGAGTTCGGCGTAGTCGAGGACGCCCTGCAGGTCGAGGACGTCGAGGTACTCGGCGAGGAAGGCGGCCGCCGCCTGCCAGTCCGGGCGGCCGGTGCGGCGCGCGAAGGCCGCCAGGGCGTCGGGGCCGAGGCCCAGTTCGCGGCTGCGGGCGAGGACCGCTCGGACCTCGTCGGCGAAGCCGCGGGTGGTCAGGCAGGCGCGCAGCTCGTCCGGCCAGTGCACGTGTCCCAGGCCCTGGCGGGCCAGGTCGACCTGGCCCGCCAGGAGATCGCGGACGGTCACGTCCTGCTCGGGTCCGGACAGCAGCCGCAGCGGCTCGACGAACAGGTCGCTGTCCTGGTGGGCACGGACCAGTGCGTAGCAGAACGAGTGGAAGGTGGTCGCCTGCGGGGCGTGTGCCGCGCCGGCGCGCAGCGCCATGCGGTCGCGCAGGTCGACGGCGGCCCTGCGGCTGAACGTCAGCACCAGGATCCGTTCGGGGTCCTGGCCGCGGGCGATCCGCGTGGCCACGGACTCCACCAGGGTGGTGGTCTTGCCGGTGCCCGGACCTGCGAGGACGAGCAACGGACCGGTCTCGTGGTCAACCACGGCGCGCTGGGCGGCGTCCAGAAGAGGGGGGGCCGGTCTGGACGGTGGGGTGCGCACCAGTCGGTAGGCGCCACGGTTCCCCTGCCGCACCTGGGGGTGCGGCAGGCGTCTGGTGGAGGAAGAGGAGCTCACGTGGTTCGCCGGTCCTGGTGGGTGTGCTGGGGTCTGTCACGGCCGGCGCGCAGCGCCGTCGTCGCGCGGACGCACGGGCCGATGGGGAGGGCGGTGGCCGCGGGGTGAGGGGGACACGTGCAGCCGACGCTACGCCGAGGCCGCGTGAGGAAGGGGGGCTTTCCCTTCTTCCCATGGCCCTCACGGTGCGCTGCCGTCACGTGTGTCCCTCGACTCACGAACGTACGGCATGGCGCGCACGTGCTCCGATTCCCCCGTACGGGCCATGGGCTCCCCGCGGGTCCCTCGTATGGCGGAAGCTGTCAGGTGTGACCCTGCGCACGTTCGCCGCCGTCCCACCGGGCCCGTCGCATGTCGAGGCGCGGCAGATGGTCCTCGGCCGCCCTGCCCGCCTCCTTCAGAGGCGTGCCCTCGGTGCGGTAGTGGGCGAGGGCACGCAGCTCGTGCCCCGGGAGCAGAACGCCGTCCGCGCGTACGACCCGCCACCACGGGACGGCTCCGCCGTAGAGGGCCATCACGCGGCCCACCTGGCGGGGGCCGCCCTCCTGAAGCCATTCGGCGACATCCCCGTAGGTCATGACGTGCCCCGGCGGTATCAGGTCGGCGACCTCGAGGACCCGCTCGGCGTACTCGGGCAGCGCGTCGGGATGTTCCGGGCGGCCGTCGTCCGGAGGGCTCACTTCGCTCATCCGCCCCATCCTGCCCCACCCCACCGACAACGGGATGTGCTCGGGACAGGGCTGCGCCCTCGCTCCCGGGCGGTGCTTCGGGCAGACTGTGCGCCTCGCACACGCACCCTGACGCCCCTGCGTGCCGGTGGGGCATGCCACCATCGTGCGGGCGGTGACCGGTGATACGAGACCAAGAAGAGACCATGAAGCAGCAGGGTGTGCACCCCGATGGCGCGGAGGGCACCTCTGGGACTTCGTCGCGTCCGGGCACCAGGGACACGGACGGTCCGAAGACGGGCAGGAAGCCCGCCGAGGACAGGGACGTGGCCCACGTCGACGAGCTGGAGGGCGACGAACCGCTGCTCCCCGCGCGCGTGCACCGTCCCTCGGACCTGATGCGGCTGCTGGTGGGCGTGCTCGCCATCGTGGTGCTGCTGGCGATCGCCGCGTTCGCGCACGGCACCACCTCGGGCCTCGAGCAGGACATCAACAAGGGCACCGGTCAGGCACCCGACCTGCTCATCAAGATCGCCGGATTGGCGTCCAGCATCGCGATCCTGCTGGTTCCGGTCGCGTTCGCGATCGAGCGGCTGATCAAGCGGGACGGGCTGCGGATCGCCGACGGTGTGCTCGCGGCGGTCCTCGCCCACGGGGTGACGCTCGCCACCGACCTGTGGGTCGCCAAGGGCGCCCCGCACTCGATCCAGGAAGCGCTCACCCAGCCCTCCCCCGGTGACATCCACGCGCTGACCGACCCGGTGCACGGCTATCTCGCCCCTGTCATCGCGTACATGACGGCCGTGGGCATGTCCCGCAGACCACGCTGGCGCGCGGTGCTGTGGATCGTGCTGCTGCTCGACGCCTTCTCGATGCTGGTCACCGGTTACACCACGCCGTTCTCGATCATCCTCACGGTGCTGATCGGCTGGACCATCGCCTACGGCACCCTGTACGCGGTCGGCTCGCCGAACGTCCGCCCCACGGGTCGGACGCTGGTGGCGAGGCTGCGGACCGTCGGCTTCCACCCGGTGAGCGCGGCCCGCGAGGACGTGGCGGAGACCGCCGACAACGGCGACCGCGGCCGGCGCTACTTCGTCACCCTGGAGGACGGCCCGCCGCTGGACGTCACGGTCGTCGACCGCGAACAGCAGGCGCAGGGCTTCTTCTACCGCCTGTGGCGCAACCTCACGCTGCGCGGTTTCACCACCCGCAGCAGTCTGCAGTCGCTGCGCCAGGCCCTGGAGCAGGAGGCGCTGCTCGCCTACGCGGCCATCGCGGCCGGCGCCAACGCACCCAAGCTGATCGCGACCTCCGAGCTGGGCCCCGACGCCGTGATGCTCGTCTACGAGCACACCGGCGGGCGCACGCTCGACTCGCTGGCGGACGAGGAGATCACCGACGAGTTGCTGCGCCACACCTGGCAGCAGGTGCGGGCGCTGCAGTCACGGCGCATCACGCACGGCAGGCTGGCCGGTGACGCGATTCTGGTGGATCGTTCCGGCAGGGTGATCCTCACCGATCTGCGCGGCGGCGAGATCGCGGCCGGTGACCTGCTGCTGCGCATGGACATCGCCCAGTTGCTGACGACGCTCGGCCTGAGGGTGGGCGCGGAGCGCGCCGTGGCCTCCGCGGTCGGCGTCCTCGGGCCCGACGCGGTCGCCGACTGTCTGCCCATGCTGCAGCCCATCGCGCTGACGCGCTCCACGCGTGCGACCCTGCGCCGGCTGGCCCGGGAGCGGGCGCAGCGGGAGCGGGAGGCGGTCCTGGAGTCGTCCCGGCAGAGCAAGCAGGCCTGGTTGGAGCAGTCCGCCGCGGAGGTCGGTCCCATCACCCTCGAAAAGGCGGAGAACCCCGACAGGTCGGACAAGAAGGGCAAGAAGGCCGAGCGGGCGGAGGCGCGGGCGGAGAAGCGGGCCATCGACGAGGCCCTGGAAGAGGCCCGCGAGGAGGACCTGCTCACCCAGATCCGCCACCAGGTGCTGCGGATCAGGCCGCAGGCGCCGGTCGAACCGGCCCGGCTGGAACGGGTACGGCCACGCACCCTGATCAGCTTCATCGCGGGCGCCATCGGTGCGTACTACCTGCTGACGCAGCTCACGCACATCGAGTTCGGCACGCTCTTCGCCCACGCCCAGTGGGGCTGGCTGGCGGCGGCGGTGCTGTTCTCGGCGCTCAGCTATGTCGCGGCGGCCATGGCGCTGCTGGGCTTCGTGCCCGAGCGGGTGCCGTTCCCGCGGACCGTGGCGGCGCAGGTCGCCGGGTCGTTCGTGAAGATCGTGGCACCGGCAGCGGTCGGCGGGGTGGCCCTCAACACGCGCTTCCTGCAGCGCGCGGGTGTACGCCCGGGGCTGGCGGTGGCCAGTGTCGGCGCCTCGCAGCTGTTCGGACTGGGCTGCCACATCCTGATGCTGCTGTCCTTCGGCTATCTGACCGGCACCGAGAAGACGCCGTCGCTGTCGCCGTCCCGGACGGTCATCGCGGGGTTGCTGACGGTCGCGGTGCTCATGCTGGTGGTCACGTCGGTTCCGTTCCTGCGGAAGTTCGTCGTCACGCGCGTGCGTTCCCTGTTCGCGGGCGTCGTGCCGCGCATGCTGGACGTGCTGCAGCGGCCGCAGAAACTCATCACCGGCATCGGCGGCATGCTGCTGCTGACCTTCTGCTTCGTGATGTGCCTGGACGCCTCGATCCGGGCGTTCGGCGACCAGTCGACCTCGATCAGCATCGCCGGCGTCGCCGTCGTCTTCCTCGCCGGCAACGCGCTCGGCTCGGCCGCCCCCACCCCGGGCGGTGTGGGCGCGGTCGAGGCGACTCTCACGGTCGGTCTGATCGCCGTGGGCCTGCCCAAGGAGGTGGCCGCGCCGGCGGTGCTGATGTTCCGGCTGCTGACCCTGTGGCTGCCGGTGCTGCCCGGCTGGCTGGCCTTCAACCACCTGACGCGCAAGGGCGCTCTCTAGGGCACCGTCCCCGCTTGCCCCGAACGGCCCCCGTCCCGCGCGCGGGCCTGCCGGCGGCGTGAGGATGAAGGCATGCAGAACCCCCGCGGACTGTGTGCCGCCTCCCTGACCGCAACCGCCGTCCTGCTGGCCGCCCTGGTGGCAGGCTGCGGCAGTCGTTCGACGGGCGCGGACACCGCGGGCGGGGGTACGGCGGGCGGGGACATGACCGCCCAGAAGCTGGACTGGAAGGACTGCCCGGCACCGTCCGCCGCCGAGGGCGACGGCCCGGCACCCTCCCCGCTGCCGAACGGCGGCACGTGGCAGTGCGCCACCATGAAGGCGCCGCTGGACTGGAGCAAGCCCAACGGCGACACGATCGGCATCGCGCTGATCCGGGTGAAGGCGACCGGGCCGGGCAAGCGGATCGGCTCGTTGATCTTCAACTTCGGCGGACCGGGCGGCTCCGGCGTCAGCATCCTGCCGTCGATCGCCCAGGACTACACCAAGCTCGCCACCCGCTACGACCTGGTGAGCTTCGACCCGCGCGGGGTGGGCCGCAGCGCGGGCGTGAAGTGCGAGAGCGACGCCCAGCTCGACCGGTACTTCCAGCAGGACACCACCCCGGACGACGCCGCCGAGCGCACCGCGTTCCTGAACAACACCAAGCAGTTCAACGCCGCCTGCGAGAAGAACTCCGGGAGGGTCCTTCCCCATGTGCGCACCACCGACGCGGCCCGCGACATGGACCTGATGCGCCAGGTCCTCGGCGACTCCAAGCTGTACTACTTCGGGATCTCCTACGGCACCGAGCTCGGGGGCGTGTACGCCCATCTGTTCCCCACGCATGTGGGCCGCGCCGTCTTCGACGCGGTCGTCGACCCCACGCAGAACCTCGAGCAGGTGTCGCTCGGCCAGGCCAAGGGCTTCCAGCTGGCCCTGGACAACTTCGCGAAGGACTGCGTGTCGAAGGGCGCCAAGTGTCCGATCGGCAGCAGCGTGCAGGACGTCGAGAACCGCGTCGCCGCCCTGCTCAAGAAGCTCGACAGCAACCCGATCCCCGGCATCTTCCCGCGCCGGCTGACCCAGTCGGCCGCGACCAACGGCATCGCCCAGGCCCTGTACTCCAAGGACCTGTGGGCTCCCCTCACCGAGGGACTGCGGCAGGCCTACGCCGGCAACGGCCAGATCCTCATGTTGCTGTCGGACGCCATGAACGGCCGCAATGAGAACGGCACGTACAGCAACATCACCGCCGCGAACGCCGCCATCAACTGCGCCGACCAGAAGCAGCGGTACACCTCCGCCGACGTGGAGCGGACGCTGCCCGCGTTCCGGGCCGCCTCCCCGCTGTTCGGCGACTTCCTGGCCTGGGGAATCCTCAGCTGCACCAACTGGGCGGTGCCCGGCGCGGCCGACCACCCCGATGTGAGCGCGCCCGGCTCGGCGCCGATCCTCGTCGTGGGCAACACCGGCGACCCGGCCACCCCGTACCAGGGCGCGAAGAGGATGGCGGACGCGCTGGGCAAGGGCGTCGCCGTCGAGCTCACCTGGAAGGGCCAGGGACACGGCGCGTACAACAGCAAGGACAAGTGCGTCCAGAACGCGGTGAACGGCTATCTGCTCGACGGGAAGCTCCCCGCGACCGGAACGGTCTGCGCCTAGGTGTTCGATCCGGCGGCCACGCGCCCCGCATCGCTCGGCGAAAGACCCGCATTCACACCGAAGTAGCAGGTCAGAGGGTTATCCACAGGCCCGCACGGGGTGCGGCGGGATCTGCCTACCATGGCGTGACCGCTCCCTCGGCCGATCCGCGGGGAGCCCGTGAGGGGGGAAGCACATGTCACGTCTGACACGGTGGGCGGCCGCGCTGGCCGCCGCGGTGCTGCTGGCCGGGTGTGGCGGGGGACCGTCCGACAACGGCGGGGGCGAGGGGAAGAGCCGGTCCGATCCGGCGCCGGCGTCCGAGCTGCCCTCCTCGCTCACCTCCCAGCGGCTCGACTGGGGCCGTTGCAAGGCCACCGCCGGCTCCCCCGCGCCGGGCGGCGGCTGGCAGTGCGCGACACTCAAGGCACCCCTGGACTGGTCCCGGCCGGACGGCGAGACCATCGGCCTCGCCCTCATCCGCGCCGGAGCCACCGGCGAGCGCACCGGCTCGCTGCTGTTCAACTTCGGCGGACCCGGCGGCTCGGGCGTGGACACGATGCCGTCGTACGACTCCGTGGTCGGCACCCTGCGGCAGCGCTACGACCTGGTGAGCTGGGACCCGCGCGGGGTCGGCCGGAGCGAGGGCGTCCGCTGCCGCGGCGACCGGCAGATCCAGGCCGCCGAGGCGATCGACGCGACACCGGACACCCCGGCCGAGGAACGGGCCTACTTCCAGGACGCGGCCGACTTCGGCCAGGGCTGCGAGAAGGCCGCGGGCAAGCTCCTCGCGCATGTCTCGACGACCGACACCGCCCGGGACATGGACCTGATGCGCCACGTCCTCGGCGACGCCAGGATGCACTACTTCGGCTTCTCCTACGGCACCGAGCTCGGCGGGGTGTACGCGCATCTGTTCCCCCGGCGCGTGGGGCGGCTGGTCCTGGACGCGGTGGTCGACCCGACCGCGGACTCGGTGGGCCACGCGCGGAACCAGGCCAGGGGTTTCCAGCGGGCGCTGGACAACTACCTGAAGTCGACCGGGCAGGACCCCGAACAGGGCTCGCGCAAGATCGCCGGCCTGCTGGGGCGGATCGACGCGAAGCCGCTGCCCACCTCCTCCGGGCGGAAGCTGACGCAGACGTCGGCGCTCACCGGCATCGTCCTGCCGCTCTACAACAAGAGCAGCTGGCCGGCCCTGACCGGCGCCCTGACGACGGCGGAGCAGGGAGACGGCTCCGCGCTGCTGGCTCTCGCCGACGCCTACAACGAGCGGGACAGCTCGGGCCGCTACGGCACGTCGACCCATGCGCAGCGGGCCATATCGTGCCTGGACGCCAAGCAGCGGCCGACCCCGGAGCAGGCGAGGAAGCTGCTGCCCGAGTTCGAGAAGATCTCACCCGTGTTCGGCGCCTTCCTGGCCTGGGACACGGCCGGCTGGTGCCACGACTGGCCGGTGGCCGGCCAGTACGACACGCCGCGGGTCAGTGCACCGGGTGCGGCGCCGATCCTGTTGATCGGCAACACCGGGGACCCGGCGACACCCTACGAGGGCGCGCGGAGGATGGCCGACGAGCTCGGCAAGGGCGTCGGCGTGGAGCTCACCTGGAGGGGCGAGGGCCACGGGGCCTACGGCAACGGCAGCGACTGCGTGGACTCGACGGTCAACGCGTACCTGCTGCACGGCACGGTGCCGAAGGACGGCAAGGCCTGCTCATGACGACGGCGGGGGCTTCGGGCACCCGTGGTGCGCGAAGCCCCCGCCGTGGGACGGTCGGGCCGAGCCGTGGCTCAGTAGACCGGCTTCTCCGGCTCGATCTGGTTGACCCAGCCGATCACGCCGCCGCCGACGTGCACCGCGTCCGCGAAGCCCGCGGACTTCAGCACGGCGAGGACTTCCGCACTGCGGACACCCGTCTTGCAGTTCAAGACGATCTTCTTGTCGTGCGGGAGGTTCTCCAGGGCGGAGCCCATGAGGAACTCGTTCTTCGGGATCAGCCGGGCGCCCGGGATGGAGACGATCTCGAACTCGTTCGGCTCACGGACGTCGATGAGCTCGATGTTCTCGCCGTCGTCGATCCACTCCTTGAGCTGCTTGGGAGTGATCGTCGAGTCGGCGGCCGCCGCCTGGGCCTCCTCGGAGACGACGCCGCAGAAGGCCTCGTAGTCGATGAGCTCGGTAACGGTCGGGTTCTCGCCGCAGATCGCGCAGTCGGGGTCCTTGCGGACCTTGACCTGGCGGTACTGCATCTCCAGGGCGTCGTAGATCATCAGGCGGCCGACCAGCGGCTCGCCGATGCCCGCGAGGAGCTTGATGGCCTCGTTGGCCTGGATGGAGCCGATGGACGCGCACAGCACGCCCAGGACGCCGCCCTCGGCGCAGGAGGGAACCATCCCGGGCGGCGGGGGCTCCGGGTAGAGGCAGCGGTAGCAGGGGCCGTGCTCGGACCAGAAGACGGAGGCCTGGCCGTCGAAGCGGTAGATCGAACCCCAGACGTACGGCTTGCCCAGGAGCACGCACGCGTCGTTGACCAGGTAGCGGGTCGCGAAGTTGTCCGTGCCGTCGATGATCAGGTCGTACTGGCTGAAGACGTCCTTCACGTTCTCGGCCTCGAGCCGCTCCTGGTGAAGGACCACGTTCACGTACGGGTTGATGCCCTTGATCGTGTCCCGGGCGGACTCGGCCTTGGGGCGGCCGATGTCGGACTGGCTGTGGACGACCTGGCGCTGCAGGTTCGACTCGTCGACCTCGTCGAACTCCACGATGCCGAGCGTGCCCACGCCCGCCGCGGCCAGGTACATCAGCCCCGGCGAGCCCAGGCCACCGGCGCCCACAAAGAGCACCTTGGCGTTCTTCAGCCGCTTCTGCCCGTCCATCCCGACATCGGGAATGATCAGGTGGCGGGAGTACCTGCGGACCTCGTCTACGGTGAGCTCGTCAGCCGGCTCGACCAGGGGTGGCAGCGACACGGGGACTCCGTTGGTCGGTCAATCACTATGGTTGTTCTTCTCGTAACACTGCCACGCCCTTCTTCATTCCGAGACACCCGTTCCGATGCGCGAGACGATTTCGTCCCAGTAGCCGGGCAGGTTCTCCCAGGGGTCGGCGAGGCCGTCGCGGTCCGTGCGATCGGTGAACCAGATCGTCGCCGCGCCCTGCCATCGGGCGATGCGCAGCGCCTCGTCGAGGTGGCCGCGCGGGAGGCCGTGCACCAGGTGGCAGAAGCGCTCGGGCGGGTAGTCGGCGGTCCACTCGGCGACCTGCGACCAGCGGTAGTCGGTCCACGGGCCGCGGAAGGTCACCAGTTGGTCGGCGTTCTCGGCGTAACCCGGGTGCGGGTGGGTGCCGTGGCCGAGGACGACATGGGCATCGTCGCGCAGCGCTCGCAGCGCGCCGGCCGTACGGCGGACCTCGGGCAGCCCGGCGTGGTCGGCCGGGCAGTGGTCCAGGAGGAAGCCGTCGGCCCGGTACCAGTCGAGGTACCGGCGCGCGTCCGCGACCAGCTCGGCCAAGGGCCGGGCGCCGTGCGCGGCGTCGAGGTGGCCGAGGACGCGGACGCCCGCGTTGCGCAGGCGTCCGGCCGCCTCCAGGCAGTGCGGGTCGGGCTGGACACCGGGTCCGTCGGCGACGTTCAGGACGACCCAGTGCAGCGGTGTGCCGGGTCGGGTGAGCTCGGTCCACTCGGCCGGGGCGAGAAGGGGGTGGGCACAGCCGGGGACACCGAACCCGGTGCGCACGTCGGTGCTGGAGGTGCCCGCCGGGGTGCTGGTCAGATACGGCATGCCGCCTCCATCCAGATGTCGGCCAGGGACTCCTCGAGATTGATCCGGGGACGCCAGCCGAGCCGGTCGCGGGCGGTGCGCACATCGGCCTGCTGCCAGCTGCCGCAGCCGTCGGGGTACGGGAACGCGACCGGGGCGGGGTGGTCCGAGTCGGTGCGGGGGTGTCCGATGGCGGGCCTGAGGTGGCCGCCGGGCGGGCCGTCGAGCTCGTGGAGGGTACCGCCGTACCCGGCGACGCGGGCGAGGGTCGCCGCGGCGTCGCGCAGCCGGACGGCGCGGCCGGAGCCGATGTTGATGACGCCCTGGGCGGCGGAGAGGGAGGCGGCGTGGACGGCGCGGGCCACGTCGCGGACGTCGACGAAGTCGCGCTGCACACCGAGGCCGCCGAGCTTGAGGTCGCTGTCCCCGGACTGCATGGCGCGGCGCATGGCCTCGGCGAGCCGGCCGAGCGGCGAGCCCGCCGGGGTGCCGGGTCCGGCGGGTGAGAAGACCCGGAGCACGACGGCGTCCAGGCCGGAGCCGAGGACCAGTTCGGTGGCGGCGAGCTTGCTGACACCGTACGGCCCGCCGGGGCGGGGCACGGAGTCCTCGGCAGTGGAGGAGCCGTGCTGGCTGGGGCCGTACTCGGAGCTGCAGCCGATCTGCACCAGCCGGGCGCCGCAGCCGCTGCGGCGCAGGGCCTCGCAGACGGTGGCGACGGCGACGGTGTTGTGCCGGGTGAGTTCGCGGGCGCCGCCCCGGGTGGCGCCCGCGCAGTTGACGACGACGCCGGGGTGGACCGCGTCCAGGAAGCGGGTGAGCGCACCGGGGCTGCCGGTCGCGAGGTCGAAGCGGACGTCGGCGTCGTCGCCGCGGCCGAGCGTGGTGAGCTGGACGGCCGGGTCGGCGAGCAGGCGGTCGGCGACGAAACGGCCGAGGTATCCGTTGGCTCCGATCAGCAGAACCCTCATCGGGCGGCTCCCGGGGTGTGCGCTCCGGTGGCTCCGGATGCTCCGGACGCTCCGGATCGGGCGGTGATCATCTGGTGTTCTCCTTCAAGGGGGTGGTGCGACGGGGTCCGGCGGTGAGCCGGGTGCCTGCGGTCGGCCGGGGAATGCGGGCCGTGCCCGCGGTCCCGTCCGTGTGGTGGTGCGTGTGCGGGGCCGGACATGGGCCCGTCATGGCTGTTCCTCCGCTCGCGCATGGGCCGAGGCCCTGGTCAGCGTGCGGCTCGCGTGCACGAGCAGGGCCAGGGCCGCCGCTCCGCAGGCGAGGGCCTGCACGCCGCCCGGGCCCCAGGCGGCCACGAGGGTGTCGGCCGGGGTGGCGAGGAGACGGCAGCCGGGGAGGCGGCCCGCGAAGACGCCGGCCTGGGCCGCCGTCTCGGCCGTGGCCGCGGCGCCGAGGGCGACGGCCGGGGCCCGGGTGGAGCCGTGCACGGTGAGGAGGCGGGCGAGCAGCAGCAGCGCGCCCAGCGTGAGGACCTGCGCGTAGCCCGCGGGCTCGTCCAGGACCGCCCCGCACGCGGCGGTGAGGGCGGTCAGGGCGCACAGGAACAGGCCGAAGGTGCCGAGCAGCAGGGGTCGTACGGACGCGGTGAACTCCTCCAGCCCACGGCTGGTGGTCAGCCTGCGCCGGGCGTGGACAGCGAAGAGGTGGGTGGTCCAGACCGCCGGGGCGGCGGCGAGGGCGAGGGCCAGCACGGGGGCGGTGGTCAGCGGCCAGGACCCGGCGGCGGTGCCGTCGGGCAGTGCGTCGGGGCCGCCGGTGACGGCGGTGCCGAGCAGGCCGTCGCCGAGGAGGGCGTAGGCGAGCAGCAGGCACGTCCACGCACGCGTGCCGGGCATGTGCGGGCCGGCCGGTGCACGTCTGCCGGTGCTCAGCGGGCCGTGACGGAGCATGGCCCGCAGGCCCAGCCCCACGGCGAGGACGCCGAGCGCGGCGACGGTCAGTCGCGTCCGGCCCTCGGTCAGGCGCACCCCGGCCACGGCGGCCGTGCACAGCGCGCCGGGCAGCAGGCCGAGCGCGGCCGGGCCGAGGCCCATCGGGGGCACCGCGGCGGCCTCGTGGCGCGGAGGGGTGCCGGTGTCGCGGGAGACCCGGGCGTACATCTCCTCGGCGAGCGAGAAGACGTCGCGGTGGCGGAAGCGGGCGGCAGTGCGGTCGGTGACGCCGTGCGCCTCCAGACCGGCGGCGATCTCCAGGGGGTCGACGGCCCGTTCACACAGTTCGCGGTGCCGGTGCATCAGCGTCTTGACCGGGTCGGCGGTGCCGCGCCGGGAGGGCACGGACGGGCTCCGGTCGGGGACCGGCTCGTCGAGGTCACCGGCCGGGAGGGCGGCGGCCGTGACGCCGGGGTGGTCGCTTTGTCCCGGGCCGCTCATCCGGAGGCCTCCGTGGTGGTCATGGGGGTCGGGCACGGCACCGGTGAGCCGGAGGAACGGCGGACCGCGACGGGCGCGGGGGGCCCGGTCCAGCTGCCGGGTACGTGCGCCTCTGCCGGGGCGGCGAACGGGAGGGGTTCGCCGGTCTCGCCGAGGACGACGCGCCGGACCGGGCAGTGCGAGACGACCTCGAGATACATGCCGTGGAACGCGGCGACGTTCTGCTCGACGGTGAACAGTTCGAGCGCGCGGGCGCGGGCGGCGGCGCCCAGGCGCGCACGGCGCTCCGGGTCGCGCAGCAGCGCCACGCACGCCTCGGCGAACGCCCGGGGATTGCGCGGGGGTACGACGAGCCCGGTGCCGCCGATGACCTCCACGACCGCGCCGACGTCCGTGGAGACCGTCGCACGGCCGCAGAACATCGCCTCGACGAGGCCGGTCGGGAAGCCCTCGACGACGCTCGACAGGACGATCACGGCACCCGAGGCGTATGCCTCGGCGAGCGTCGGGGCCCGAGGGCCGCCGACCTCCTCGAAGGACACCGGGTTGTCGCCGACGGTGTACGGGCCCTCGGCCTCGTCGGGGAAGAGCTGGGCGGCGAGCGCCCGGCAGTGGCCCAGGTAGGCGGCACCGTCGGAGCCGGTCGCGGTGCTCACGATCCGCAGCCGCGCCTTCGGTCGCTGCCTGCGCACCTGGGCGAAGGCATGCAGCAGGGACACCAGGTCCTTGGCGGGCTCGATGCGGCCGACCCACACCAGCGTGTCCGGGTCGGCAGCCTCCGGTGACTCCCCGGCCTCGGTGAAGCCGGCGGCGTCCATGCCGGGGTGGACGGTGCGCAGTCTGGCGCGGTCGGCACCGCAGCGCTCCTGCCAGCGGCGGGTGTGCGCGTTGCCGTGGGTGACGAGGGCGGCTCGCCGGTACGTCTCGGCGGCGACTCCGCCGTGGAACGCGGCGAGCAGGGTCCGTACGGCCGGGGCGGTTCCGTCGGTGCCGGTGGCGAGGTAGTGCGCGCGCACTTGTGCGCCGTACTCGGTGACCAGCAGGGGAACGCCGGTGAAGTGGCGGGCGAGCAGACCGGACAGGGCCGCCGCGCCGCCGGCCGTCGCGTGGCACAGGTCGGTGGCGCCGAGGCCGTCGTCCTCGTACCAGTCGACCGCGAGAGGGCTCAGCGCCTGCCGCAGGTGCCCGGCGGCCACGAGCAGGTCCGGGACGCGGGCCTCGCGCGCCGCACGCGACGCGCCGGGCGCACGGCAGGCGCGTTCCAGCGCGCGTACGGCGGTTTCCGAGCGCAGCGCGCCCACCAGACCGCCCTCGTCGCGGGCGAGTTCGGCGAGCCCGTACAGCGCGCCGCCGAAACGGTCCGCCTCATCGTCGGCACGGTCCCGGCCGATCGCCTCGCCGTGGCCGCCGGGGTCGCCGGAGTCACCGCCGCTCGCCGCGCACAGGACCGACGCCAGCTCGCCGTAGCACTCGGCGAAGCGCCGTCGCGCGCGCCGTCCGTACGTGATGCCGTCGTCCTCGGCCGCCCACAGAGGTGCGGTACGGACCCGGCTGACCTGCGGCGGCAGCGGCACCCAGCCCGTGTCCTCCTGCCGACGGCTGCGGCTGAGCGCGTAGAGGTCGAACTCGTGCTGTCCGAGCCCGCGCACGAGCCGTTCGCACCAGAGCCCGGCGTCACCGTCCACATACGGATAGCCACCTTCCGTCACCAGTCCGATGCGCACGCGTGCACCCCCGATCCTTCCGCTCACTCCCGTGGTGGGGAGCCGCCGTCGCACCGGCGGCTCGCCCCGCAGCGGGACGAACGTATGCGGACATGGGGGTGGCGCGATGGACGGTTGTCCATCGCGCCACCAAAAGGGGTGAACTGACGTAACTTTCCCGTGCGGGGTACGTTCCGTCGCGCTAGGAGATCATTCGGGCACGGGACGTCACACACCGAGTCACGGTCAACTCCCGGGATACGGCCAGGGGTTGGGCAGGCAGTGGATTCCGTTGTGGTCCAGGAACTTGGTCTGCTGCTGCATGACGGGCGCCAGGGCGCCGTTCCTGTCGCAGGTGACGTGTCCGTAGCCGAGCCGGTGGCCGACCTCGTGGTTGATCAGCATCTGCCGGTAGGCGTACAGCTTGTCGCCGTAGGTCTTCGAGCCCTGCGCCCACCGGTAGGCGTTGATCATCACTCGCTCAGTGGCGGCCGAGTCGCACGAGACGTTGTCCTCGGTGGTGTCCAGGCCGGACTTGGCGCACCAGGTGGCGGTGGTGCCGGGGCTGGCGAGCGTGATCACGAAGTCGGGCTTGCCGGAGGAGACGCGCTCGAAGGTGCGGTCGCCGTTGTGGGACCAACTGCGGTCGTCGTTGAGCGTCCTGTGCACGGCCTGGGCGAAGAGCTCGCCGTCGAGGCCGAGGCCCTGCTCCACGTCGACGCGGTAGGTGTACTTGCGCCCCTTGCCGGGCGCCTTGGTGAGGCCCGGGACCGCCTCGAACCTGCCCGAGCCCTTGAGGGTGGGGCTGAGCGCGTACCTCATGCTCATCTTCTGGCCGTACGTCAGCGTCGACACGTTCGGCGGCGGTGCCGCCGGCTTGCCGTCGGCACCCGCGATGCCCGCGGCGTCGCCGTCCGTGCGGTCGGTGGCGGACTGCGGCCGCAGATCGGCGTCGGAGCGGTCGTCGGCGACCTGTCCGGCGACGACGACGGCGAGCACGGTGGTGACCGCGGCGGCCGCGACGCCGGTGAACGTCCGCCCCTTGGTCCCGGTGGCGCGCGCGGGCTCGTCGGCGGACTGTGGCGCGGCCTCGGCGCCCGGCCCGGCCGGCGGGACGGGCGAGACCACGGCCGGGTACACGGACGGCACGCCGGCGCGGGGCCGGGGCGCGAAGACGTCGTCCTCGTCGAAGGCCTCCAGGTACTCCTGCCGGGGCCCTGCGGGAGGCGACTGCCGCTGCCGGGGAATGGGAGCGCGGGCCCCCGCGGAAGCGCCCACGCCCCTCGGAGTCCCGAGTCCGGCGGCCGGCGGTCCCTGCGCCGCAGCTTCGCCGGCCCCCAGGTGACCCCAGCCACCCCCGGCTTCCCGCTGCTCGGGGTGCCCGCCCCGGACCCGGGGGACCCCGTGAGCGGGGGTGCCGTCAGGAAAGCGAGGGACTCCGTGGGCCGGGGTGCCGTCAGCAGGTCGCGGAACACCGCGCGCGGGGGTGCCGTCAGGAAACCGTGGGACCCCCCACGCGGACGTCCCATGGGCGAACCCCGGCACTCCGTGCGCGGACGCCCCATCGGCGAACCCCGGCACTCCGTGCGCAGACGTCCCGCCAGGCGGCCACGGAACGCCCTGAGCCGGTGTCCCGTCAGGCCGACGCACATCCTCCCGCACGGGAGTGCCGTCCGGAAACCGCGGAACACCCCGCGCGGGAGTCCCGCCCTCGAAGTGCGGCCCCCACTGGGCGGGGGTCCCGTACGCCGGGCCTCCCGCACCCGTCGGCCCTCCGGACACCGGGCCGGAACCGGGCCACGGCCCCGGTGGCGGCAGGCCGCCCGTCTCCCGCCGGCTCTCCGGCATCGCGCCCGGCCCCGGCCGATCGCCGCGGCCTTCCCGGGGATCCGGGCGGTCCCAGGCCTCCCCGGGGCCACCCCTGGGCTCGCGGCCCTGCCGCGGCTCCCGGCCGCGCCGAGGTTCGCGGCCGTCCCGTGCTGCGGTCGTGTCCGCGGTGTTGCCCCGAGGAGCGGGCCCGCGGCGGCTGTGGCGTCCCACCTCGCCCCTCAGCCTCCCGTACCCGTGTCGGAGGCCCCGCCACCGGCCCGTTCGGCCGTATCCGTGTGCGTCACAGCCTTGCCCTCCAACTCCCCCGTGTCCACCAGCAGTTCCCGGAATGCGGTCGCCACCGTATCCGGGTACTCCATCATGGCCACATGGCCGGCGTCCGGCAGAGTGAGGAGGCGGGAGCCGCGGAAGGCCCGGGCCGCGCGCTGGGCCATGCGGAAGCCGACGAGCTGGTCGCGGCCGCCGTAGACCAGCAGCGTGGGCGCGAGGACCCGCTCGGCCTGGCGCCACAGCCCGTGCTGGCCGCCCAGCGTGTACGCATCCACGATCCCGCGCGCGGAGCGCGCCATCGCGTCCCAGAAATACGGCAGTTGCAGCCGCCGCTCCATCTCCCGCACCGCGTTGCGGAACCCCTCCGGCGTCACCCGCCCCGGGTCGCCGTAGCACAGGGCCATGACCCCGCGGACCCGCTGTTCCGCCGTCCACTCCCGGGTGAGCCGCGTGAACAGGGCGGTCACGCCCGGTACCGCGAGCAGGCCGGTCGGCACGGCGCTGCGCTGCACCCGGAGTTCGGGCAGCGCGGGCGAGACGAGGGTGAGCGTGCGCACGAGGTCGGGCCGCAGCGCCGCGACACGCGTGGAGACGGCGCCGCCCAGCGAGTTGCCGAACAGGTGGACGGCTCCGCGGCCGGAGGCGTCGAGGAAGCGGATCACCGCGCGCGCGTGCCCGGTGACGGAGTAGTCGCCGTCGTCCGGGGGCGGGGAGTCCCCGAAGCCCGGCAGGTCGAGCGCCTCGCCGTCGACGACGCCGTCGAGCAGCGCCATCAGCGCCGACCAGTTCTGCGAGGAACCGCCGAGGCCGTGCACGTACAGCGCGGGCGGCAGCCCCTCCCCCGCGGACGGGCGCGAGCGCACCGCCAGCGTGATCCCGGGCAGCTCGACCGAGCGCAGGTGCTCTCCCTCCACGATCCCGAGGGGTGCCACCCTGGGGAGAACGTTGGCGGGCGGCACGGAGGGCAGCTCGGTCGAAGACATGCGGCAATGTTACGAGACGATCACATAGTGATTCCTGTGTTCGCTGTCACAGATCACGCACCCCGGGGGCCGCGGATCGCATAGCGTCCACTTCGGGTGTCTCCTACGCTCGTACAGAGGGCACCCGCACATGGTCCCTGCCCACCACCGGGGACACCCGCAGGGACATTCCGCACGAAGGGAGCCCAGCATGGCATTCGACCCCACCGATCCCGAGACGTTCGAGGACGACGACGCCACGGAGATCGACGTCGAGGCTCCGGAGAACGACGCCGCCGAGCAGCTGGCGGACGTCGCGCCGGGTCGTGACGAGCCCTTCACCGAGGACCTGACCGAGGATCTGGACCGCGCCAGCGAGGCGGATCTCGTCGAACAGGCGCGGGTCGTCTCCATCGACGAGGACGACTACCGGTGAGGCACGAGGTGGTGAGCGGATGCGCGTTCGAGGCGCCGGACGGGAGAGACCGCCGCTGACCAGGAACGAAGCTGTGTTGTGCCCGGTCTGAATCCGTTTGAAACCTTCTGCGCCGCTTTCGTCGCCGTCCAGTCCGTGAAATTCTGCGTTCGCACCGCGCACAGCACGGTTACCGAAAAGTACGATGGCGGCGCGGCGCACACCGCAAGTGGACAACTTTGGGAGGCGGCGTGACAGCCATCGAGCAGACAGAGGCGGCACGCCCGCGAGGCACGCGCCTGCCGCGCCGTGCCCGCCGGAATCAGTTGCTGGGCGCCGCCCAGGAAGTCTTCGTGGCGCAGGGCTACCACGCCGCCGCCATGGACGACATCGCCGAGCGCGCCGGCGTCAGCAAGCCGGTGCTCTACCAGCATTTCCCGGGCAAGCTCGACCTCTACCTCGCACTGCTGGACCAGCACTGCGAGGCACTCATCCAGTCCGTACGGAACGCGCTGGCGTCGACGACCGACAACAAGCAACGCGTGCGCGCCACGATGGACGCCTACTTCGCGTACATCGAGGACGACGGCGGCGCCTTCCGGCTGGTCTTCGAGTCGGACCTGACGAACGAGCCGGCGGTGCGCGAGCGCGTCGACAAGGTCACCAACGAGTGCGCCGAGGCGATCTGCGACGTGATCGAGGAGGACACCGGCCTCTCGCGTGAGGAGTCGATGCTGCTGGCGTCCGGTCTCGGCGGCCTCGCGCAGGTGGTGGCCCGCTCCTGGCTGCACAGCGACCGCAGCGTCCCGCGCGACCAGGCGGTCCAGCTGCTGACGTCCCTGGCCTGGCGCGGCATCGCCGGTTTCCCGCTGCACGGCAGCGAGCAGCAGCACCACTGAAGACACCACTGAGACCGTGGGCTGTTCGCTCCTGGCGAGCCCCGGCACAGCGTGTTCGTCGCCTCACCGGGCTAATGTGTGCAGGTACGGCGCGGAAGGTCGCGCACTTCACCGACCGTCGGAGGGACATAGCCGTGGAGGTCAAGATCGGCGTGCAGCACGCGCCCCGCGAGATCGTTCTGGAGAGCGGTCAGAGCGCCGAGGAGGTCGAGCGGGCGGTGGCCGAGGCGCTGGCCGGGAAGTCGCAGCTGCTGACCCTCGTGGACGAGCACGGCCGCAAGGTGCTGGTCCCGGCCGACCGTCTCGCCTACATCGAGATCGGCGAGCCGGCCCCGCGCAAGGTGGGCTTCGGCGCGCTGTAGTGCGCGCCGTGGTCGTGGTCGACGAAACGACAGGAGGGGTCCGGCGGCCTTCCACCGCCGGACCCCTCTCGCGTTTCTTCACGCGTGGCGCACAATCCGCTCACAGAGAGGGTTGCCTTCCGCAGGTCAGGGGTATGACGGGCTACGACCGTCAGCACCGGCCGACCGTGTGGGAGGGGACCATCATGTTCTTGGAAGCGCTCGGCTCCGCGCTGATCGGCCTGCTGCTCGGCTGGACCGCGTTCCACCGCCTGGCCCACCGTCTGCCGTCCCGCCTCCTGGTGCAGTCGACCGGTGTCGCCGGAGCCCTCTTCGGCGCCTTCGTCACGCACAGCGCGCTCGGTTCCGGCAGCCTGGTGCCGGCCCTGCTCGGCGCGGTGGTCGTCTCGGCCGCCTCCCTGTCGCTGCTGGTGCGCCCCGCGGGTGGACTGCGCCGGCGATCGGCACCGGCCTGATCCGGCGCCGACGGCGGCGCAGTCCCCGGCGCGCTCCCCGAGGCGGCCCCGGAAGTCCGGAGACCGCCCCGCGGACCCCTGAGCCGGGCCCCCTGAGCCGGGCCCCTGAGCCGGGCCCCCTGAGCCTGGGCCCCTAAGCCGCCAGTCCCAGCGCGGACATCCGCTTGGTGTGCGCCTCGGTGATCCTGGAGAACATCCTGCCGACCTCGGCGAGGTCGAAGCCGTCTGCGACGCCGCCGACGAGCATCGTGGACAGCGCGTCCCGCTCGGCCACGACCCGCTGGGACTGCGACAGCGCCTCGCCCATCAGGCGCCGCGCCCACAGCGCGAGCCGGCCGCCCACACGCGGGTCCTTGTCGATCGCCGCGCGCACCTTCTCCACAGCGAAGTCGGCGTACCCGGTGTTGGCGAGGACGGCGAGCACCAGCTCGCGTGTGTCGGAGTCCAGGCGGACGGCGACCTCCCGGTAGAAGTCGCTGGCGATCGAGTCGCCGACGTAGGCCTTGACGAGCCCTTCCAGCCAGTCCGAGGGCGCCGTCTGCTTGTGGAAGCCCTCGAGCGCGGCGACGAACGGATCCATCGCGGCGGTCGGCTCCTCGCCGATCTCCGTGAGCCGGTCGCGCAGCCGCTCGAAGTGGTGGAACTCGGCCGACGCCATCTTCGCCAGCTCGGCCTTGTCCGCGAGGGTGGGCGCCAGCTTGGCGTCCTCCGCGAGCCGTTCGAACGCCGCGAGCTCTCCGTACGCGAGTGCGCCGAGCAGGTCCACGACCGCGGCGCGGTACTGCGGGTCGGCGGCGGCCGTCGCCCAGTCCTGGGCGGTGATCCCGGTGTGCTGCCCGGTGGGTTCGGCGGGCGCGCCGGAGGCGTTGTCAGACTTGTCAGAGCTCGTCATGAAGCGCACAATAGCCCGCTCTCCGCGTGTTCGAAGGACCTGGCCAACCAGTGTGATGACGACTACGTGACCGAATCAGCCATCACATGTGCGCGTTTCCGGGGTATGGTGGTAATGCGCCTGCTGAGTACGCCGACGTGGATCGGCGTACGTCGACAGGCCGCATGCATGAGGATGCCCGGTCGGTGGCCCGATCGGCTCCGACCCGACAGCCCTCCCTGACCGTACGGCTCTGTGCGTACGACGATCGGAGGGACACCCTCAGCGGTACGAGCGCTAGAGCGTCGGCTGTGGTCCCGTGCCACACCGTCCGCCCCGCGAGGGCGGCCGACGTCCCCGGCACGGTCAGGTGACACGACCCCCGCGTTCGCCTCGCGCCGCGTACACAGAAGAGGCAGCACCCTGACTACCACGTTCCGAGAGCTCGGGATCCTCCCCGAGACCGCCGAGGCCCTGGAAGCCGTCGGCATCACCACCCCCTTCCCCATCCAGGAGATGACGCTGCCCGTGGCCCTGGCGGGCACGGACGTCATCGGCCAGGCCAAGACCGGCACCGGCAAGACGCTCGGCTTCGGTCTTCCGCTCCTCGAGCGCGTGACCGTCCCCGTCGACGTCGAGGCGGGGCGCGCCGCCCCCGAGGCCCTCACCGACGCCCCGCAGGCACTCATCGTCGTCCCCACGCGCGAGCTGTGCGTCCAGGTCACCAACGACCTGCTGACCGCCGGCAAGGTGCGCAATGTGCGGGTCGTCTCGATCTACGGCGGCCGGGCCTACGAGCCCCAGGTGGAGGCCCTGAAGAAGGGCGTCGACGTGGTCGTCGGCACCCCGGGCCGGCTGCTGGACCTCGCCGGCCAGAAGAAGCTGAACCTGAAGCACGTCCGCTGCCTGGTGCTCGACGAGGCCGACGAGATGCTCGACCTGGGCTTCCTGCCCGACGTCGAGAAGATCATCGACATGCTGCCGGCCAAGCGGCAGACCATGCTGTTCTCGGCCACCATGCCGGGCGCGGTGATCGGGCTGGCCCGCCGCTACATGTCGCAGCCCATGCACATCCGTGCCACCGCGCCGGACGACGAGGGCGTGACGGTCGCGAACATCAAGCAGTTCGTCTACCGCGCGCACTCGCTCGACAAGCCCGAGGTGGTCGCCCGCATACTGCAGGCCGAGGGCCGCGGACTGGCGATGGTCTTCTGCCGGACCAAGCGCACGGCGGCCGACATCGCCGAGCAGCTGCAGCGCCGCGGCTTCGCCGCCGGCTCGGTCCACGGCGACCTCGGCCAGGGCGCCCGCGAGCAGGCGCTGCGCGCCTTCCGCAACGGCAAGGTCGACGTGCTCGTCTGCACCGACGTCGCCGCGCGCGGCATCGACGTCGAGGGCGTCACGCACGTCATCAACTACCAATCGCCCGAGGACGAGAAGACGTACCTGCACCGCATCGGCCGTACGGGCCGCGCGGGCGCGTCGGGTACGGCGATCACGTTCGTCGACTGGGACGACATCCCGCGCTGGCAGCTGATCAACAAGGCGCTGGAGCTGGACTTCAACGACCCGGTGGAGACGTACTCCACCTCCCCGCACCTGTTCTCGGACCTGGGCATCCCCGAGGGTACGAAGGGTGTCCTGCCGCGTTCGGAGCGCACCCGCGCGGGGCTGGACGCGGAGGAACTGGAGGACCTCGGCGAGACCGGCGGCCGCGGGCGCGGTCACGGTGGCCGGGGCGGCCGGGACGAGGCGCGCGGCACCGACCGCGAGCGCCCGGCGCGTACGCT
>NZ_QFDQ01000028.1 GCF_003270085.1 Streptomyces triticisoli | reverse complement strand
CGCGGTGGCCGTCCCGGCGCGTGCGCTGCCGCTGCCCGCCGCGGCCTCCGTCGTCGTCTCGCTGCTCGCCGCGGCGGGCGCGGGCATCGCGGTCGGCGGCATGACGGGCCTGGGCGCGAAGGGCGCGCTGCTCGGCGCGGGCGCGGCGGTGTGCGCGCTGATCGGCCACCGGGTGGCCGGCTACGACTACCCGTCGCGCTTCGTGCACTTCACGGCCGGCGTCGCCCTGCCGCTCGCGGCGGCGGCACCGGCGGTGTGGGTACTGGGGCGGGGGCTGGGGTAGCCGTACCTCCTGTCGTCACAGGTGATCAATAGGTGATCAACAGGTGCTCGACAGGATCCCGGGCGGGCCGTTCCGGGGCGTTAGGCTCCCGCAGACGGCCGCCCGGTCGTCGGTACACGCCGAGCTGGGGGGAGCATCGCATGCGCGCGCTGCGCATACTTCTGATCGCCGTCGTGATCCTGGGCGTGCTGTTCGTGGTGGTCGACCGGGTCGCGGTGCACTTCGCGGAGGAGCAGGCGGCCGACAGGCTCAGGACGACCGAGAACCTGGCGAGCGCCCCCGACGTGTCCGTCAAGGGCTTCCCCTTCCTGACCCAGCTGGCGAGCGGTGAGCTCGACGGCGTCGAGGTCGGCATCAAGAACTACGAGGCGGCCACCGGCAACGGCGCCCAGAAGATCCGCATCGACGACATCAAGGTGGACATGAAGGGCGTACGGATCTCCGGCGACCACCGCTCGGCCACCGCCTCCGCCGCCACCGGCACCGCGACCATCGCCTACGACGAGCTGCTGAAGGCCGCCAAGCCCGAGCCCACGCCGGTCGGCTTCGGCGTGACCGCCCAGGTGGTCGGCCTGTCCGACGGCGGCAACGGCAAGATCAAGGTCGACGTCGCGGCGACCCTGCTCGGTGTGAAGCTGCCCAGGATCTCGGTGCTCAGCTCGGTCATGGTGAAGGACAACAAGGTCCGGTTGGAGGCCGACACGCTGCCCAGGTTCGGCGGCGTGCGGCTCGTCGAGAACCGGATCCGGCCGGTCACCGACCTCCAGCAGGCGATCGACCGGCTGCCCGGCGAGGTCCGGCTGGACTCGGTGCGGGCGGCGAAGGACGGCGTCGAGATCACGATGAAGGGTTCGAACGTCAGGCTCGCCGGGTAGGCCGGGTAGGCCGGGTAGGACGACAGCCGGCGGACGAAAGGGTGTCCGACTGGCGAGACGCCGTAGTCCGCCCCGCAGATGTGCTGCGGAGCGAGGGCGGACGCGGGTGCGCGGAAGCCGTACGAAGGCGACTCGATCATCCTCCTGTCCCGCATTACGGACGATATTGTCTCAATACTCGACACGCCGGTGACACAACCGCCCATCCCTCCCTACGATCGATCCCATGCAGCGACAGGCGGATCTCACGAAGCGGCGGGCAGTGGACCTGTGCCGCGTGGCCGCCATGCTCTGTCGCACTTCCTGAGCGGGAGCTTTCTCCCGTACTCGCCGGCCCCGTACGTGACCCGGGGCCATCCGTGCGCCGTGTACACCGGCACCGCACCGCGTATCGGCGCGCCCCCGCACTTCGCACGCCCCGCCGCACCTGCCCCGGAGGAGATTGAGCATGAGCCGCAGCGACGTACTGGTCGACGCCGACTGGCTTCAGGAGCACCTGGACGACCCGAGCATCGCCATCGTCGAGGTCGACGAGGACACGTCCGCGTACGACAAGAACCACATCAAGAACGCCATCCGGATCGACTGGACGAAGGACCTCCAGGACCCGGTCCGCCGTGACTTCGTCGACCAGGAGGGCTTCGAGAAGCTCCTGTCGGAGAAGGGCATCTCCAACGACCACACGGTGATCCTCTACGGCGGCAACAACAACTGGTTCGCCGCGTACGCGTACTGGTACTTCAAGCTGTACGGCCACGAGAACGTCAAGCTCCTCGACGGTGGCCGCAAGAAGTGGGAACTGGACGCCCGCGAACTGGTCGACGGCACGGACGTGCCGGAGCGTGCGAAGACCGAGTACAAGGCCAAGCCGCAGGACACCTCCATCCGCGCCTTCCGCGACGAGGTCGTGGAGGCGATCGGCAAGCTGAACATCGTCGACGTCCGCTCGCCCGACGAGTTCTCCGGCAAGCTGCTCGCCCCGGCCCACCTGCCGCAGGAGCAGTCGCAGCGCCCCGGCCACGTGCCGACCTCCCGGAACATCCCGTGGTCCAAGAACGCCAAGGACGACGGCACCTTCAAGTCGGACGAGGAGCTCAAGGCCCTCTACGAGGCGGAGGAGATCGACCTGTCGAAGGACACCATCGCCCTGTGCCGCATCGGTGAGCGCTCGGCGCTGAGCTGGTTCGTCCTGCACGAGCTGCTCGGGGTCCCGAACGTCAAGAACTACGACGGCTCCTGGACCGAGTACGGCTCCCTGGTGGGCGTGCCGATCGAGCTGGGTCCCGGCAAGTAAGCAAGACGGTTCAGACCGTTTCGACCTCATCGAACCTCTGGAGTAGCACATGTGTGGAGCGAAGGCCGGCGGCCCGGACGCCTCGACGATCAGGCCGGGTGAGACGACGATCCAGGGTCAGGTGACCCGCGACGGCGAGCCGGTGACGGGCTACGTCCGCCTGCTGGACGCGACCGGCGAGTTCACCGCGGAGGTCCCCACCTCCGCCACGGGCCAGTTCCGTTTCTACGCGGCCGAGGGCACCTGGACCGTCCGCGCCCTCGTCCCCGGCACCACCGCCGACCGCACGGTCGTCGCCCAGCAGGGCGGCCTCGCGGAGGTGGCGATCGCGGTCTGACCACGCCGCATGCCAGAAGGGCCGCGTCCCCCGGGTTGGACACCTGGGACGCGGCCCTTCGGCATGCCACGGGACGGTGGTGCGGATCTACCCTGGAAGTATGTACGCACGGCGGCGTCACGTGTACTTCGCCATGATGGGCACCTGTATCGGACTGTTCGTCCTGGCCTGGGGTGTCGTGCGGATCTGGTCGGTTCCGGCGGCGGTGGGCATGTGCCTGTTCGCCATGGTGATCCCGCCGGTCGCCGCGATGGTCGCCAACCGGCGCGGGCCCGAGGACCGCTGGTGGGACGACCCGTCCGGCGACAAGCAGTCCGACGAGTGGTGGGACGAGCTGGACGGCAAGAAACGCCACTGAGCCCGCCGGGGGCCTCACCGGTGTCTCAGTAGACGAGCGCCTGCGTCTCGTCGCCCAGCGCCTCCTGGACGAAGACCTGCGCACCCGCGATCCGTACGCCCTTGATGACGTCCTCCTCCGTGATCTCGCGGCGGGCCGCGCACTGCGTGCACAGCGTGACGCGCCCGGCCGCCAGGATCGAGTCGATCAGGTCGGGCAGCGGAGCGGCGTGCGGCAGTTCGAACTCGGCGGCCCGGCCCGGCAGCGCGAACCACGAGGCCTCCCCGGTCAGCCACAGCGAGACGTCGACCCCACTGGCCACGGCCACCGCCGCCACCGTGAACGCCTGCGAGCACCGCTCGGGGGCGTCCGCCCCCGCCGTCACCTTGATCACGAGCTTCTTCGCCATGCTGGAAGCGTAACCGCCTCACGTGCGGTGCTCCTGCCGCCGGTGCTGCCGCAGCAGGACGTTCGCGTCCGTCTCCGCGCTGCGGTCGTACGCGGCTCGCGCGGCCTCGCGCCCCGCGTCCAGCTCTGCGCAGACCTCACAGCCGCGTACCGGCATCGGCGGGCGGCTCAAGTCCTCGGGGCCGGGCGCGCTCGCACCGGCCGACCGGGTGCGGTCATTGGCCACCCGCACTCCTGCGCTCAGCCGCTCCTCGGGCG
This sequence comes from Streptomyces triticisoli, assembly GCF_003270085.1. Classification (GTDB taxonomy): domain Bacteria; phylum Actinomycetota; class Actinomycetes; order Streptomycetales; family Streptomycetaceae; genus Streptomyces; species Streptomyces triticisoli. The sequence continues at coordinate 109,651 of NZ_QFDQ01000028.1, read as the reverse complement.
TCGCGGGCCGCAGCGCCGCCGGGTCGGCCTGCCACTCCCGGCCGCCGCCGATGGGTCGGAGCATCGCGTACGGACCGGACCGGTCCAGGTACTCGCCGACCTTGCGGGTGGCCGGGTCGTGGACGAGGGTGCCCGGGGCGAGCGGGGTGGACTCCGTGGTCATCGATGCCGTTCCTTTCGCGAACGCCTGCGCGCAGAGCGAGCATCGCACTACGCTGCGTGTTCAGGTGTTATGAGGATGGCCCGTGTGCGGGGCCGAAACGTCGCTTGCGGGCTGCCCTTCGGCGGCTCACGTCGTTACTTCCACACCTTCGACAGCCACTTTCCGAGGGGGAGCGCGATGCCGCCGAGACGGGTGATCACGGGACGGAGCCAGGAGCCCCGGCGGCGGTTCGCCGAGGAGGTGCGGGCCCTTCGCCTGGCTCGCGGTGAGAGCCTGCGTGATCTGGGCAAAGCGCTCGGGTGGGACCCGTCGCTGTTCGGGAAGCTGGAGACCGGCGCGACCCTGGGCAGCCCGGAGGTCGCGGAGGCGCTCGACCAGCACTACGGGACGCCGGGACTGCTGCTGACGCTGTGGGAACTGGCGGTGGGAGACCCCTCGCAGTTCAAGGAGCAGTACCGGCGGTACATGCTGCTGGAGGCGGAGGCGGTGAGCCTGTGGCACTACGGGGTGAGCATCTTGCCAGGCGTGCTTCAGACGGACGGTTACGCTCGTGAGGTTCTCGCATTGGGTGGCGCCAAGGGCAAGGAGTTGGACCAACAGGTCGAAGCGCGCACCGGGAGGCGGAAGCTGCTGGAAGGGGCTGACGCGCCACCGTTCCGTGCCCTCCTCGCAGAGGCGGTGTTGCGTACGCCGCTTTGCGACGTGGCAGCGTGGCGGCAGCAACTGGAGTACTTGCGGGACGCGTCGGAGCGCCCGAACATCACGCTTCAGGTGCTGCCGCAGGGCGCCGGTCTGTACGGACTGGTGAGCACCGCCGTGATGTTCCTGCGCCTGCTGGACGGCAAGACGGTGGCCTACACGGAGAACGCCCACCGCGGCGAACTGATCGAGGAAAACGCATCGGTTGAGCGACTGCAACGTGCGTACGATGCGATGCGAGACGTGGCTCTGAACCCGGCCGAGTCGCGCAAGTTCGTCCTGCGGATGTTGGAGGAAGTGCCGTGCGAGCGATCGACCTGAGCACCGCGACGTGGCGCAAGAGCTCTTACAGCAATCCGGATGGTGGCGAGTGCATTGAGGTCTCCGACGACTTCCTGAACGCCGCCGCCTGGCGCAAGAGCAGCTACAGCAACACGGACGGCGGCAACTGCATCGAGGTCGCCGACAACCTCCCCGCCGTGATTCCCGTCCGCGACAGCAAGGCCCCCGCCCGTGCTGCCCTCCTCTTCGAGGCACCCGCCTGGGCCTCCTTCGTCGGCGCGGTGAGGAGCGGGTCCCTGCCGGGCTGACCCCCGGGCAGCGCACCTCACGGAGAGGGCCGTACCCCGGCCGACTAAGCTGGGGTCCGGCCCTGTGTACGTACGTACCGCACCGCGCTCGACAAGGAGCACCCCGTGACGATCTTCTTCGAAGCCCTGCTGGTCCTGGTCTGCGTCGGCGTTCTCGCCTTCGCCTACCTGACCGTGAAGAAGCTGTACCAGGGCCAGCGCTGACCACGACACCCAGGAACCGCCGCTCATGATCGAGATCCCGTCCGACCTCCACAAGGACCTGGTCCCCCTCGCCTTCCTGCTCGGCGACTGGGCCGGCGCCGGCGTGCACGACTTCCCCGGTGCCGAGAAGTGCAACTTCGGCCAGGAGATCACCTTCACCCACGACGGCCGGGACTTCCTGGAGTACCACTCCCGCACCTGGGTGCTGGACAAGGACGGCAACAAGGTCAGGCCGCTGGAGTCCGAGTCCGGCTTCTGGCGGATCGACGCCGGCCGCAAGGTCGAGGTCACGATGGTCCGCGACGACGGGGTCATCGAGATCTGGTACGGCGAGCTGGCGCACGGCAAGCCGCAGGTCGACCTGGTGACGGACGCGGTCGCCCGCACCGCCGCCTCCCGCCCCTACACCGGCGGCAAGCGGCTGTACGGCTACGTCAAGAGCGACCTGATGTGGGTCGGCGAGAAGCAGACCCCCGAGGTCGAGCTGCGCCCCTACATGTCCGCCCACCTGAAGAAGGTCGTCACCCCCGAACAGGTCGAGCGCTGGGCCAAGGCCCTCCCCGACGACCTGCCGGACGACGGGATCGCGTTCTTCAAGTAGGCCGGGTTCACAAGCCGGCCTCCGCCTCGGCCTCGGAGTGGATTTCCCGGATCTCGGCGATGGCGTCCGTCGGGTCGTCCTCACCTGCGCTGACCACTTCTTCCAGATGGCGCAGGCGGGCGGCACGGGACGGGTGACGCTGGATCGCGACGAACGCGCCCCAGGTGTGGACGAAGGTGCGCAGAGGTGCGAGGGACTGAGTCTGCTGGGCGTCGGCCGTCGCCTCGACGAGATCCTGCACGAACGCGGGCACACGGCTCGGAGTCAGTCTCTCGACCGCGGTACGGAGCGCCTCCGGACGGGACTCCGGATGCCGTGCCCTGAGCGGCGTGCGATGCAGAGGCGGACTCAGTGCGTACGCTCCCTGGGATACCGAGAGCGGTCCGCTCGCCGACGCTGAGTGGTGTATGGACGGCCGGACCGTGACTCGCACCTCGGCCTAGACTTGGCGACGTGGTGAGCACCGACTGGAAGAGCGATCTCAGGCAGCGCGGCTACCGGCTGACGCCGCAGCGGCAACTCGTGCTCGAAGCCGTGGACACCCTGGAGCACGCGACCCCCGACGAGATTCTCGGCGAGGTGCGGAAGACCGCGTCGGGGGTCAACATCTCCACCGTCTACCGGACCCTGGAGCTGCTGGAGGAGCTGGGGCTGGTCAGCCACGCCCATCTGGGGCACGGCGCGCCCACCTATCACCTCGCCGACCGCCACCATCACCTGCACCTGGTCTGCCGGGACTGCGAGCGCGTCATCGAGGCCGACGTGGAGGTGGCGGAGGACTTCACGGCCAAGCTGCGGCAGCAGTTCGGCTTCGACACCGACCTGAAGCACTTCGCCATCTTCGGCCGCTGCGAGGACTGTTCCGCGGGGAGCTCACCCACCGCGTCGTAGGCTTGCCGTATGAAGAGCCCTCTGCTGTCCCTGCCCGGCGCCGTTGCCGCCGAGGGTGTGGACGAAGGCGTCGCCGCACACTACGGCGACCTGTTCCGTGAGCAGCGCGCCCTCGCGGACGGCACCGGATTCGTCGACCTCTCGCACCGCGGTGTCGTCACCGTCTCCGGCGAGGACCGGCTCAGCTGGCTGCACCTGCTGCTCACCCAGCACGTCAGCGAGCTGCCCGCCGGCCAGGCCACCGAGGCGCTGATCCTGTCCGCGCACGGCCATATCGAGCACGCGCTCTACCTGGTCGACGACGGTGAGACGGTCTGGGCGCACGTGGAGCCCGGCACCCAGGAGGCGCTGATCGCGTACCTGGAGTCGATGAAGTTCTTCTACCGGGCCGAGGTCGCCGACCGCACCGGCGACTTCGCCGTCGTGCACCTGCCGGCCGGTTCCATCGCGGAGGTCCCCGCGGGGGTCGTCGTACGGGAGACCGCGTACGGCCGTGACCTGTTCCTGCCGCGTGCGGACCTGGAGTCGTACACCCGGGCGGCCGGTCCGCCGGCCGGGATCCTCGCCCACGAGGCGCTGCGCGTCGAGCAGCACCGCCCCCGGCTCGGCTTCGAGACCGACCACCGCACCATCCCGCACGAGCTGGGTCTGATCGGTACGGCCGTCCATCTGCAGAAGGGCTGCTACCGCGGCCAGGAGACCGTGGCCCGGGTGCAGAACCTGGGCAAGCCGCCGCGCCGCCTGGTCTTCCTGCACCTCGACGGCAGTGAGGTCCACCTGCCGGCGCACGGCACGGAGATCCGCCTCGCCGACCAGGGTCCGGACGGCCGCAGCATCGGTTTCGTGACCACGTCCGTACGGCACTTCGAACTCGGCCCGGTCGCACTCGCCCTGGTCAAGCGGAACGTCCCGGTGGACGCGCGGCTGATGGCGGGGGACACGGCGGCGGCACAGGAGGTCGTCGTGGAGCCGTAGGGGCCCATGGGCCCCGCGGCTCACACCTCCAGCAGGACGGTGAACGGGCCGTCGTTCGTCAGCGACACCCGCATTCGCGCGCCGAACCGGCCCGTCACCACCGTCGCGCCCAGCGAGCGCAGTTGGGCGACCACCTCGTTGACCAGCGGCTCGGCCACCTCGCCGGGGGCGGCCGCGTTCCAGGTGGGGCGGCGGCCCTTGCGGGCGTCGCCGTACAGCGTGAACTGGCTGATGACCAGCAGCGGGGCACCGGTGTCGCTGCACGACTTCTCGTCGTGGAGCATGCGGATCGACCAGAGCTTGCGGGCGAGCTGGGCCGCCTTCTCCTTGGTGTCCTCATGGGTGACCCCGACGAGGACGCACAGCCCCTCGCCCTCGATCGCTCCCACCGTCTTGTCTTCCACGACGACGCTCGCGCCGTCCACCCTCTGCACCACTGCACGCATGCCGACCATCATGCCCGTGAGCCGTCCGGGTGCCTGGGGGTGCCTCTGCCCGAAGAGCTCGGGGGAGAGTTCATATCGTGTTTCTTTCTGCCTCGTAACCCCCCATCCGGGGCCGATCGGAAGCACTCGGTCACACGATGGCGACTCAGAGTGGCACGATGCTTCCCGTACGCGCCGGTCGAGGGGACGGTTGAGGGGCATGAGCACATCGAGTACCGAGCGGCAGCCCGGGGCGGCCTCGCCGATCCACGAGGGCGTTCCGGAGGCCCACCGGCCGCCCGTGCAGCGCACCGACAGCCCGGCGCTGCCCGTGGAGCGGTCGGAGCCCGGCATGGCCCCGGAGCCGGGTCTGACCCTGTTGAGCCTGCCCGAGCTGCGCGCCCTGCGCCGACAGGCGCAGCGGGACGAGGCCGACCTGAGTTACGTACGGCGGCTGCTGCAGGGGCGGATCGACATCCTGCGCGCGGAACTGGCCCGGCGCGGGCCGGAGTCCGTCCTGGACGCCGGGCAGGCGCCCGCGCCCGAGCAGGCGTCCGTCGTCGAGCGGCTCGCGGAGATCCTGAGGGACGCGCCCGCGCGGCAGCGCTCCTCGGCCCGGCACGTGACGCTCGGCACACCGCACGGGGAGGAGTACCGGCAGCTGGCCGCGCAGATGCTCGCCGAGGTCGAGCTGTCGGACCTGGGCGCCCGTACGGACCTGGAGCTGGGCGCGGCGATGGGGCGGCTCGTGCGGTACGAGCAGCAGGTGTCCGGGCAGCGGCAGGAGCTGCAGCGCACGGCCGACGACTGCAGCGCGGAGATCGCCCGCAGGTACCGTGAGGGGGAAGCACAGGTGGACGACCTGCTCGTCTGACGCGACGGCCGCGGAGATCCCGGGCCGACGCGGGCGGACAGTCCCCGGTGCTTCAGGTTCCCAGCCCGTCGTCCCGGAAGGCCACCGCCGATGTCCGTGTCGCCGCTGTCCGCGTCGTCAACGTCCGTCGTACCCCCCGTCACACCCCCCGTCCTGGCGGAGGTGGTCCGCTCGGGGTTCGTGGAAGGGCGGCACCGGGGCAGCCTGGTGCTGCTGGGCGCGGACGGTTCGGTGGAGCTCGCGCTGGGGGATGTGACCGCGCCGGTCTTCCCGCGCTCGTCCAACAAGCCGATGCAGGCGGCGGGTGTGCTGCACGTCGGCCTGGAACTGGACGGTGAGCGTCTCGCCCTCGCGGCGGCGAGCCACTCCGGGGAAACGTTTCACCGGGATCTGGTCCGCAAGATGCTCGACGAGCACGGGCTGACCCCGGCGCGGCTCCAGTGCCCGCCGGACCTGCCGCTGGACCCGGAGGAGAAGGAGACCTACCTGGCGGCCGGGGCGGTGCGCGACCGGGTGGTGATGAACTGCTCCGGCAAGCACACCGCGATGCTGGCGGCGTGCGCACTGCGGGGCTGGCCGCTGGAGTCGTACCTCGACCCGGACCACCCGCTGCAGCGGCGGATCCACCGGGTGGTGGAGGAGACGGCGGGTGAGCCGGTGGCGGCGGTCGGCACGGACGGCTGCGGCGCGCCGCTGGCGGCGATCAGTCTCACGGGCCTGGCCCGCGCCTACCGGGCCTTCGTCCTGGCCGCACCCGGCACCCCCGAACGCCGCGTCGCGGACGCCATGCGCGCCCACCCCGAGTACGTCGCCGGCACCCGCCGCTCCGACACCTGGCTGATGCGCGAACTCCCCGGCACCCTCTCCAAGATGGGCGCGGAGGCCGTTCAGGCCGTCGGCCTCCCGGACGGCCGGGCCCTGGCCTTCAAGATCGACGACGGCGCCACGCGAGCCCTGGGCCCGGTCCTGGCCCGCGCGCTGACCCTGATGGGGCTGAACGCCCCGGTCCTCGAACGTATCGGCCACGCCCCGCTGCTGGGCGGCGGCCAGGAGGTGGGGGAGATCCGGGCGGCTTTCTGAGCACGGTTGCGGTGCGGCCCGTCCGGGGGTCCCTCCTGCTCGAAGAGCTTGGGGGGACTTGAGGACGGGGCCGTCCAGGCCGGTGCGGGGATCCGGTGGCGGAGCTCCTGGTGGAGGCGAGGGGCGCAGACCTGGCGAGACCGCAGGGGCGGAGCCCCGGGGCCGGGAGTCCGGGGCCGGGAGTCCGGGGCCGGGAGTCCGGGGCCGGGAGTCCGGGGCCGGGAGTCCGGGGCCGGGAGTCCAGGGCCGGGAGTCCAGGGCCGGCGGGCTGGGGGCGGCGGGCTGGGGGCGGGAGCCTCCAGTGATGTGCAGGGGCGGTGCTCCAGCGGGGTGCAGAGCCTGGGGCGGAGCCTTCGGCGGGGTGCGTGGGGCGGAGCCCCGACGGGGTCGCAGGGGCGGAGCCCCGACGGGGTCACAGGGACGGGACTCCCGGTGGGGTTGAAGAGGCGGAGCTCCTGGGGGATGGGGCGGGCAAGAGCGGCGGGGCGGAAAAATCCCCGCGACATCCCGCACCCCCTCCCCCTACCGTCGGCCCATGACTTCTGCCCGCCCTCACATCGACGTACGCCCCATCAGCGAGGACGAGATCCCGGACTGGGCCCGTGCCCTGAACACCGGCTTCCTGCGCGGCCCCAGGGCCACCGACGCCGAGATCGCCGACCGCGGGTCGTACATCGTCCCGTCCCGCACCCTCGGTGCCTTCGACGCCGACCGGTGCGTGGCGACGTTCCGGTCCTTCGAGCAGGAGCTCACCGCCGTCGGCGGGGCGACCGTCCCCGCCGACGCGATATCCAACGTCACCGTCACCGCCACCCACCGCCGCCGATCCCTGCTGACCCGCATGATGGCCCAGGACCTCGCCGCCGCGAAGGACCGCGGTGACGTCGTCGCGACCCTGATCGCCGCCGAGTACCCGATCTACGGCCGCTACGGCTTCGGCCCCGCCACCTGGGCGACCGAGTGGACGATCGACGTGCCCCGGGCCGGCCTCGATCCGCGCCGGGCGGGTCCGGAGGACGGCGGCCGTGTCGACCTCGTGGACAGTGAGGACGTACGCAAGCTCGGCCCCGAGCTGCACGAGCGGTTGCGCCGCGCCCAGCCCGGCGCGATCGACCGCTCCGAGCGCTGGTGGCAGGTCACCACCGGCGCCCTGCGCCTGGACCACCGCCCGTGGACCGAGCCCTTCCACGCCGTGTACCGCGCCGCGGACGGCACGGTCGAGGGCCTGGCGGCGTACGTGTGCGACGACACCTGGTCGGACGCCAAGCAGCCGCTGTGCACGGCCACGGTGAAGGACCTCGTCGCGGTGACCCCGGCCGCCGAACGCGCCCTGTGGTTCCACCTGTGTTCGGCCGACTGGGTCGTGAGGGTCAAGACCGGTTGGCGGGCACCCGACGACCTGCTCCCCCTCCTTCTGCCCGACCCGCGCGCCGCCACGATCACCACGCAGGCGGACTGGCTGTGGGTGCGGATCCTGGACGTCGTACGGGCCCTGGAGACGCGGACGTACGAGGGGACGGGGACGCTGGTGCTGGAGGTCGTCGACCGGGCCGGAATGACCGGTGGACGATGGCGGATGGAGGCCTCACCCGCCGGGGCGTCCTGTACGCCGACGACCGAGAGCGCCGATCTGACGCTGGATGTCGCGGAGTTGGCGACCCTGTGGCTCGGCGACGAGTCCGCGGTGCGGCTCGCGGCGCTCGGCCGGGTCCAGGAAGAACGAGCGGGCGCCGCCCGAGTGGCCGACGCCCTGCTGCGTACGTCCAGGCGGCCTTGGTGCCCGGACATGTTCTGAGTGCTCCTTCCCGGCGGTGACGGTTGACGGGGATCATGCATCCGTAGCATGGCTGTTGAGTTGTGGCTGTGCGTGACGGTCTTCGGTTGTGGCTGTGCGAACGCGTATGGAGTTGTGACTGTGCGCCGTCTGTTCAGTTGTGACTGTGCGGTGCGGTGCGGTGCGGTGCGGTGCCGGTGGTGTCGACTGCCGCTCCCGTTGGCTCGCCCACCGACCGAGCTCCCGGCTCCCCTCCGGAAGAGAGCACGGTCCGGTGTTCCCCAACCGTCACCCTGGCGGCCAACACTTGGAAAGTTTGACCATGTCGCTCAAGTTGGCTACCAACTTCACTCCTCTTATCTCCACTTGGGCGCGGCTCATAACCACCTTTCTTCGAACTGCCGTAAGATGGCGAGAAGTTGTACTGTTCGGCCGTGGACCCGGAATATGCCTCCGCCCCTGGGCAGGAAAGGCCGCAGCGGCCACGGAGATCACCCCGCGAGGTGGCCGATGAACTGCGCCGCCGGATCACGGCCGGTGTGCTGCGGCCGGGACAGCGCATGCCCACCCAGGCCAAGCTGGCCGTCGAGTTCGGTGTCGAGCGCGGAACCGTACGCCAGGCGCTGCGCATCCTGCAGTCGGAGTGCCTGCTCACCAACGTGTCCAAGGGCAGCCCGGCGACCGTCGTGCCCGACCCGCGGCAGACCCTGACCGGCCCCGCCGCCCCGCCGCTGCCCACCACGGTCGCCCTCGCCCCCCGTGTCACCGCCGCCTTCGACGCCTCCCACGCGCGGATCGACGCCCTGTGTCTGACCGCGGTCTCGCTCACCATGGCCATCGGCGAACCGTTGCGGCAGATCCACGCCGGGCGACTGAAACCGGCCAAGGTCGACGTCCGCGTCCTGCTGCCCGGCCGGGACGTCGAACTCGCCTTCCCCGCGCCGGTGGACGAGGTCTCCGCCACCGGCCGACTGCACCGGCGCCGGCTCGCCCAGCGCAACGCCCAGGGGCAGGTGCTCAGGCACAACCTGCTGGCCCTGCGCGCCACCCACGGCATCGACGTCCGCGTGACCTTCCGCGCGCTGCCCTTCACCCCGCCGGTCAAGCTGTACCTGCTCAACGACACGGAGGCGCTGTTCGCGTACTACACGATCGCGCGCCGTGAGCAGGAGGTCGACCACGAACCCCTGGAGGTGTACGACACCGAGGGCACCCAGTCGATGCTGTTCGCCTTCGGACAGGGCACCGACCCGCGCGAGACGACGTTCGTCGAGCAGTCCCGCCTGTGGTTCAACGCACTGTGGCAGACGATCGGTTCGGAGCTCACGCTCACGGACTGACGTCTCGCACGGGTCACAGGGCGGGCCCCGTGAGCAGCACCGCCAGCACCACGGCCCCCACCGAACTGATGGTGGGGTTCTTGGCCTTGATGCCGACGGTGAGCAGCAGCAGGCCGACGATGCCCACGGTGCCGTACCTCCACTGCACGAACTGATCCAGGGCGGCGACGAAGATGGCTGACAGAAGAGCGAGAGCGGGCACGGTTCCCCCTTCGGACGGTTGCGGGCCGGTGCGAGGACGAGCCGGGAGGCAAGTCCTCCGCCAACTCAACCAAGTTGGTAACCAACTATGCTGTAGTTGTCCCCACTTGGCAGCTATCTATAAACAAGTTCCAAGCAACTCCCCTTAGATGGATCAAAGTTGTAGCGTTTGGTTGTGACCCAGGAGAGCGTGGCCGTGAATGGCAGCAGAAGAAGCTCACCCCAGGAGATCGCCGACACCCTGCGGGAGCGGATCCGCACCGGTGTGCTCCAGCCGGGCGACCGCCTGCCCACCCAGGCCGAACTCGCCGAGGAGTTCGGGGTGGAGCGCGGCGCCGTGCGCCAGGCGCTGCGGGTGCTCCAGGAGGACGGCCTGCTCAGCAACGTCACCAAGGGCAGCCCGCCGCGGATCGCCGCCCCCGGCGCCGCCCGCGTGGAGCCCCAGCCGACCATGGTCGGCCTCGCGCCGCGGCTCGTGGAGGCCTTCTCCGCCCGGCGGGTGCGGATCGACGTGGCCTGTCTGACCGCCGAGACCCTGGTGATCGCCCTGAGCGAGCCCGTACGCCTGATCCACGAGGGCCGGCTGCGCCCCGAGGCGATCGACGTGCGCATCCTGCTGCCGTCCCGGGACATCGCCCTGGCCTTCCCGGTGTCGGTGGACGGGCCGGACGGGGACGACCCGGTCCACCGGCGCTGGCTCGCCCAGCGCAACGCCCAGGGGCAGGTGCTCAGGCACAACCTGCTGGCCCTGCGCGCCACCCACGGCATCGACGTCCGCGTGACCTTCCGCGCGCTGCCCTTCACCCCGCCGGTCAAGCTGTACCTGCTCAACGACGCGGAGGCGCTGATGGCGTACTACACGATCGCGCGCCGCGAGGAGCGGGCGGACGACGCGACCCTGGACATGTACGACGTCCTGGGCGCGGAGTCCCTGCTGTTCTCGTTCGACAAGCACGGCGGGCAGCGGGACGCGGCGTTCGTGGAGGAGTCCCAGAAGTGGTTCGACGCCCTCTGGGAAACCATCACCACGGACATGACACTCTCCTGATGCAGGGGCTCCTCGGCTCGAGCGAACGAGTCCGACGCTCTCCGTACCAGTCGGGGCGTGGCCTGCCCGATGGTCCGTGAACGCGAAGGAGCTGCGCGAACTGCCCGAGGACCCGCTGTCCTTAGGCCGTCTGGACCTCGGACCCACCACCGACGACCGCGCCGCCGACGGCCATGCCGGGCAGAGCTACCACATCGGGCGGCTGCGGATCACCGAGCACCCGGCCGCCCCGGAACCGGGGACCCGACTCGCTCACGGTCCATGGCCGACCCGGCCGTCATGGGCGGAGGGGTGCCGACGCCGGGTGCTTGGGCCAACGCGATCCGAGTACGTCACCTCGGCCACGGCAGCACGGTGAGCTCCGGCCACTCTTCCTTCCACCGCGTCGCCTTGGTCTCGTACACCTCGCGCGGGGCGAGCCGCGGGTTGGGGCGGACGACGAGGTCGAACACGTCGGAGAGACCGTGGGGCGCGTAGACACGCCACCCTCCGCCGGGCTCCAGCCGGACACCCAGGCAGCAGGTGGTCGCGGCGAAGCAGTCGATCGCGGCCTCGGTGGACTCGTGCGGCGGACAGGGCACCCCGAACTTCCGCTCGTACCACAGGTGGACCCGGGCCTCATTGCGGATCTCCACGTCGGCCGGCAGCCCGGCGAACGCCTTCCGTCCCGCCCTGATCACGGCGTCCTCGGCCTCCCAGGAGAGGTCGGTGTCGTCGAAGTAGAAGACGTCGTAGTCCTTGATGCCGTTGGTGGGAGGCCTGCCGGTGACCACGTTCCACACGGTCTGGAACAGGCAGCCCGCCGTCACGTACCAGCCGGGCAGCCGCAATGCCGCCGTCCTGGCCAGCACGTCGGTCAGGACCTCGTTCCGGGAGAGCACGGAGCGCAGGACACCGAGTTGCTCGGTGACAGGGAGCCGGCCAGGTGCCCACCGCGCACGGATGTGACCGTCGACACGTTCCACAAGTTCGTCCACGGCGCACACTCTGTCAGAGGCTGCTTCCAGAGTGTGCAGCCCGGAAGCCCACTGACCGCCCCGGAGGTGTCATGCCCCTGCAGATGAAGCTGAGCGCGGTAACGCTCGACCCGAAGTCGAACGCGGACTTCGTCGGCCTCAGCCGTGAGGGCGGGCCCTTGATCGGCTTTCAACGGGTCGAGGGCCATCGGGCTCCGAGCCGGCCCGACCAGACCGTTCCCCAGCAGCTCCACCTCTGTTTCAAGGTCGAGGAAAGCCTGGACGAGGCCGAGGCCCGGCTGCTGGAGCTGGGCGCGGGCAAGCCGGAGCACCAGCCGCACGAGAACCGGTGGCGGGTCCTCACCGATCCGGCTGGGCGTCCCTTCCGCATCGTCGGAGGCTGATCGAGGAGCGGGAGCCCGAGAGGGCTTCGAACCGTCCGTCTCGGACAGTCGGGCGGACACGTGGCGCACTCTTGCAAGCAAGTTGCTTGCATTTGTTAGCGGGGGTGGTGCAAGGTGGAGGCATGGCATCGCTCAACGTCGGCAATCTCGGTGAGTACCTGCGCGAGCAGCGGCGCAACGCGCAGCTGTCGCTGCGGCAGCTCGCCGATGCCGCCGGGGTGTCCAATCCGTACCTGAGCCAGATCGAGCGCGGGCTGCGCAAGCCGAGCGCGGAGGTGCTGCAGCAGGTCGCCAAGGCGCTGCGGATCTCCGCCGAGACGCTGTACGTGCGGGCCGGCATCCTCGACGCCGAGCGGGACCGGGACGACGTGGAGACGCGCGCCGTCATCCTCGCCGACCCCTCGCTGAACGAGCGGCAGAAACAGGTGCTGCTCCAGGTCTACGAGTCCTTCCGCAAGGAGAACGGGTTCGGGACCGCGAAGACGGACGGCGACACCGGCGACACCGGTGGCACCACCGGGCACGGTGACCGCACGGCCGACGGCGGCAGTGGCGGCAGCGGCGGAAACATACGCACCGGCACCGACCCGGAAACGGCCCCCGCCGAGCGACGCCGTACCCGTACGTCCGGCGGCGATGACGCCGATCCGCGGCAGCCGGCCGACTGATCCGGCGAGCCCACGACCGCACGGTCCGGCAGGGCCGGGCAGCCGGCCCCTCTGGCCGCGGCGACCCAGAACCCTCAGCCACAAGCAATCCGGGAGGACCAGCACCATGGCCATCACCGACGACCTGCGCAAGACCCTCAGCGACCCCAAGCCGCTCTACTTCGCCGCGGGCACCGCGGACCTGGCCCTGCAGCAGGCCAAGAAGGTGCCCGCCCTGATGGAGCAGCTGCGCGCCGAGGCCCCGGCCCGTATCGACGCGGTGCGCAACACCGACCCGAAGGCCGTCCAGGAGCGGGCCGCCGCCCGAGCCAAGGAGGCCGGCGCCCGGGTCAGGGAGACGCAGGAGAACCTCCAGGTCAAGGTCACCGAGCTCCTGAACTCCTTCGACTCCGACCTGAAGAAAATCAGCACCAACCTCGACGCCGACCTGAAGAAGCTCGGCGAGAGCGCCCAGGACCTCGCCCTGCGCGGTGTCGGCGTCGCCGCCGAGTACGCCGTGAAGGCCCGCGAGACCTACGAGAAGGTCGCCGAGCACGGCGAGCAGACCGTGCGGACCTGGCGCGGCCAGGCCGCCGAGAGCATCGAGGACGTCGCCGTGGAGGTCGAGGAGCTCGCCGTCGCCGTCGAGCCCAAGACCGAGCCCAAGACCGAGCGCAAGGCCGAGGCGGCCGAGGCCAGGACCGAGCCCGTCGAGGCCAAGGCCGAGGCGGCCGAGACCAACGGGGGAAAGCCCGCCGTGGCCCTGGTCGAGTCCGACGCCGACAAGAAGGTCTCCGCCAAGAAGGCCCCGAACGGCCGCAGGACCTCGCCCGCCGGGAAGAAGACCACCCCGCCCGCCAAGTAGGCGGCACGGCGGCACCGGGCAGGCAGCGGAAGCGGTATGCCTCACCCGTACGGGCGATAGGTATCCGGGCCGGGCACCCTTGGGGTGTCCGGCCCGTTCTACGGGTACGGTGGCCTAGGAATCGGGAGAGAACGGGCGGTGGGCGACATGTTGATGATGGGCTTCGCAGGGCTGTTGGGGATCTTGAAGATCCTGCTCATGGGCCTGGCCGCGTTCGGGCTGTTCGACGCGGCGTTCCGGCGCGAGGACGCCTTCCGGGCGGCCGACAAGCAGAACAAGGTGTTCTGGCTGATCATCCTCGCCCTGGCGCTCCTCGTGAGCTACCTGTTCTCGATCTTCTCGTTCCTGCCGATCATCGGCGTGATCGCGAGCATCGTCTACATCGTGGACGTACGCCCCGCGCTCAGGCAGGTCGGCGGCGGCAGCAGCGGGTGGGGCCGCCGCGGCAGCAGCAGCGACGGGCCGTACGGGCCCTACAACGGCGGGCGGTGAGCCGGCGGGGGCCGCGAAAGCTACGGCTCCCGGTCCAGCAGGACCACCGCCACGTCGTCGGTGAGCTCGCCGCCGTTGAGCTCGCGCACCTCGTTCACCGCTTCCCGCAGCAGGTCCTCGCCGCGCAGTCCCTGGGCGATCTGTCGGCGGACCAGCTCCACCATGCCGTCCTGGCCGAGCCGTTCGCCGCCCTCGCCGATCCGGCCCTCGATCAGGCCGTCGGTGTAGAGCATCAGGCTCCACTGGGCTCCCAGCTCCACCTGCATCCGGGGCCAGCGGGCGCCGGACAGCAGACCGAGGGCGGGGCCGTTGTTGTCGTGCGGCAGCAGCTCGGCAGGCCGGCCCGGGGTCATCACCAGCGGTGACGGGTGGCCGGCCAGGCACAGGCCGGCCCGGCGCCCGTCGGGCGCGATGTCCACCGTGCACAGCGTGGCGAAGATCTCCTCGTCGGAGCGCTCGTGCTCCAGCACCTGCTGCAGCGTGCTCAGCAACTCGTCCCCGCACAGTCCCGCCAGCGTCAGCGCCCGCCAGGCGATGCGCAGCTCCACGCCGAGCGCCGCCTCGTCGGGACCGTGCCCGCAGACGTCGCCGATCATGGCGTGCACGGTGCCGTCGGGGGTGCGCACGGCGTCGTAGAAGTCGCCGCCGAGCAGCGCGCGCGAGCGGCCGGGGCGGTAGCGGGAGGCGAAGCGCAGCGTGGAGCCGTCCAGCAGCGGGGTCGGCAGCAGGCCCCGTTCCAGGCGGCGGTTCTCCTGTGCGATCAGCTTGCCCTCGGCGAGCCGGCGTTCGGCGGTGTCGGAGCGCTTGCGCTCCACCGCGTACCGGATCGCGCGGCTCAGCAGCCGTCCGTCCAGCTCGTCGCGGAGGAGGTAGTCCTGGGCGCCCACCCGCACCGCCTGGGCGCCGCGCTCGGCGTCGCCGGAGGAGGTCAGCGCGAGGACGGCGTGCCGGGGCGCGAGCTCGAGCACCTGCTTGAGCACGGTGAGCTCGTCGCCGGCGCCGGCGGACCGGCCGGGCGCGGGCAGTGCGAGGTCCAGCAGGATGCAGTGGACGTCGTCGGTGAGCAGCCGCGCGGCCTCGGTGAGGTTGCGGGCCGTGCGGATCCGGACCGGCTTGCCGGAGGAGTCGAACAGTTCGGGCACGATCGGCGAGCCGCCGGGGTCGTCCTCGATCAGCAGCAGCGTGAGAGGGCTGCTGAGGGCGGGGGCGGTGTCACGGTCGCCCTTCTCGACCGTCGCCTCCGGGCGCGGGGCCCGTGCTGCTGGGGGGCCGCCGCCGTGGGACGCGGTCTGCGCCTGACCACGGTCCGCGGCCGGGAGCGCTCTCTGCCGCGGTACGGGCACGGGCATCGTCCTGGGTTCCTTCCCTCCCCCCGAGGGTGGTGGACACGAGGGACCTCGCCCCACCGACGGGGACCATAGCGGTAGTCGGCACCCCAGTGGAATGGTGTGAGGCACGTCGCTCGGCGTCAGGCCGCTGTCATATGCCGCGATACCTGCCGGAGTTGGACAGGCCGGCAGCGGAAGTGGAATGACAAAGGTCACGCACCGCCCGGGTGCGGCCGCGAACCGGCGTGCGATGAGTCACGTGGTCGGGGTCACCGGCCCCGGGCGCCCCACGACAGGCGCTCAGTCCGAATCCGGCCGTACGACGCCCAGGATCGGCATCGATCCCGCCCCCGCGAGCGTCACCGTCCGCCCCGGCCGCGGAGCGTGGACGATCGTGCCGTCGCCGACGTACAACGCCACATGGCTGGCGTCGCCGTTGTAGATGATCAGGTCGCCGGGCCGCATGTCCCTGATGTCCACGCGCTCGAGCCGCTTCCACTGCTCCTGCGAGGTGCGCGGGACGCGATGGCCGGCCGCCGCCCAGGCCTGCGAGGTGAGCCCGGAGCAGTCGTACGACCTCGGGCCCTCGGCGCCCCACTCGTAGGGCTTGCCGAGCTGGGCCGTGGCGAACTCGACCGCCTTCTTGCCGGCCTCGGAGGCCCTGCCGTCGACCTCCTCGAGGATTCCGGTGTCCAGCCAGGCCGTCTGCGCCCGGTCGGCGGCCTCCTGCTCCAGCTGGGCGAGGCGCTCGCGCTGCCGCTTCTCCAGCGTGGCCTCGAGCCGCTCGGCCTCCTTGATGCGCTGCTCGATCCGCTTCTTGGCCTTGGCCTTGGCCCTGCGGTTCGCCTCCAGCTGCCGCAGATGGGCGGCGGCGTCCTCCGCGTACTGCTTCAAGTCCTGCTGGGTGCGGGCCGTTTCCTCGATCAGGGCCTTGGTGGCCCGCTCGCCCTGCAGGACCCGTCCGGCTCCGTCGAGGAAGATCTGCGGGTCGCCGCTGAGCATCAGCTGGGCCTCGGGCGGCAGGCCGCCCAGGCGGTACTGGGCGCGGGCCGCGGCACCGGCGCGGTCCTTCAGTTCATCCAGTTTCCGCTGTTTTGCGGCGATGTCCCGGGTCAGCTCGGCGATCTCGGCGGACTGCCTCTCCGCCTTCTCCTCGGCCGAGTTGTAGGCGTCGGTGGCGACGGCCACGTCGTGGTAGAGCTGGTCCAGCTTGGTGCGGACCGCCTCCAGGTCCCTGTCCGGCGGGAGCGTGGCCGACGGGGAGGCGGAGGGGGAGGCCGAGGTCGACGGGGAGGCGGACGGCGCCGGTGCCGGATCGGGCAGCGCGCTCGCGAACGCCGTGCCCGGTGCGCCCAGCAGGGTGATCGCGCAGACCACGGTCACGGCTGCCGCGAGCACAGTGCGCCTGCCCCGTTCCACATCCGCCCCCATGTGATTAACCGTCAGTAACTTACGGTGTCCGGGGGATCCTGCCACGCTTTGGCGCGGAACGACAGAGGCAGGCCCCTCCCGCGACGATCTCCCGCCTGTGCGACGAACGGCTCACAGAGATCGTTCCCTCGGCGTCCGGACGGAGGGTCCGGGCCGGCCGCGTGGCGCCAACGCCTCCCACCTCACCGTCACTTCGCCCTGCCGCCACCTCGCCGGCCCGTCGGTCACCGGCCAGTCGGCGGTCAGGGACCGTACCGCGCGGATCCAGCGCTGGCGGGCGCCGTAGGAGGCGTAGGGCGCGGCGGTTGTCCAGGCGCGGTCGAAGTCGCGCAGGAAGGCGTGCACCGGCTCGCCGGGGACATTGCGGTGGATGAGCGCCTTCGGGAGGCGTTCGGCGAGGTCGGAGGGGCGGTGCAGGGAGCCGAGACGGGTGGCGAAGGTGACCGTGCGGGGGCCCTCCGGGCCGAGCGCCACCCACACGTGCCGGCGCCCGATCTCGTCACAGGTGCCCTCGACGAGCAGGCCTCCGCGCGAGTGCCCGTCCGCCGGGGCGAGCCGCGCGCACAGCCGCTCCCAGACGGCGGCGACCTCGGTCTCGTCGTACTGCCGCAGCACGTTCGCCGCGCGGATGAGGTGCGGGCGCTGCGGGACCGGCACCTCGAAGCCGCCGTGCCGGAAGACCAGACCGTCGCGCTCGTACGGCTTCGCGGCCGTGACCCGGGCCGGTTCGATCTCCACGCCCACCACGCGCGCGCGTGGCGCCGCGGTGCGCAGGCGGTGCAGCAGCTCGACCGCCGTCCAGGGGGCGGCGCCGTAGCCGAGGTCGACGGCCACCGGATCGGCGGCCCGCCGCAGCTCGGCGCCGTGCGCGGCCGCGATCCAGCGGTCCATACGGCGGAGCCGGTTGGGGTTGGTCGTCCCGCGCGTCACCGTTCCCACGACGGGGGTCGCCCCGCCCGAGCGAAGCCGGGAGTGGGGGAGGGTCGCTGCGCGGGATGTCATGCATATGAGGGTATGGGGGCGCGGGGCGCCGGCCGCCCGGACGTAACGCACCCCACACGTGCGTGTGCCACACCCCGGATGTCGAACGACTGAGCGACTTCCGGTAATGATTCGGCAAAGAACCCGGCAGCGGAAATGGGGCCGCCCCCTCCGGCGTTGCCCCTTGCGGGGCGCTCGGCGCGCTCCGTCCGGCCTGCCCGCAGCGAGGAGGAACGCCACGTGAGCCAGTACATCAGCAGGCTCGGGCGTCGTTCCCCGGCGGCTGCCGCCCGGCTGCGGCTGCACCGCCGGCCACGCCGCGTGGCCATGCTCTCCGTGCACACCTCACCGCTGCACCAGCCCGGCACGGGCGACGCCGGCGGCATGAACGTCTACATCGTGGAGCTCGCCCAGCGCCTGGCCGCCCAGGGCGTCGAGGTGGAGATCTTCACCCGGGCCACCGCGGGAGGCCTGCCGCCCGCCGTCGAACTCGCCCCCGGCGTCCTGGTCCGGCACGTCGACGCCGGCCCCTACGAGGGCCTGGCCAAGGAGGACCTGCCCGCCCAGCTGTGCGCCTTCACCCACGGCGTGATGCAGGCCTGGGCCGGCCACCGCCCCGGCTACTACGACCTCGTCCACTCCCACTACTGGCTCTCCGGTCACGTCGGCTGGCTCGCCGCCCAGCGCTGGGGCGTCCCCCTGGTGCACGCCATGCACACCATGGCCAAGGTCAAGAACGCCAACCTGGCCAACGGCGACGCCCCCGAGCCCGCCGCCCGCGTCATCGGCGAGACCCAGATCGTCGACGCCGCCGACCGGCTGATCGCCAACACCGACGAGGAGGCCGGCGAGCTCGTACGGCACTACGGCGCCGACCCCGCCAAGGTCGCCGTCGTGCACCCCGGCGTGAACCTCACCCGCTTCCGCCCCTTCCCCAAGGGCTCCGGCAAGCTCCGTCCAGGGGAGGCCCCGACCGGCCGTGCCGCCGCCCGCGCCCGCCTCGGCCTGCCGCAGGACGCCCTGATTCCGCTCTTCGCCGGCCGAATCCAGCCGCTGAAGGCCCCCGACGTGCTGCTGAGAGCCGTAGGGATCCTGCTGGAGGAGCGGCCCGAGCTGCGCTCCCGCATCGTCGTGCCCGTCGTCGGCGGCCCGAGCGGCAGCGGCCTCGCCAAGCCGGAGGGCCTGCAGAAGCTCGCGGCCCGGCTCGGCATCGCCGACGTCGTACGGTTCCACCCACCCGTCAGGCAGGACCAGCTCGCCGACTGGTTCCGGGCCGCGTCCGTGCTGGTCATGCCCTCCTACAGCGAGTCCTTCGGCCTGGTCGCGATAGAGGCGCAGGCGGCCGGCACCCCGGTGCTCGCCGCCGCGGTCGGCGGACTGCCGGTCGCCGTGCGCGACGGCGAGACCGGATTCCTGGTCCGGGGCCACGACCCGGCCGCCTACGCGCGCGTGCTGCACGCCTTCGCCGACGAGCCGCACCTCGCCGACCGGATGGGCACCGCCGCCGCCCGGCACGCGCGTTCCTTCGGCTGGGACGCCTCGGCGGCGGCCACCGCCGACGTGTACGCGGCCGCCCTGCAGTCCCACCGGCGTCGCGTACGCTCCCCCCATGGGCAACGCCAAGGGTGAGGCAGAGCAGCAGCGCGCGGCACAGGTCGTCGAGGATGTCCTGAAGGACACCGAACTGGACTGGGAGAGCCCCCGGTCCGGCACCTACGTGGTGAAACTCCCCGGCACCCGCAAACTCTCCACCACCCTGCAGATGATCGTCGGCCGCCACTCCCTCTCCCTCAACGCCTTCGTCATCCGCCACCCCGACGAGAACGAGTCCGGCGTCCACCGCTGGCTGCTGGAGCGCAACCTCAAGCTGTACGGCGTGAGTTACGCCGTCGACCAGCTCGGCGACGTCTACGTCACCGGCCGGCTGCCGCTGGCCGCCGTCACCGCCGACGAGGTCGACCGCCTCCTCGGCCAGGTCCTGGAAGCCGCCGACGGCAGCTTCAACACCCTGCTGGAACTCGGCTTCGCCTCCGCCATCCGCCGGGAGTACGCCTGGCGCGTCTCGCGCGGGGAGCCGACACACAACCTCGAGGCGTTCACCCACCTGACCCAGCGCCCGGCCGACTGAGCCCGGGCCCGTACCGCGTCACCTGCGACCCCTTCCCCTCAGGGACTGTCGGACGGCTGTCGGCCGCCGGCTCAGGCGGTGCCCACCTCGGCCCTGGTCCCGACCTGGGCCCCGACGGCGGCCGTCTCGTCCTTCGGCAGGCGTCGCATCAGCACCCCGTAGCCGGCGGCGGCGGCCGTGCCCACGGCGGCGCACATCCCCCACAGCCACTCGGCGCCGAGCCGGTCGATGACGGTGCCGGCCATCAGGGGTGCGATCAGTGCGGCCAGCGACCAGGACAGCGTGTAGACGCCCTGGTAGCGCCCGCGCCCGTGCACCGGGGAGAGCCGGACGACCAGCCCGGTCTGGGTCGGTGCGTTGATCATCTCGCCGAGGGTCCACACGCACACCGTGAGGGCGAAGACGCCGACCGATCCGGCGAAGACGGTGAGCCCGAAGCCGTATCCGGCGAGCAGGGAGGAGACGATCAGCAGCCGCCCGGGGTCCCGGTGCTGGATGAAACGGGTGACCGGGATCTGCAGGGCGACGATCAGGACGCCGTTGACGGCGATGGCCATGCCGTAGTCGGCGGGCGTGAACCCGGCCCGGCCCATGGCGATCGGCAGCCCGACGGCCCCCTGCTGGAAGACGAGGGCGATGAGGAAGGACGCCCCGACGACGCCCATGTACCGCCCGTCGCGCAGAACGGTCCACAGCCGGACGTCCTCGCCCCCGCTGCTGTGGCTTTCGTGGTGCTCCGGACCCGGCCGGGACTCGGGCAGCTTCACGAAGACGAGGATCGCGCAGGCCATCGTCATCCCGGCCTCGACCAGGAAGCCGGCGCGGTAGCTGACCTCGGCGATGAAGCCGGCGGCCATGGAGGAGACGGCGAAGCCGAGGTTGATGGCCCAGTAGTTGAGCGAGAAGGCCCTCACGCGGTCCTCGGGCCGCACGATGTCGGCCATCATCGCCTGCACGGCCGGTCGGGAGGCGTTGGAGGCCATGCCGACGAGGAAGGCGACGGCGGCGATGGAGACGGGATCGCGCACGAACCCGAGCGCCGCGACGAAGACGGCGGTGGACGCCTGAGCCACGAGCAGCGTCGGCCGCCGTCCGAGCCGGTCGGCCATCACGCCCCCGGCGAGCGAGGAGACGACCCCGCCGAGCCCGTGCAGTGCGGCGACCAGACCGGCGTACGAGGCGGAGTAGCCGCGGTCGAGCGTCAGGTACAGCGCCATGAAGGTGGCGACGAAGGCGCCGAGCCGGTTGACGAGGGTGCTGGTCCAAAGCCACCAGAACTCGCGGGGGAGCCCGGAGACGGTCTCGCGGGCGGCACGTCTGAGACAGGCGACGGGCACGTACGAACTCCCAGGATGTAAGTGGCTGTGACAGCGAGCACAACTTACGAGTCCGGAGCAGTGCCCGGCCACTCAATTAACAGAAGCCGCCGACCGTCCGCCGGCCGGGCGGGCGGGACAGGGGACCGAACGCTTGGATTACGCTCTGAGACATGGCCGACGCACCGTACAAGCTGATCCTCCTCCGCCACGGCGAGAGCGAGTGGAACGCGAAGAACCTGTTCACCGGCTGGGTGGACGTCAACCTCAACGACAAGGGCGAGAAGGAGGCGATCCGCGGCGGTGAGCTGCTGAAGGACGCCGGCCTGCTGCCCGACGTGGTCCACACGTCCGTCCAGAAGCGCGCGATCCGCACGGCCCAGCTCGCGCTGGAGGCCGCCGAGCGCCTCTGGATCCCGGTCCACCGCTCCTGGCGTCTGAACGAGCGCCACTACGGCGCCCTCCAGGGCAAGGACAAGGCCCAGACCCTGGCGGAGTTCGGCGAGGAGCAGTTCATGCTGTGGCGCCGCTCCTACGACACCCCGCCGCCCCCGCTGGACCGCGACGCCGAGTACTCCCAGTTCTCCGACCCGCGCTACGCGACCCTCCCGCCGGAGCTGCGCCCGCAGACGGAGTGCCTCAAGGACGTCGTCGTCCGCATGCTCCCGTACTGGTTCGACGCCATCGTCCCCGACCTCCTCACCGGCCGCACGGTCCTGATCGCCGCCCACGGCAACAGCCTGCGCGCCCTGGTCAAGCACCTCGACCAGATCTCGGACGCCGACATCGCGGGCCTGAACATCCCGACCGGCATCCCCCTGTCCTACGAACTCGACGCCGACTTCCGCCCCCTCAACCCCGGCGGCAAGTACCTCGACCCGGAGGCGGCCGCGGCCGCGATCGAGGCGGTCAAGAACCAGGGCAAGAAGAAGTAAGCGGTATCGAGCAAGGCCCCTGCCCGCGGGTTGCCCGCTGGTAGGGGCCTTGTTGCCGTGCTGGGGCCGTCTCTGGGCCGTGGAACCTGGATGAGGCTGATCCACACGCGAAACGACACCAGGAACGCCGGCACGGCCATGGTGAGTGCGCCGGTGCCCGCCCGAACTCCGAGCCCTCCTCCGCCGAGGCCGATGCAGGGGAACGGCGGGAACGGCAGTTCACGGAGGGTGAGGTCGATGCGGAGGCCGCGACGTGGCCCGGCGAACAGGAGCCGCTCGGTCACCGGAGACCCGTCGGTCACCTCCCACGGCAAGCTGATCTCGACCGGCGGGTACTGCCTCGTATGCGCTCGGAGCGCATCGGCGACCGGGCCGGGAAACGGCACGTCCCGGAGCTTGCCGCCCTTCGGCGGAGCGAACACCGCTTCGCTGCGGCTCGGACTGTCGTCGGCTGAGGCTCGTGCCACAACCGCGCTGGATGCAGGGGCCGGCCACGGTCAGCGAAGGAGGCCTACGGCTCAGTTTCGCCTCACCAGGTCTCGGAACCCCAGGTCAGCGGCATGAAGCGGTTGTTCCCGTCCGGACCTGTGCCGGTGGCCACAGCGAACGGGATGCACGTAGGCTCATACTGAGCTATGACAAAGCCCGCAGCACCGAAGCGTCATCTGCCCACCAGCCCCTTCAAGGCCCCGGTCACACCGGCTCCCGAGAGCTTCGCCGTGGGGGACCAGGTCACACACGACATGTACGGCCTCGGCCGGGTAGTCGGGATCGAGGACGGAATCGCGGCGCTCGTGGATTTCGGCTCGGCGCAAATGCGGATCTTGAGCCCGTACGCCAAGATGACCAAGCTGTAGGACCGCTGTGCCCGGTCACGGCACACCCAGGCCCCGTGAGGGTCTGTAACGAAAGAGAGACCTCCCATCGACCCAACGTCGCTGTTCTCCGCTCTGGAAGAGCAACCTCGCTGCTCCACTGCAGCATCGCCGCCTCCGACGACAAACCCCTTCCAGGCGCCTGATTTCGGGGAAGACGAGACCTTGCCGCTCGAGTACGCACAGGAGTCTGCCTCGGGCATGCGTGCGGCGCGGCCCAAGGCCGCCTAGCTCCACGAATGACGGTGGCTTCGGCAACTGGCCGCGGGCTGTCCCTGGTGCCGCGGTGAGGAGTGAGGCCGCCTCAGTTTCCGTCTCCTTCTGCCAGTCGGGGAGGCCGGGCCAGTCCGCCACGCACCTTCGCGGTGCTGGAGGAGCAGATGACGGCGTACGTCGGCGCTTCCGAGGCCGAGGAGAAGTCACCGGATCTGCTCGACTCCTGTGTCTGGGCCCGGACCGCGCTCGGACAGGCCGGCTACGCCCCTGACCTGGGCGTAGGTGACGGCCTGGCCGGCTACAGGAAGGAGCCGTACGACTGACTCGTCGCCACCTGTGGCATCCTCACCGTCCCCCGCGCCCGGCTGGATCAGACCCGGCCCGGCGGTCTGATCCTCGCCATGCCGCGCGGCACCGACCTGGGTGGCTGGAACACCGGTTTCGTCGCCCAGTTGGCCGCCCCTGGAACCCAGAAGGTCACCCTCGTTCGAGGAGGCCGCACCGAACAGGTCCTCATCGACGGCGGGGGAGGCTCATGGGGAGCCCTCCGCCAGGACGAAGCGGACCGCCGGTTGGTCCGCCGAGGCGGGCCGGAGCCTCTTCGGGATGTCATCGAAGAGCACGTCACGCGCTGGCGGGTGGATGGTGCTCCGCCTCCGGAACGCTTCACGATCACCGTGAGTCCGAAAGGGCGGCACACCACGTGACCAAGGGCCGGATGGAGGACCCAAGTCCCGACGCGTCAAAGCTCCCTCGTTGGCGTCCCGTCAGGTGGTGCAGGGATCGAGGCGCCGGAAGCCGCGGGTGGGGGGATGGTCGGCTCCGCCGGATCGGGTGTCCGGTCCGTCTCGACGGGGCACTTCGCGGGCCGCCGCTTGCCCGGAGATCGCTAAGGACCTCGGCTCTCGGACCGGAACGCGGAGGACTTGATCGCCTGCACCGCGTCGTGGGGCACGATCCCGCGAGACGCCCGGTCAGGAGGCACGTACCCCTCTGAAAAGTGTGAGCGTCTCGGCCTCCGGTGTTCACATGCCGCTCATTTGAGCGCGTGAGTGGCATGTGCCTGCCGGGTGCTCACGCTTTCAGCAGGGTGGGTGTCGTGAGCCACCTGCCGGCAGATCGCGTCCCGCCGGGTGGTGCAGCCGGTCAAGTACGGGGAATGCGCAGGTCACCGCCGCATCGACGCGGTGCAGGGGACGCCCATGGCGCCGACGGCAGGCCGGCCGTGCGTGATGCGAGGGGCCGTTGTCCCATGGGACGACCGACGTGCGGCTCACCGGAACACGTTGAGCAAGGCCGCTCACACCACGAAGCGGGAAGCGGTCCTGAGGAGTCAGAGAAGGTCCCGCCAGAAGGGGACCGTTGCTCGCGGGGCCCAGCTCTCGTCGACCTCACCCCGCGCCTCGTTGAACTCCTGGTGCATGTAGTCGACCAGGTCCAGCCCGTAATAGATGATGTCGGTCTGCCACATCGAGAGCACCGGGTGTCCGAAGCCTCCCCGGCCGGCGGGCAGATACCGGTGGGCATACACGGGCACCAGCACCGGCGCCTCCGCCAGATGACGCCGTGCCGTATCCAGTGCCGCCGTCCCGTCGGCCGGCCGCTCGCCCCAGCCCTCGTACCAGAACCCGTTGTGCTCAACGCTGAGCAGAACGCCCTCGACCGGCCAGTCGAGCTGTCGACGCACGCTGTCCAGATCACCGCCGCGCCACTCCGGCCAGGGCCTGGACCAGGTCTGTCCGTCCTCGGGAGGGACGTTGACCGGGAGGCCGACCGCAAGGAACGCCCGGTGATCGTCCGCGAACTCGAAGCCGTACTCGCGCTCGATGCGTGTGAACTCGGCGTCCGTCAGCCCTGGCTCGAACTCATGGAGTCCCGTCTGCGCCAGGCGATGCGCGGCCTCCGCACCCAGGCGTACTCCCTCACTGCTGATCACCGCCGCAGGCTAGCCGACCGGAGCCCGCCGTCACCCGAGTTGTGCGCGAGCTCTGTCTCGGTTTCCGTCTTCTCCAGCAGGCCCACGCTCATCCGTCGTAGTTGCACGTCGCAGTTGCGATCTGTGAAGAAGGGGGTGCAAACGGGCAATGTGGGCAAGGTCACTCGAGGGGAAGTGGTCATTGAGTGTGCGAGGTCATCCGCCAGCCCTGCGGAGCGCAGGGTGTGACACTCAGTAGCTTCAAGATCGACCAATAGTTGCACTAGAGCAAAAAACTGTTAGTATGCCGAAAGTTTGCGGACTCAAAGGGTCTGCCTTTTTGTGAACGCCTCCGGCTCCAGTGACGACGCCGCTAGCTCCGGGGGCCGGAGCCATTTCCCTGCCGCTTGTGGCGCGCGGGACGGGTCCGTGGCCCCCGGCCGACACGCCGGGTGCCGCGGCTGATGTCTGGCTCCACGAGTCGTAAGGAGGTGGCGCGATTGCACGGGGTGGAGACAGCCCAGTTCAGCGCCGTTGTGATCATTGGTCTGCTGGTCCTCTTCTATGGAGGGACCTTCCTGATCTCGACGCGCATCGGCAAGAAGGACGAGAACGCCGATGCGTACATGACCGGTGGTAACAACATCGGTTTCGGAATCTCCGCCGCCAGCATGACGGCGACCTGGATCTGGGCGGCCTCGATGTACGCATCCGCGACATCGGGGTACACCTACGGCATATCGGGCCCCATCCATTACGGGCTCTGGGGCGCCCTGATGATCCTCTTCATCTACCCCTTCGGCAAGCGCATCCGCTCCGTCGCCCCGAAGGCGCACACGCTGGCCGAGGTCATGTACGTGCGGCACGGCCGCTCCAGCCAGCTGATGCTCGCCGGCTCCAACGTCGTCGGCAGCCTCATCAGCCTGATGTCCAACTTCATCGCCGGCGGCGTGCTGATCTCGCTGCTGTCGCCGTTCAACTTCACCCAGGGCGTCTTCGCCGTGGCCGCGGGCGTGCTGCTCTACACCCTGTGGTCCGGTTTCCGGGCCTCCGTGCTGACCGACTTCATCCAGGTCGTCGCGATGCTCGGTGCGGTGGCCGTGATCGTCCCGGTCATCTTCTTCGCGGCCGGCTTCCCGGCGGCGTTCGAGAGCGGCGCGCACAACCTGACCCCGCAGCAGGGCAGCTTCTTCTCCAGCACCGCGTTCATGAACCAGGGCGCCCCCTACATCGCCGCGGTGCTGGCCTACGCCATCGGCAACCAGACCATCGCGCAGCGCCTCTTCGCGGTGAAGCAGAGCCTGATCAAGCCGACCTTCGTCACCGCGACCATCGGCTACGGCGCCATGGTGATCGGCGTCGGCATGCTCGGGGTGCTCGCCCTCTACATCGGCTTCGAGCCGACCGGCGGCGACCTGAACAACCTCATCCCCGAGATGGCCGCCACCTACCTGTCGCCAGCGCTGCTGGTGGTGTTCTTCATCATGATCGTCGGCGCGCTGTCCTCCACCGCGGACGCCGACCTCTGCGCCCTCTCCTCGATCACGATGACCGACATCTACGGCCAGGCGGTGGCCGGCAGGGAGAAGGCCAACCCCAAGACGATGCTGCTGATCGGACGCATCACGATGGTGCTGGCGACCGCGGCGGCCGTGGCCTTCGCCAGCCTCCAGCTGAGCATCCTCGACCTGCTGGTGTTCGTCGGTGCGCTGTGGGGCGCCCTCGTCTTCCCGGTGCTGGCCAGCTTCTACTGGGAGAAGGTCACCAGCAAGGCGTTCACCACCTCGGTGCTCGCGGCGCTCGCGGTGTTCCTGCCGGTCCGCTTCAGCTGGATTCCCTCGGGTCTCGCCTTCGGCATCGTCGTGGACGTACTGGCGGTCATCGGCATCGGCGTCGTCCTCGGCCTGATGACGTTCGGCTTCTTCGGCACCAAGCCGGCGAAGGTCGTCGGTGTGCTGGCCGTCGTGGTTTCCGCGCCGTTCGCCATCGGGTCCCTGCACGAGTACGCGACGCTGAGCGGCTCCCTCGTGGCCTACTCCGTGAGCACCGTCATCTGCTGGGCGATGTCCGTGGGCAACAACGAACGCTTCGACTTCGCCGTCATCGCCCAGCGCACCGGTGACTTCGACGACGGTTCCGCGCAGGTGGTCGCCGTCACCGACGGCGCCGACCGGGGGGCCGGCGTTCCGCGGCCGGCGGGGGGCACCCACGACGAACCCGACCTTGCCGCAAGCAGCAAGTAAAGAGATTAGGAGGCCCAGTGAGCACCCTCGCTCTGAGCGTGTACGTCTTGATGTGGCCCGTCATCGTGGCCGCCGTCCTGTTCGTGATCAGCCGTGGCTTCTTCCGCGAGTGGGCCGAGGCCCGTCGCAACGGAGAGCGCCTGATCTGATCCCGGTGCCGTGGGCCGGCCGTACGGCCGGCCCGGCCGCCGTTCAATTCGGACGGAAGAGCCCCTCTACGCGGTTGTCCCGCGGAGAGGGGCTTTTTGCTGCGGTGCGTCGGCTCGGCTCCGCTCAGCGGTGGGTGAGCAGCAGCCGCCAGGCCTCGGGGCCTCGCTGCTGGTACTCCACCGAGAAGGCGCCGGGGTGGCGGTCCTCGATCTGCCGCAGCAGCGGCAGCGGGTCGTGCGGTGCCACGAGGACCATGGCCTGCCCGGAGGGAACGGCGCTGAGCGCGCCGAAGACCGTGGCGTGCCGCAGTGCGTGCGGGACGTCCCGCACGTCGAGCTCGGGCACCTGGGCGTCGTCCGATCCGCCGCAGCCGCAGGTGCCGCCACCACCGGACTTGGACTCGGACTCGGCGGCCTCCTTCTCGTCGCCGTGCCCATGGCCGTGCTCATGGCCGTGCTCATGGCCGAGCAGCTCGTGCATTCCCGACAGGAGTTTGGCGAGGGAGATCTCCGGGGCGCCGGCGAGCAGCGGCAGGACGAGGGTGTTCTCCTTCTCCAGGTGTTCCTCGAACAGCACCTGGAGTGCCCGGCCGTCGGCCGCCGCCTGCACGGCGGAGCCGGCGTTGCGCAGTGCGTCGACGAGCGCGCCGATCCTGCGGTGCTCGGCGAGCATGGCGTCGATGAGGAGGCGGGCCGCGGGCAGGTCGCGGGCGACGGAGTAGAAGGTGCCCTCCTCGGCGGCCGCGTGCGGAAGGAGATCCTGGTCGCAGAAGGCGACCAGGCCGGAGCGGACCTCCTCGGCCGCGGCCGGGTCGCGGTCCGCGGCCGCGATCAGCAGGGCGACGCGTCCGGCCAGCTCACCGGCCAGCTGGGTGTGATGCGCCTCGACGGCTTCGACGGCCGCCGCGTCCTCGGGGTCCGATGCGATGGTCAGGGTGCTCATCAGGAGGCGTCCTTCCAGCAGTTCGGCGGCCCAGCCGATCGGCTTCGGCCTGTGTCTGCAATATAGTACGGACATGACCGTGGAAAATAGTGGTCCGCTTCCCGGCAGCGGGTCGCACCGCGTACCGCTGTCCCGGCAGCGCCGCGGTGTCCTGGAGCATCTGCGCGGCCAGACGGGTGCCGTCACCGCCGCCGCGCTCGCGCGGGTGTGCGCGCTGCACGTCAACACCGTCCGCGAGCACCTGGACGCCCTGGTGGACGACGGTCTGGCCGTACGCGAACGGTCCGCCCCGGCGGGACGCGGCCGTCCCGCCTGGCGCTACCGGGCCCGCCCGCCGCAGGCGTCCCCCGCCCGTGAATACGCCGGGCTCGCCGCCGTGCTCGCCGCCCAGATCGCCCGCTCCAGCACCGATCCGCGCCGTGACGCCCTGGCCGCGGGCGAGGACTGGGGACGCGCCCTGACCGCCGGACAGGAGCCGACGGCGGATCCGAAGGAGGCGCGCATACGGCTGTTGGAGCTCCTCGAGGAGATCGGCTTCGCACCGGAGGCGGACCCGGAGGGGCGCCAGGTCCGGCTGCGGCGCTGCCCCTTCGTCGAGTCGGCCCGGGAGTACCCCGGTGTCATCTGCGGCGTCCACGAAGGGCTGGCCCGAGCCGGCCTCCGTGCCCTGGGGAAGGATCCCCAGGAGATCGAACTGCTCCCCTTCGCCGAACCCGACGCCTGCCGCCTCCGCCTCGACACGGGCACCCCCGACACGGGCACCCCCGACACGGGCACCCGGCCGGGGAAGCCGGACGGGACGAAGCACCCCCGACGGCGCACCACGCCCGGGGAGACCCGGTGACCTCCGCCGCCGGCCTGGGCGCCCGGCGCACGGGATCCCGCCGGGCGCCCCTGCTGCTGGCCGCCGGCCTCTGCCTGCTCGCCGGTCTCGACGCGGCCCTCCTCCTGCTCGGACTTCCCGCCCCGGTCGCCGGCGACCGCCTGCCCCAGGTCCACGGGGTGCTGCTGGTGCTCGGCTTCGCCGGCACTCTGGTGGCGCTGGAGCGCGCGGTCGCCCTGGGCGGCCGGTGGCCTTATCTCGCCCCCGCCGGCCTCGGCGCCGGGGGGCTGCTCCTGTTCACCCCGGTGGACCTGTCCGTCGCGCGGCTGCTGCTCGTCGCCGGGGCCACCGTGCTGGTCGCCCTGTACCTCCGGTTCTGGCGCCGGCAGCCGAGCGCGGCCCTGCTCGCCCAGGCCGCGGGTGCCGTGTCGGCGCTCGGCGCGGCGCTGCTGTGGCTGGGCGGGCTCGACGTACCGCGGATGCTTCCCTGGCTCGTGGCGTTCCTCGTCCTGACCATCGCCGGAGAGCGGCTGGAACTGGCCCGGGTGGGGCTCCTGGCACCCGGGGCACCCAGGGCGGAACAGACCTTCCTGGCCTGCGTCGGCGCCGTCGTCACCGGCGTCGTCACCACCCTGATGTGGCCCGCGGCGGGCACCCTGCTCCTCGGCGCCTCCCTGCTCGCGCTGGTCGCCTGGCTCGTCACGTATGACGTGGCCCGCCGTCTGCTGCGCTCCACGGGGCTGCCCCGCTTCACCGCGGCGTGCCTGCTCGCCGGGTACGCGTGGCTGGGCCTCGCCGGCACCCTGTGGCTGGTGGCCGGGCCGGTCGCCGACGGGACCCGCTACGACGCGGTCGTGCACTCCGTCTTCCTGGGCTTCGTGATGTCGATGATCATGGCGCACGCCCCGGTGATCCTGCCTGCCGTGCTGCGCCGCCCCCTGCCGTACCACCCGGGGATGGCAGGGGCGGCCTGGCTGCTGCACCTCTCCCTGGCCCTGCGGGTGGTGGTCGGTGACCTGCGGGACGTACGAGGGGCGTGGCAGCTGGGCGGGGTGCTCAACATCGCCGCCGTCCTGCTGTTCCTCCTCACGGCGGCGACCGCATCGGTGACCGCCACCCGGCGCGCGTCCGCGGCGGCACGGACCCCCAGCCGCCCCGGGCCCGCCGGGACCGGCTCATCACCCGACGCATCACCCGGTTCGTCATCCGGCTCAGCCCCCGGCTCGTCCCCCGACGCATCGGCCGGCGCGTCATCCGCCTCCGACGACCCGAGGAGTGCCCGGTGACCACGCACCTGCCTCCTTCCACGGCGCGCGGACCGGCCCCCACGCCCCCCGGACGGTCACCACGCGCCCTCTGGCACCTCGGCGTGAACGCGATCGTGGCCGCCTGGCTCGGGCTGTTCGCCGTCGTCGCGAGCGCCCATCACTTCCTGCCGCACTCCTCTTGGCTGCTCGTCCATGTGCTGCTGCTCGGGGCGGTCAGCAACGCCGTCGTCATCTGGTCGGGGCACTTCGCCGCGTCCGTGCTCCGGCTGCCGGAGGCGAACCGCGGCGCTCCCGCGGCGCTGCGGCTGGCCTGCCTGAACGCCGGAGCCATCGCCGTGATCGGCGGTATGTCCACCGAGCGGTGGCCGGCCGTTCTCGCCGGCGGATGCCTGGTCGCGATCGCGGTCACGGCCCACGCCGGGTGGCTGGTCCGGCTCCTGCGCCGGGCCCTGCCCGGACGGTTCTCCATGACCGTGCGCTACTACGTGGCCGCCGCCGCGCTGCTGCCCGTGGGCGCCGCGCTGGGTGTCGTCATGGCCCGCGGCGGTCTCACCGGTGACCTCTCCGACCGGCTGCTGGTCGCGCACGAGATGACCAACCTGCTCGGCTGGGTCGGCCTCACCGTGGCCGGGACGCTGATCACCCTGTGGCCGACGATGCTGCGCACCCGCGTGGTGGACGGCGCGGAACGGGCGGGGCGCACCGCTCTTCCCGTCCTGCTCGCCGGGCTCCTCGCAGCCGTCGCCGCGGCGCTGCTCGGCCCCCCGCCCCTGGCCGCCGCCGGCGTGGCCGTTTACGCCGCCGGACTCGTGATCGCGGGCATGCCCTGGGTGCGCGAGGCCCGGATGAAGGCGCCGCGCTCCTTCGCCACCTGGTCGGTGGCCGCGGGCAGCCTCTGGCTCGCCGGATCCCTGCTGGGCGTGGCCGGCATCCTCGCCTCCACGACGTCCTGGACCACGGTGACGCAGCGCGTGTCGGTACTGACCGCCCCGCTCGCCGCCGGCTGGATCGCTCAGGTGCTGCTCGGTGCGCTCAGCTTCCTCGTGCCCGTGGTCCTGGGTGGCGGACCCGCGGCCGTACGCGCTGCCACCGCGGGACTCGAACGTGCCTGGCCGGCCCGGCTGACCGTCACCAACGTCGCGCTGCTGCTCTGTGTGCTCCCGGTGCCGGGGATGATCCGGGTGGCGTGCTCGGGGCTGCTGCTGGTGGTGCTGCTGCACTTCCTCGTCCTGCTCGTGGGCACGGTCGTCCGCGGCCTGAGGAACCGCCGGAAGACGGCACGACCGGATCCGGCGCCGGCCCCCGCACGGGCGACATCCCCCGCACGGGCGCCCGCCGAAGCGCCGGCGGCCCCGCACCGCGTACTCGGGGGCGTGGCCTTCGGCATCGCGGTCGTGGTGCTGGCCGTCGCGGGGGGCGGCGCGGCGGACGTACGGTCGCTGCCCGCCCTGGAGCGGTCCGCCGCCACGAGCACGGACGGCCGGAACGAGGTGGTGCCGACCGGCCGTACCACCACGGTCGAGGTGACGGTGCGCACCATGCGGTTCTCCCCGGCCGGCGTCGAGGTGCCCGCGGGAAACCGCCTGGTGATCGAACTGCACAACACCAGCACCGACACGCACGACCTGGTGCTGGAGACCGGCGCCCGCACCGACCGGATCGGCCCCGGGAAGCGGGCGAGGCTGGACGCGGGAGTCGTCGGCCGGGACCTCTCGGGCTGGTGCTCCGTGGTCGGGCACCGGCAGATGGGCATGGTCTTCGCCGTACGGGTCACCGGCGCTGAGGGCGCGGACAGGGCGGGAGGCACCGGCCGAGCCGGCGGCACCGAGTCCGGGGCGAGCCGGGGAACCACGCACGACCACAGCGGGGGAACCTCCAGGAGCACGGGCGAGTCCGCCGCGGAGGCGTTCGATCCGATGGCCGAGCCGCCCGAGGACTTCACCGCCCGCGACGCCGGACTGCCGCCCGCGACGGACGGATCCGGCCCCCGGCTGCACAGGAGGACCCTCACCGTCAAGGAGGCGGAAGCGGAGGTCGCGCCCGGTGTGCGGCAGACCCTGTGGACCTTCGACGGCACGGCCCCGGGGCCCGTGCTGCGCGGCCGCGTCGGCGACACGTTCGAGATCACCCTCGTCAACGACGGGACGCTCGGCCACTCCGTCGACTTCCACGCCGGAGCACTGGCGCCGGACCGGCCGATGCGCACCATCCAGCCCGGCCGGTCACTGACCTACCGGTTCAAGGCCACCCGCAGCGGGGTGTGGATGTACCACTGCTCGACCATGCCGATGTCCCTGCACATCGCCAACGGCATGTTCGGTGCCGTGGTCGTCGATCCGCCCGGCCTGCCGAGGGCGGACCGTGAGTACCTGCTGGTCCAGTCGGAGTTCTACCTCGGCAAGCAGGGCGGGACGGCCGACGCGGACAAGGTGAACGGCAAGAGGCCCGACATGGTCGTCTTCAACGGGTACGCCAACCAGTACGACCACGATCCGCTGACCGCGAAGGCCGGCGACCGGGTACGGGTCTGGGTCCTGACGGCGGGGCCGAACGTGTCCGGCGCCTTCCACGTCGTGGGCGGCCAGTTCGACACCGTCTTCCGCGAGGGGGCGTACGCGCTGCGACCGGACGCCCCGGAGCACGGTGGCGCGCAGGTGCTGGACCTCGCCCCCGCGTCGGGTGGATTCGTCGAGCTGTCCTTCCCCGAAGCGGGCAGCTACCCCTTCGTCACGCACATCATGACCGACGCGGAGCGCGGTGCGCACGGCCTCTTCCGCGTGCGCTGAGCGGCACCGCACCCCCTGTCCGCCTTGCCTTGCCCTGCCCTGCCGGGAACCGCCACGGCCCCCTCTCCGTGAGCATTGCGTGGAGAGGGGGCCGTGGACCCTGCCGGAGCCGGGTGTGTGGAGACCGGGCGTCAGTGGCGGTCGCCGCGGTGGCTGTGGCCGTCGTGGCGCCGGTCGTTGTGACGCCGGTCGTCGCGGTGGTTGCGGTCGTTGTGACGCCGGTCGTCGTGGCCGGCACGGTGGCGGTCGTTGCTCCACTTCAGGGTGTCCACGACGCGGCCGCGCTCATTGCGCAGGGTGGCGGTGTCGCGGCGGTCCCAGACCTGGTTGCGGCGGTCCTGGTAGAGGTCCCGGCGCGTGTCGCGGCCTACGCCGGTGTGGACACGGACCGTGGCGCGGCCGTCGAGGCGGTAGTGGCGGAAGGTGTACTTGTGGCCGTGCTGGTCGGACAGTGTCCACCCGCTGAGGTTGACGCTCTGGCGGCTGTTGTTGCTGATCGCCACCCACTCCTGGTTCAGGGCGCGGTTGGAGCGGTGGTCGCGGCCGGAGTCGAGGTGCACGCTGCTGATCACCACGCTCTGGCGGTGGCGCGGGGCGTGGTCGGCCGCGGACGCCGGCAGCGCCACCGTCCCGACCAGGGCGCCGGCCGCGGCAACGGCGGCGGCCAGACGACGGGCGGTCACAGAAACGGAAACGGACACAGGCTCTCCCTGCTTGGTGCGAGCACACCCCGCCCGCCGCGGCGAGCCGCGCGGGAAGGTGTGCGCTGTGCGGGCGGCGGCCGGCTGGCCGCGCCCCCACAGACTGTCCGTTCATTCCGGGACATGTGCGTAATCTCCGGGCGGTGTTACGAACCGTCCATATTTCCGTGACTCTTGTCTGTAATGGTCATTCAAGCCCCGAATGCGTGTGGTTGACGGGGGGTCAGCACTTCCGGCCCTTGCGGACGTTGGCCTCCCGTGCCCTTACGCCAGGATGCGCCACCCCAGCCGTTCCCCGGCCGTCACCCGTGAGTGGGTAACGACGGCGGCCGGGTGCCCGGCGCATACGGGGCAGGGCCCCGGTTCTCCACCAGGGCCCTGCGACACACCGCGGCCACATGCCGCCGCGTATACCGATGTACCGATGTGGTGAGCTGCGCCCCCGTCAGCCGCACTGGCAGGGGCCGCCCGACTGACAGCCGCAGCCGCAGCCCGAGCCGCAGCCGCAGGCGCCGAAGAGCGGCAGGCTCTTGACCTCGGCGGGCTGCTCGGTCTCGCGCTCCTGCGCGGGGTCGGGCGTGATGCTGGGGGATTCGGCCATGGGTCCCTCCTCGGGGCTGGTGCCTTTGCCCATTTCATGCCCGCCGCACTGGGCGCATCAACGGCGCACAGTGGCTCATGCGCGCCCTGACGTCAGCCCTTCGCGCCGGCCTCGGACGGTCACGCGCCCTCCGCCCCCGTCACCGGCTGGATGTCCTGCTGCTGCAGCTCGTCCGCGTGCTCGCCCGTCACCAGGTACACCACCCGCTTCGCCACCGCCACCGCGTGGTCGGCGTAGCGCTCGTAGTAGCGGCCGAGCAGGGTGACGTCCACCGCCGTCTCGATGCCGTGCTTCCAGCGGCCGTCGATCAGGTGCGTGAAGAGGGTGCGGTGCAGCAGGTCCATCTCGTCGTCGTCCTGCTCCAGCTGCAGCGCCAGGTCGACGTCCTTGGTCACGATCACCTCGGCCGCCTTCGCCATCAGGCGCTGCGCGAGCTGGCCCATCTCCAGGATGGTGGCGTGCAGGTCCTGCGGGACCGCGCGCTCCGGGAAGCGCAGCCGGGCGAGCTTGGCCACGTGCTGGGCGAGGTCGCCCGAGCGCTCCAGGTCGGCGGACATCCGCAGGGAGGTGACGACGATCCTGAGGTCCGTCGCCACCGGCTGCTGGCGGGCCAGCAGGGTGATGGCCCGGGCCTCCAGGTCGTGCTGGAGGTCGTCGACCTTCTGGTCGGCCTCGATCACGCTCTCGGCCAGCTTCAGGTCGGCGTCGAGTATGGCGGTCGTGGCGCGCCCGATCGCCGACCCGACCAGCCGGGCCATCTCCACCAGACCGTCGCCGATCGAATCAAGTTCCTCGTGGTACGCGTCCCGCATCAGGGTTCCCTCTCCTATATCTTCTTCTGTGTTCTTCGGAGGCTTGCAAGGGGCTCGTAGGGGGCTTGCAGGGGGCTCGTACCCCACGCTCTCAACCTCAACGTTCCGGGCCCAACGCGTCCGTTTCCGTCACCCCAAATGAACCATTACTGGCCCCGAGGTGAACTCTGGGCGACGAGTGTTCGAGCTCGCACCCGGACGGCTGTGGGCATGTCGTACCCCATGCCTAACCTGGACGCATGGACCTGAACGCGGCGGTCGCCGCAGCGGCGGCGATCGCCGGAGTACTCACCGGCGTCATCGCCATGCTGGCGTTCCGCTGGAGCGAGCGCGAGCTGAAGAGTCCGACTCGCACCTCCCTGAACACCGGCCCGGTGCTTCCACCGGGTGTGGACACCGTCCTGTCGGTCCTGCGCTCCTCCGCCGTCGTCCTCGACGAGACCGACGCCGTGGTCAAGGCCAGCTCCGCCGCGTACGCCCTCGGGCTGGTCCGCGGCGGCGAGCTCTCCGTGGAGCCGATGCTCCAGATGGCCCGGGACACCCGGAGGGACGGGGAGATACGGCAGGTCGAGCTGGACCTGCCCCGGCGCGGCACCGGACGCGGCGAGGCCCTCGCCGTCTCCGCGCGCGTCGCGCCGCTGGGCTCCCGCCTGGTCCTGCTGCTCGTCGAGGACCTCACCGAGGCCCGCCGTATCGAAGCCGTGCGACGCGACTTCGTCGCCAACGTCAGCCATGAGCTGAAGACGCCCGTCGGCGCGCTCTCCCTGCTCTCCGAGGCCGTGATGGACGCCTCCGACGACCCCGAGGCCGTGGAGCGCTTCGCCGGGCGCATGCAGATCGAGGCGACCCGGCTGACCAGCCTGGTGCAGGAGCTCATCGACCTGTCCCGGGTGCAGAACGACGACCCGCTGGAGGACTCCGAGCCCGTCCGCGTGGACCGGCTGGTCGCCGAGGCCATCGACCGCTGCCGCCACCAGGCCGGCACCAAGCAGATCACCATGGCCGCCGCAATACAGGGGCCCGAAGGGCCTTCCTCTGAGGGTGGTGGTGGGAGACGGGCGGGCACCGCCGACCTGCGGGTGTGGGGCAACCGCGGCCAGCTCGCCGCCGCCCTCGGCAACCTCGTGGAGAACGCCGTCAACTACTCCCCGGTCCGCACCCGCGTCGGCATCGCCGCCCGCCGGGTGAACGCGCCCGGTGGGGACGTGATCGAGATCGCCGTCACCGACCAGGGCATCGGCATCTCCGACAAGGACAAGGAGCGCATCTTCGAGCGCTTCTACCGCGTCGACCCGGCCCGCTCCCGTGCCACGGGAGGCACCGGCCTGGGCCTGTCGATCGTGAAGCACGTGGTCGCCTCGCACGGCGGGGAGATCGCGGTGTGGAGCGCCGAGGGACAGGGCTCCACCTTCACCCTGCGGCTGCCGGAGGCGGCCGCGGCCCGCGAGGCCCGTGACCGGGACCACGCACAGCAACACCCCGTCCTCGACGAGGAGGCCGGGCAGTCCACGACCGAACCAACCCGTTACGAACCGCTTCCTGCTCCGGAGGTCCTTCCGTGACCCGAGTGCTCGTCGTCGAGGACGAGGAGTCCTTCTCCGACGCCCTGTCGTACATGCTCCGCAAGGAGGGCTTCGAGGTCGCCGTCGCGGCCACCGGGCCCGACGGACTCGACGAGTTCGAGCGCAACGGCGCCGACCTCGTCCTCCTCGACCTGATGCTGCCGGGCCTGCCCGGCACGGAGGTGTGCCGCCAGCTGCGCGGCCGCTCCAACGTCCCCGTGATCATGGTGACCGCCAAGGACAGTGAGATCGACAAGGTCGTCGGCCTGGAGATAGGCGCGGACGACTACGTCACCAAGCCGTTCTCCTCCCGCGAGCTGGTGGCCCGTATCCGCGCGGTGCTGCGCCGGCGCGGCGAGCCGGAGGAGGCCGTCCCGGCCGCGCTGGAGGCCGGCCCGGTCCGCATGGACGTCGACCGGCACGTCGTGACCGTCTCCGGCTCCAAGATCGACCTGCCGCTGAAGGAGTTCGACCTGCTGGAGATGTTGCTGCGCAACGCCGGGCGCGTGCTGACCCGTATGCAGCTCATCGACCGCGTCTGGGGCGCCGACTACGTGGGCGACACCAAGACCCTCGATGTTCACGTCAAGCGGTTGCGGGCGAAGATCGAGCCGGATCCGGGTGCGCCGCGGTACCTGGTGACGGTGCGGGGGCTGGGGTACAAGTTCGAGCCGTGAGCTCCGGGTTTCCACGGGCCACGACAAGGGCGGCACCCTCCGTGCGGAGGGTGCCGCCCTTGTGGCGTACGGCGCGGGTCTCAGCGGCCGGCAGCCGACGGGGAGGCCTCGTCGCCCGGGGCTGCCGGGATGTTGCTCGGGCCCCACTTGTCGAAGTCGCCCTCGGCCGGGACGACGAGGGCGCGCAGGCTCACGTCACCGGTCTGGCTGAAGGTGAAGGTGACCTTCTGGGCGTTGCCGTCCTTCAGCCCGGAGCCGGGGTTGGGCAGCGCGGCGGAGGCGTTGCCCTTGCCGCCGATGATCACGGAGCCGTGCGCGGGGATGGTCAGCTTGCCCGAGCCCTGGGCGGGGGTGATCTGGGCGGTGCCGTCGCCCTCGACGCTGATCGCGTCCAGCGTCTGGTCGGTCTTGCCGGTGTTGAAGAGGGTCGCGATGACCACGGCCGGCCCCTCGGTCCGGGTGCCGGGCTGGGTGACGACCACCGCGTTCTGGACCTTGATCGGGCCGACGCTCGTGGCCGCGTTGTCGGGCCTGATCTGGAGCGTCTGCGCGTCGTGGCCGGCGGCGCACGCGGCGAGCGAGGCGATCGAGATCGCGAGGGCGGCGGCGGCGAGGGCGCCGCGTCGAAGGCTGCTGCTCACGGCGGCGGCAACTCCTTTAACGCAGGGGTGGCTCTGTGAATAAAGCCACCCTAAGTATCTGTCAGCGGCCTTAGGCTACCGAGCCGCTTCCACGGGGCCGCACCCGACCCGCCTCTGTGCCCCCCGGGGCACCCGGGCACCCGTTCGGCACAGCACCCCCCGCGGCCTGGAATCCGACCGCGGGGCGGCCCGGCGCGGGGCCGGCCGCACATTGGCCGCGCGCTCGTCCGCCATTCGCATAAGAGCCCGTCCGCATAGTCCGCCTCCGGTCTTGCGCGGATTTCCGGCGAAGGAATGCGGGCGGCGGCGAGAATTGATCACCGGTCGCCCGGTCGGCCGATGCGACGAAGGCCGTGATCAATTCCGGATTCGGCCGGGACTCACCGGGCCGCACCGAACGGAGTAGCGAAAGTCGAGCGCCGGGAACCAGACAAAACGGGATGTTCGGCCGTTTGGACGGGCCGCCGGAAGTGTGTAACGTACGCGTTTCACCCCCCGTGAAGAGCCCCTCCGACCTGCGAATACCCGCCTCCTCTTGGCCCCCGTGACCCTTCCGAAGCACGTTCCTGTCGCTGTTGTCAAGCCCCGAGATATGCCCTGACCTGCGAAAACGCCATTCAGAAGACGCCGTATCCGTGTTACCCTGGATAGCCACGGAAGGGGTACCTGTCACATGACGTTCAAGGTTGGCGACACCGTGGTCTATCCCCATCACGGGGCCGCGCTGATCGAGGCCATCGAAACTCGCCAGATCAAAGGCGTGGACAAGACCTACTTGGTGCTGAAGGTCGCCCAGGGTGACCTGACAGTGCGTGTGCCAGCGGACAATGCGGAGTTCGTCGGCGTGCGTGATGTGGTCGGTCAGGACGGGCTGGAGCGGGTCTTCGAGGTGCTGCGCGCTCCGTACGCCGAGGAGCCCACGAACTGGTCGCGTCGCTACAAGGCAAATCTGGAGAAGCTCGCCTCCGGCGATGTCATCAAGGTCGCGGAAGTCGTGCGCGACCTGTGGCGTCGCGAGCGTGAGCGCGGACTCTCCGCCGGTGAGAAGCGCATGCTCGCCAAGGCCCGCCAGATCCTGGTGAGCGAGCTCGCCCTCGCGGAGAACACCAACGAGGACAAGGCCGAGGCCCTGCTCGACGAGGTTCTCGCCTCCTGACACGAGGCGATCTCCTGACGCGAGGCGACACCCACACCCGCCTCAGTTCAGCACATGAAATGCCGCGGTGCCCGATGACGCGATACACGTCGCCGGGCGCTGCGGCATGTCCACACCCGTGTGCATCCCGGGTGCATACCCACACGGGTCACGTCCATGCCGTACGGCGGGGGAGGCATCCCCCGGTACTGTGTGCCGGGCCCGGACAGTCGGCTCGACCAGGGTCACGGAAGGGTCCGGTCAAGGCCTCGCGCCCGGCACTCCCCCCAACGGGGGGTACCTCCCAGGCCATACCCAAGCCCGACCGGCACACAAACCTGACAGGAACCGATGTCTGACGATTCGCGCCCTTCGCTCACGGGTGGCCGGCCAGGCACTCCCGTCGCCGCCGTGATCCCGGCCGCCGGCCGGGGCGTACGCCTCGGCCCGGGCGCCCCCAAGGCCCTGCGCACCCTGGGCGGCACACCCATGCTCGTCCACGCGGTACGGGCCATGGCCGCCTCCCGCGCCGTGTCCCTCGTCGTCGTCGTCGCCCCGCCCGACGACACCGCCGAGGTCAAGTCGCTGCTGGACGCCCACGCCCTGCCCGAGAGGACCGACGTCCTCGTCGTACCCGGCGGCGAGACCCGCCAGGAGTCGGTGAAGCTCGGCCTGGACGCGCTGCCGCCCGGCCACGAGATCGTCCTCGTGCACGACGCGGCCCGCCCGCTGGTGCCGGTGGACACCGTCGACGCGGTCATCGAGGCCGTACGGGACGGAGCCGTCGCCGTCGTACCGGCACTGCCGCTCGCGGACACCGTCAAGCAGGTCGAGCCCGCTTTGGTGGCGGGCGCGCCCGAACCGGTCGTCGCCACGCCCGACCGGTCGCGGCTGCGGGCCGTACAGACCCCGCAGGGCTTCGACCGGGCGACACTGATCCGTGCCCACGGGACGGTCACCGACGACGTCACCGACGACGCGAGCATGGTCGAACAGCTCGGCGAACGGGTCGTGGCCGTACCCGGCGACGAGGAGGCGTTCAAGGTCACCCGCCCGCTGGACCTGATCCTCGCGGAGGCGGTCCTGGCCCGCCGGAGGCTCAACGATGGCTTCTGACGCACCCCTGCTGCCCCAGGTCGGCATCGGCACCGACATCCACGCCTTCGAGGACGGCCGCGAACTGTGGTGCGCGGGCCTGAAGTGGGAGGGCGAGGGACCCGGCCTCGCCGGACACTCCGACGCCGACGTCGTCGCGCACGCCGCGTGCAACGCGCTGTTCTCCGCCGCCGGCCTCGGCGACCTCGGACAGCACTTCGGCACCGGGCGCCCCGAATGGTCG
The DNA here is from genome assembly GCF_003270085.1 of Streptomyces triticisoli. GTDB lineage: Bacteria > Actinomycetota > Actinomycetes > Streptomycetales > Streptomycetaceae > Streptomyces > Streptomyces triticisoli. The sequence goes on along the minus strand of NZ_QFDQ01000028.1, from coordinate 68,617 downwards.
GGCGCGTCCGGGGTCACGCTGCTGACGGAGGCCGCACGGATCGTCCGCGCGGCGGGCTTCCGGATCGGCAACGTCGCCGTACAGGTCGTCGGCCCCCGGCCGAAGATCGGCAAGCGGCGCGAGGAGGCCCAGAAGATCCTCTCCGAGGCGGCCGGCGCGCCGGTCACCGTCTCCGGCGCCACCACCGACGGGCTGGGCTTCCCCGGCCGGGGCGAGGGCCTGATGGCGGTGGCCACGGCGCTCGTGGTGCGGGTGGGCTGAGGGCGTGCGAGGGTACCCGCGTAGGCCACCATTGCCCCGGCTCACGGAGGTGCCCCCATGCCCGCCGTCCTGTCCGACCGGATCAAGTCACTGCTCGACGGCCCCGTCTTCGTCGTCGTCGGCACCCTCCAGCCCGACGGCAGCCCGCAGCTGTCCCCGGTCTGGGTGAAGCGGGACGGCGACGACCTCCTCATCTCCACCACCGCCGACCGCCGCAAGAAGCTGAACCTCGACCGCGACCCCCGCGTGAGCATCGTCGTCATGGATCCCGAGTCGCCCTACGAGTACGCCGAGATCCGCGGCACCGCCGAACTCACCACCAAGGGCGCCCGGGAACTCATCGACGAACTGTCCCTGAAGTACACCGGCAAGAAATACGCGGAATTCAACCCCTCCTCGGCCCAGGACGCCGACCGGGTGGTCGTACGCGTCAGGCCGCGGAGGGTCGCCGGGAGGTTGTGACGACCGGTCGCCGACCGGCTGAAGTCACGCACGCGCGGCGGGTACGCGGGAATGAGTGCGGGGCACTCCCCGCGGCCCACTACCCTGGAGGCGTGACTATTCGCCTGTACGACACCAGCGCCCGGCAGATCCGTGACTTCACCCCGCTCAAGCCGGGCTGTGTCTCGATCTACCTGTGCGGTGCCACCGTGCAGGCGGCCCCGCACATCGGGCACATCCGCTCGGGGCTGAACTTCGACATCATGCGCCGCTGGTTCACCCACCGCGGCTACGAGGTGACGTTCATCCGCAACGTCACCGACATCGACGACAAGATCATCGCCAAGGCGCACGAGCAGCACCGCCCCTGGTGGGCGATCGGCTACGACAACGAGCGCGCCTTCAACGACGGCTACGCCGCCCTCGGCTGCCTGCCGCCCACCTACGAGCCCCGCGCCACCGGCCACGTGCCGGAGATGATCGAGATGATGCAGGGCCTCATCGAGCGCGGCCACGCCTACGCCGCCGACGGCAACGTCTACTTCGACGTGCGTTCCTTCCCCGGCTACCTCCAGCTGTCCCGGCAGGAGCTGGACAACCTCCAGCAGCCCGCCGGCGCCGGCGAGACCGGCAAGCGCGACCCGCGGGACTTCGCCATGTGGAAGGCCGCCAAGCCCGGCGAGCCCACCTGGCCCACCCCCTGGGGCGACGGCCGGCCGGGCTGGCACCTGGAGTGCAGCGCCATGGCCCACAAGTACCTCGGCTCCGCCTTCGACATCCACGGCGGCGGCCTGGACCTGATCTTCCCCCACCACGAGAACGAGATCGCCCAGGCCAAGGCCTACGGCGACGACTTCGCCCAGTACTGGGTGCACAACGCCTGGGTGACCATGGCCGGCGACAAGATGTCCAAGTCGCTCGGCAACAGCGTGCTCGTCTCCGAGATGGTCAGGCACTGGCGGCCCATCGTGCTGCGCTACTACCTCGGCACCCCGCACTACCGCTCGATGATCGAGTACAGCGAGGAGTCCCTGCGCGAGGCCGAGTCCGCCTTCGCCCGCATCGAGGGCTTTATCCAGCGCGTGGTGGAGAAGGCCGGCCCCGTCGAACCCGCCGACCAGGTCCCGCCCGCCTTCGCCGAGGCCATGGACGACGACCTCGGCGTCCCCCAGGCGCTCGCCGTCGTCCACACCACCGTCCGCCAGGGCAACAGCGCCCTCGCCGCCGACGACAAGGAAGCCGCCGTGGCCCGCCTCGCCGAGGTGCGCGCCATGCTCGGCGTCCTCGGCCTCGACCCCCTCGACGAGCACTGGGCCGGAGAGAACGGCGACCGCGGCGAGGACCTCCACGGCGTGGTCGACACCCTGGTCCGCATGGTCCTGGACCAGCGCGAGGCCGCCCGCGCCCGCAAGGACTGGCCCACCGCCGACGCCCTCCGCGACCAGCTCAACCAGTCCGGCCTGGTCATCGAGGACAGCCCGGAGGGCCCCCGCTGGAGCCTCGGCTCACACTGAGCCCCGCGCGCACCGAGGACCGACTGTGCCGCCCGGCCCCACGGGCGGCACACTTCATGGACGTACGCTTCAAAGACGTACGACGCTTTCGACAGACAGGTAGGTCATGGCCGGGAACAACCGCCGCATGTCCGGCAAGAAGGGCGCGCAGATCGGCAGTGGCGGCAAGCGGCGCCGAGCCCTGGAGGGCAAGGGCCCCACACCCCCCGCCGAGATGCGCAAGGGCCACCCCAAGCAGCGCGCCGCACAGGCCAAGGTCCGCCGTGCCCAGGGCCGCCCGCCGCAGCGGCGCGGCTCGGGCCGCTCCTCCTCCGAGCTCGTCGTCGGACGCAACCCGGTCGTCGAGGCGCTGCGCGAGGGCGTGCCCGCCTCCACGCTCTACGTCCAGCAGTTCATCGACAACGACGAACGGGTCCGCGAGGCACTCCGGCTCGCGGCCGAACGCGGCGGCATCAACCTCATGGAGGCCCCGCGCCCCGAACTCGACCGGATGACCAACGGGCTCAACCACCAGGGCCTCGTCCTCCAGGTCCCGCCCTACGAGTACGCCCACCCCGAGGACCTCACCGACGCCGCCCACGACGCCGGCGAGGACCCGCTCATCGTCGCCCTCGACGGGGTGACCGACCCGCGCAACCTCGGCGCGGTCGTCCGCTCCGTCTCCGCCTTCGGCGGGCACGGCGTGGTCGTCCCCGAGCGGCGCGCGGCCGGCATGACCGCCGGCGCCTGGAAGACCTCCGCAGGCACGGCCGCCCGTACGCCCGTCGCCCGGGCCACCAACCTGACGCGCGCCCTGGAGACGTACCAGAAGGCCGGTGTCACCGTCGTCGGCCTCGCCGCGGACGGCGACGTCGAACTCGGCGACCTGGACGCCCTGGACGGCCCCGTCGTCATCGTCGTCGGCAGCGAGGGCAAGGGCCTGTCCCGGCTGGTCGGCGAGACCTGCGACATCCGGGTACGCATCCCGATGCCGGGCGGGGCGGAGTCGCTCAACGCCGGTGTGGCGGCCGGGATCGTGCTCTACGAGGCGGCGCGCAGGCGCGCGTGACCGGGCGCCCGGCACCCCCTTGACGCGGTCCGGACAGATCCGACGCGTCAAGGCAGTGTCCTAACAGCTCATCACTCGGTTAGATGAGTGTGGACACCAGAACACCCCGCACACCCACGGGGGACCGCTCGTCGGGATACGACGACGCTCCCGCGCTGAGCATGGTGAAGGTGCCGAGCGATCCGGCGCAGGTCATCGTCAACCACGCCAGCTTCCGCGTGCGGCTGGGCGCTTCCTCACGGCGCGCCCTGTCCCCGCGGACCGCCTGGCACCCGAGCGGCGCCCAGTACGCCGCCCACACGTCCGTCGCCGGCGCGGCGGGCTGGGCCGGGGCCGCCCCGCCCCGCCGCCCGGTCGTCTGGAGCGGCAGGTCCGCACCCGACGACACCGGCGCCCACCGGCTGCTGCAGGCCGTGCGCAGCGGAAGCGTCCGGTACGCCGACGAGACGCCCGCCGACGCCACGGCCACGCAGGTCATCCCGCGCATCGACACCATCCCGGGCTACCGCGCCGACACCTGCGCCGACCTCGACGAGACCGTCGAAACCCCCGTCGTCACCCCCGTCGTCGGCGCCCCGCGCCCGCCCGCTCCCGGAGAGACCCGGCTGCTGCCGCCCATGCGGACCGCGGGCAGCGCGTACGAGGAGCCGGCGTACGGATACGCGGGGCACGGCGGCACAGGGCACGGCGACACCAGGTACGGCGGCACGGGGTACGGCCAACCGCCGTACGGCGAAGCCGACTTCGCGGACGACCCGTACGGCGGATACGACGAGTACAGGGAGTACGGCGACTACGACGCGCAGGACGCGGTCGCCGAGCACACGCCCCGGTCCGGCAGGCGGCACGCCGACGACCCCTCCCGGCACGCTTATTACCCCGGCCGCCGCATGAACCTCGGCGTCGTACTGCTCCCGCTGCGCGTCTTCCTCGGCGGCGTCTCCCTCTACGCCGGCATGAGCAAGCTCTGCGACCCGCTCTACTTCGACGGCGGCACACGCGGCTCCATGGTCAAGTGGCTCAACACCCTGCACCCCTGGGAAGCCGCCGAACCACTGCGCCAGTTCGCCCTCCACCACCCCGTCGGCTCCGGACTCGCCATCGCCTTCCTCCAGGTCATCGTCGGAGTCCTCACGATCCTGGGCTGCTGGCAGCGGGTCGCCGCGGCGATCGGCGCACTGCTGTCGGCCGCGCTCATCGTCACCGTCAGCTGGAAGACCGCCCCCGTCTACGACGCCCCGGACATCGTCTACCTCGCCGCCTGGTCCCCGCTGGTCATCGCCGGGGCCCCCGTCTACTCCGTCGACGGCCGCCTCGCCGCCCTCGCCTGGCGACGGCTCGGCCCGCGCTCCGACATCTGGGAACTGCGCCAGTTCGTCCTGCGCCGCGGCGCCCTGCTCACGGTCGTCGTCACCGGCCTCACCCTGCTGGTCGGTTCGCTGCTCGGCGGCGCCGTACGCGACGCCGACCGCGTGGTCGTACCCGGACCCGGCGAAGCCCCGCGCAACGAGCAGCCCGGCTCACCGCTGCCCCGGAAGCCGGGTGAGCGGCAGCAGAAGCAGCCGTCGGCGCCCGCCTCGCCGGCCCGGCAGGAGGGTTCCTCGGCAAGCCCGTCCGAGGGCCCCTCCACCACACCCGGCGAGACCCGCGAGAGCACCACCGCGACCAGCGGCGCGCCCAGCGAGACCCAGGGCACCGGCCAGACCCCGCCGCGTCACTCCGCCCCGGCCCGGCAGGCACCCAGCACCAGCTCGGGCCCGACCTCCGGCGGCACCACGACCGGCGGCAGCGGCGGCTCCAGCGGCAGCCCCGGCGGATCCGCCGGATCCGCCGGATCCGGCGGCGGCAGCTCGTCCTCCGGCCAGCCGGGACTGGTGGGCGGCCTGCTGGGATAGCCGGCACGGCACCGGATCGCCGTGACGACGACGGGGTCCCGCGCAGCTCGGATCAGCCGAGCGTGCGGGACCCCGTCGTCGTGCGCATGCGGGCCGGGACGCGGTGGGCTGGGCCGGGCCGGGCTCACCTGCCCAGCGCCGACAGCTCCTTCGCGGCCTCCGTGAGGTCCTTCGCGGTGTCGATGGCACGCCAGTACGCGCCCTGCGGAATCGGGAAGCCGGCCAGCCGGCGTTCCCGGGCCAGACGCGGGAACGTGGTGCGCTCGTGGTCGCCGCGCTCCGGGAGCAGGGCGGCGAACCCGGGTGAGAAGACGTAGACGCCCGCGTTGATCTCGAAGGTCGACGGCGGGGCCTCGATGAAGTCCGTGATGTGCCCGAAGCCGTCCGTCTGCACGGCGCCCCAGGGAATCCGCGGGCGGGCCAGCGCGAGCGTGGCGACCGCGTCGCGCTCGGTGTGGAAGTCGGCCATGTCACGCAGCGAGAACCGGGTCCAGATGTCACCGTTGGTGGCGTACCAGGGCTCGTCCGGGTGGGGGAGGTGGGCGGCGGCGAACTTCAGGCCGCCGCCACGGCCCAGGGGCTCGTCCTCCACGACGGTGGTGACGCGGGTCGGCAGGTCCGCCGACTTCAGCCACTTCTGCAGGACCTCGGCGAGGTGGCCGCAGGAGACCACCACGTCCGTCACACCCTCCTCGGCGAGCCAGCCGAGCTGGTGACCGATGATCGGGGTGCCCGTGCCGGGGATCTCGACCATCGGCTTGGGCCGGTCATCGGTGTAAGGACGCAGCCGCGACCCCTGGCCTCCGGCCAGGATCACGGCTTGGGTGGGGCGGGACGCCGCATTCGGATGGGTCATGCCCGAACTGTACGTGCCGGTCCCCACCCGGGGCGGGGGGTGTCCGGCGTCGACCGGGCCGCACGCAGTCGGCCGGCCGACGGCTGGTCGCACGCTGGGGGCCGAGGCGGCCCGGGCGGCCGCGCGCCCGGGCCGCCCGTGGAGCGGATGCGGGCCGAATGCGAGCCGGGTCACCGCAGTTGCACCGGAGGACCCCGCCGCGCCCTTTTGGTCACCGAGGGACCGGACGTGCCCCTGGCCGGAGGGAATCCGTCCTGCTCCGGCCCGGAGGGTGCCGACCGTGCCTGGCCCGTCGGGCCGTCAGTTGTGCGCGGACTGGACGCCGGAGGCGAAGGACGTGTCGCAGACCGGGCGGGCGTAGGACTGGGCGCGAGCGGGGCCGTAGATGTTGGTGGCGGCGCGGCCCAGGGTGCGGGCGATGGAGGCGCAGTGCTCGGCCAGGGACGGACGGCCGTTGACCGCCTGCTGGAGGTGGGTGAGGACGACGCCCGGGTCCTTGTCCTGCAGCTCGGTCAGCAGCTGGTCGCGCAGCACGTCCTGCGGGGCGCGGGAGCGGGCGTGCGCCGGGGCTCCGGCCGCCACCGTGTCCGACGCGGTGAGCATCGAGTGGGAGGGGCTCCCCGACCAGTTGACCCGGGTGACCGCGAGGGTCCCGGAGAGCACCAGGACGACGGGCAGGACGAGGGCGAGCGAACGGCCGATCCGCCGGGCGGGGCCCCGGCCGCGTCGCGTGGGGTGGGTGGTGGAGTGCTTCACGCCAGGCAGAGTAGCCGCTGGTAATGATTTGGCGACATTTAGTCACCTTTTCGAGGGGCGTCAACCCCGACTTCCCTGGCGACGTGTTGACGCAAGCTGCTCGAAATGTGCTCGAAATGTCCCGCCCGCCGGGGAGTTGCGGGGGCACGGGAAAGGGCCCCGCGGCAGGTCGCGGGGCCCTTTCCCGTCAACCCGGGTGAATCACCCGGAAGTGTCCCGAGGTTTCAGCCTCAGGACGCCACTCGCGGAGGCGTCAGTCCGTCAGACGCTCACCCGTGGAGGTCGAGAACACGTGGGTCTCGCCCGGCCGCGGCACGACGTGCAGCGTGGAGCCCTTCTCCGGGACCTGGCGCCCGTTGACGCGGACCACCAGGTCCTTCTGCTCGCCGCTGACCTCGGCGGTGCCGTAGACGTACCCGTCGGCGCCGAGCTCCTCGACGACGTTCACGGAGACGGCGAGGCCGGCCGGGGCGTCCTCGGTGTCCTTCGACAGCGAGGCGGCCGCACCGCCGCCGCCCAGCTCGACCACGTCGAAGTGCTCGGGCCGGACGCCCACCGTCACCGTGCGGTCACCCCTGTCGGCGGCGGACTTCAGAGCGTCCCGGTTGACCGGCACCACGCTGTTGCCGAACTTCACACCGCCGTCGGTGATCGGCACCTCGACCAGGTTCATCGCCGGGGAGCCGATGAGGCCGGCCACGAAGAGGTTGGCGGGCTTGTCGTACATGTTGCGCGGCGAGTCGACCTGCTGCAGCAGACCGTCCTTGAGCACCGCCACGCGGTCGCCCATCGTCATGGCCTCGACCTGGTCGTGGGTGACGTAGACGGTGGTGATGCCGAGCCGGCGCTGCAGCGAGGCGATCTGCGTACGGGTGGACACACGGAGCTTGGCGTCCAGGTTGGACAGCGGCTCGTCCATGAGGAACACCTGCGGCTCACGCACGATCGCGCGGCCCATGGCGACACGCTGACGCTGACCACCGGAGAGCGCCTTCGGCTTGCGGTCCAGGTACTCGGTCAGGTCGAGGATCTTCGCGGCCTCCTCGACCTTCTGCCGGATCTCCGCCTTGTTCACACCGGCGATCTTGAGCGCGAAGCCCATGTTGTCGGCGACCGACATGTGCGGGTACAGCGCGTAGTTCTGGAACACCATGGCGATGTCCCGGTCCTTCGGCGGCAGGTGGGTGACATCGCGGTCACCGATCCGGATGGCCCCGGAGTTGACGTCCTCGAGCCCCGCGAGCATCCGCAGCGAGGTGGACTTGCCGCAACCGGACGGGCCGACCAGGACGAGGAACTCGCCGTCCTCGATGTCGATCTCCAGCGCGTCGACGGCGGGCTTCTCGGTACCCGGGTAGATCCGGGTCGCCTTGTCGAACTGAACAGTGGCCATGGCGAATGGGCCCCCTTCTACCGGCAGGAACGTGCCGGACGATCCGTTGTGGAAGGTGGTGCCACTACGGGTGATTCCGTTGTGGTGGTGTAGTCCACACAGGTGAACTGGCACAGGACGGTACCCGGCGTTCACCTCTTCTGTCAGTAGCCCAGGCCACGTGGACCTCGTGAAAATTTTCGACGGCGGCAGAGCGGCGGGTGCACGGACGGGTACGCCCCGGTCGCTGGGGCGTGCGCGAGGCGAGGAACTTCGTGGCCGGGTGAAACGCGCTCTGTGTAGAGTGGAACAGCCCTCCGCGTACGGCGTCGTAGTGCGCGATGCCTCCTTAGCTCAGTCCGGCCAGAGCAACGCACTTGTAATGCGTAGGTCGTCGGTTCGAATCCGACAGGGGGCTCTGGAAAGGCCCGGTCAGACAGTCTCTGACCGGGCTTTTTTGTTGCTCAGAACAAGAGGCGCCACCTTGCTGAGAGGCCCGCGGCCGAACACGGCTCCAAGCGCGGACCCGACTTCGAGGCCGGCGTCGTCCCCGTCCTTGCGGAAGACCGGTCTGGTCGGGGCCCGGGTACGTCAGGACGCCAGTCGGTCCAGTTCCCCACCGATCGTCTGCCGCAGCACGTCGTGCTGCAGGCCGGGCCGGCGCTTCCCAGTGTTCCCCGTAGGCGACGTTCCCCGTAGGCGACGACGTCGGCGATGCGGCGGATCGCGGTCAGGTCCTGGATGTCGTAGGTCTTGAGGTGTTCGGCGAGGAGGGCCTGGACGCGGGAGGCGGCCTCGGGGACCTTGTCCGCGATTTTTCCTGAGCGCAGCCGGGTTCCCTCGGTGAGGGCTCGGGTCGCGACAGGGAAGGCGGCGGTCCTGCGGTCGTCGAAGCTGGAGGTCCAGGGTCAGGGTGTCGGCTCAGCCGGTGAGACGGCCTCCGCGGGGCGCTGACCGGACCAGCCATGACGATGTGGTGTTCGCCGGCCAGGTCGGCGAACACCTCGCCCGAGCCATCGGGTCATGTGGAAAGCCGGATGCTCGGCCAACGGACACGTCCGGTCCGGCGGGCGGGGACGGGAAAACCGGCACCGGAAACGGTGTGCGGCGGTTCCGTCCCCGCTCCCACATCCTCTGTGGGAGGGCCGGTGTGGCTGTTGCGTCCGGCAAGGTCTTCGGTCGCCGAGAGACCTCGTTGCCGAGGCCCGCGGCCCTCCCCGCCGGGGTTCGCCGCCGCGGTCGGTCGGCGTATTTTTGAAGTCGGGCAAAGGTGGCTTTCCGGTAAGAACATCCGGGCAGCGGTGGAAGCCGTGAGGGCGTGTGCGAGACCTTGGGGAGACCTGGCGGTCTCGGGTGGAGGTCCTGTGCCACGGATCCAGGCGGGGTGTGTACTCGCACAGCGGGAGCGGAGGGATGATGACCGAGCTCCGTAGGGCGGACATACCGCCGAACCCTGCCGCGGTGCTGCGTGACCCCGCACGGCTGGCCGCGGTGGATGCCGTCCGCGCGGTCGACGGGCTGAGCGAGGGCGCCTTCGCCCGGTCCGTGGGCCTGGCCGTCCGGCTGCTGGACGCCGACATGGCGCTGATCAGCCTGGTCGGGACGGACCGGCAGTTCGTCCGGGGCGGGACCGGTACGGCCGTACGGGGCGGGACCGGTACGGGCGTACAGGGGCAGGGGCAGGGGGAGCAGGAGCGGCTCGACTGGGGTTTCTGCTCCGAGGTGGTGGCCTCGGGCCGGCCGCTGGTCATCGACGACGTCCAGGACGACTCCGCGCACCGGGCCGACCCCGCGGTCGCCGCCACCGGCATGCGCGCGTACCTGGGTGTGCCGCTGCTTCTGGGGGAGCTGCCGATCGGCGCGCTGTGCGTGCTCGACACCAGGCCGAGGCTGTGGCACCCGGAGCAGGAGCGCGCCCTGGAGCAACTGGGCGCCTCGGTGATGAGCGAGGTCCGGTTGCGGCTGGACGCGGCCGAACGTGGTCGGCTCTATGAGCAGGCCGCGGCTGCCGCGGCGGCCGAGCGCAGGCGTTCCCGGCAGTTGCAGGACCTGGCCCGGGCCGGTATGCGGATCAATGCCGCGCCGTCGTTGGACTGTGCCCTCCAGACGGTCACCGAGGAGGCCAGAGCGCTGGTGGGCGCACACCAGTCGGTCACCAGCATGACCACGAACCTCCGCTGGGCCCAGGCGATCAACGCGGTCTCCCTGTCGGACAAGTACGCCGGATACCGCTTCTTCGACGCGCCCCCGGTCGGAGAAGGCATCTACGTCCTGGTCTGCAGGGACAACCGGCCGATGCGGATGACCCAGGACCAACTGGAAGCCCATGCGGCCTGGCGGGGCTTCGGCTCCTACGCCGCGGAGCATCCGCCGATGCGCGGCTGGCTGGCCGTCCCGCTGATCGCCTCCGACAGCCGCAACCTGGGGCTGATCCAGCTCTCGGACAAGGAGGACGGCGGCGACTTCACGGCCGACGACGAGGCGATCCTCGTCCAGCTCGCCCAGCTGGCCTCCGCGAGCATCGAGAAGGCCGCGGCGCTGGAGAGCCAGTACGAGATCGCTCGCACCCTGCAGAGCAGTCTGCTGCCGCAGCAGCTGCCCGAGCACTCGGCGGTGTCGGCCGCCTACCGGTATCTGCCCGCGGCACCCCGCGCCGGGGTGGGCGGCGACTGGTTCGACGTGATCGAACTCTCCGGCGCCCGGGTCGCGCTGGTGGTCGGGGACGTGGTCGGACACGGTATCCACGCCGCCGCCGCCATGGGCAGGCTGCGTACGGCCGTGCGCACCCTCGCCGATGTCGATCCGACCCCCGAGGAGCTGCTCACCCGGCTGGACGACCTGGTGAACCGGCTGTCCGCGGAGTCGGGCGCCGCCGACGACGCCGGTCTGGCGCTCGGAGGCGCCGACGGTATCGGGACCACCTGCCTGTACGCGGTGTACGACCCGGTGGCCGGGCGCTGCGCCCTGGCCTGTGCCGGCCATCCGGTGCCCGTCGTCGTGGCCCCGGACGGCAGCGCCGGTTTTCTCGATCTGCCCGCCGGGCCACCGCTCGGTGTCGGCGGCGTGCCGTTCGAGACGGTGGAGGTGGAGGTGGAGGAGGGCAGTCTGCTCGCCTTCTACACCGACGGTCTGATCGAGTCCCGGCAGCGTGATCTGGACGCGGGGCTGGAAGAGCTGCGCCAAGCGCTGACCGAGCCGTGCGAGTCGCTGGAAACGCTCTGTGACGACGTGCTCAAGTCCCTGTTGCCCGAGCCCCCGGCCGACGACGCCGCACTGCTGCTGGTCCGGCCGCACGGCCTGGACAAGGCGCGGGTCGCCACCTGGGACATCGCCGCGGATCCGGCCGAGGTGGCCCGGATCCGCGCCCGGACCGCTCGCCTGCTGGAGGAGTGGGGTCTCGAGGAGATCTGCTTCGTGACCGAGCTGGTGGTGAGTGAGCTGGTCACCAACGCCATCCGGTACGGCCAGCCCCCCATCCAGCTGCGGCTCATCCACGACCGGACGGTCATCTGCGAGGTCTCCGACGCCAGCGGCACCGCTCCGCATCTGCGCCGGGCCCGGATCTTCGACGAGGGTGGACGCGGCCTGCTGCTGGTCGCCCAGCTCACCCAGCGCTGGGGCACCCGTCACGCCCGCCAGGGCAAGACCATCTGGTGCGAGCAGGTCCTGCCCGAGGCGGGCCCGCTGCCCGGGTGAGGGGTTCGTGCCGGGGCCGCGCTGCGCCCGCGGGCACACCACCCGCACCGCGTGGTGCGGGTGGCCTCGTGCCTCCAGGAGCGGTCAGGGTGTCCTGAGCACCGTCCGTACGACCTGACGCAAGGTTGCCTCGGCGTCCGGTACGGCGCCCGCCGCCCGCCAGGCCACGAAGCCGTCCGGGCGGACCAGGACCGCGCCGTCGGGTGTCGTGCCGTGGGTGAGGGCCCAGTCGGGGGGCGTGTCGGCCTCGCTGTTCTGCGGGGTGTACGTCAGCTCGGTGCCGACGCGGTACGAGTCCAGGCGTACGCCGTCGCTCTCCGCGATGCGCTGAGCCGCCGTGTGCCAGTCCGTCGTCGACCGGGTGTCGCTCAGCAGGACCAGGGAGCGTTCGTACAGGTCGAGGGTCGAGATGCGTTCGCCCTCGCGCTGCACCCACAGGTGGGGGGCCCGGGTGCCCGGGTCGCCCGTCAGGCGCAGGGCGTCGGGGACGACCTCCTGGTCCGGGTCGGTGCCCAGTACGGCGCCGTGGAGGTAGCGGTAGCCGAGGACGACGTTGAGGATGCCGCCGCGTTTGGCGCCGCCGATGCCGGGGGCGGGGGCGAAGCCGGGGTGGCTGTGTTCGACGGAGCGGGCGGAGGCGCGGGCGCTGGTGGCCGTGGCGACCGGGCGGCGTTCGGTGTCGTAGGTGTCGAGCAGGGCGGGGCCGGCCCAGCCCTGCAGGACGGCGGCCAGTTTCCAGGCGAGGTTGTGGGCGTCCTGGATGCCGGTGTTGGAGCCGAAGGCGCCGGTGGGGGACATCTCGTGGGCCGAGTCCCCGGCGAGGAACACACGTCCGGTCGTGTAGCGGTCGGCCACTCGTTCGGCGGCTCGCCAGGACGCCTTTCCGGTGATTTCGACGTCGAGGCCGGGGTTGCCGACGGCACGGCGGATGTGCCGTTCGAGGCGGTCCTCGGTGAATTCGTCGAGGGTTTCGCCGCGCTCGGGGTGCCAGGGGGCGTGGAACACCCAGTGTTCCTTGTTGTCGACGGGGAGGAGGGCGCCGTCGGCGCCCGGGTCGGTGAGGTAGCAGCAGATGAAGCGGCGGTCGCCGACGACCTCGGTGAGGAGTTTGGAGCGGAAGGTGACACTGACGTTGGCGAAGAGGTCGCCGGGACCGCTCTGGCCGATGCCGAGACGGTTGCGGACTGGGCTGCGGGGGCCGTCGGCGGCGACGAGGTAGGCCGCGCGGACGGTGTACCGCTCGTCGGTGGCCCGGTCCCGTACGACCGCTGTGACCCCTTCGTCGTCCTGTTCGAAGGTTTCCATCTCGTGGGAGTAGCGCAGGTCGCCGCCGAGCCGGCGGGCGCCGTCGAGCAGGACGGGTTCGAGGTCGTTCTGGCTGCACAGGCACCAGGCGGTGGGGCTGAACCGGGCCAGGCCGCCGCCCGGGTCGATGTGTTTGAAGAGCCATTCGCCGGCGTCGCCGACCAGCGTCGGGGTCTGCAGGATGCCGTGGTTGTCCGCGAGCAGGGATGCGGCCGTCTTGATGTCGGGTTCGATGCCGGCGACCCGGAACAGCTCCATGGTGCGCACGTTGTTGCCTCGTCCGCGTGGGTGGATGGAGGTGCCGGAGTGCCGCTCGACCAGCAGGTGCGGTACGCCGAGGCGGCCGAGGAAGAGCGAGGTGGACAGACCCACCAGGGAGCCGCCGACGATGAGGACGGGTACCTGGTGGTCGGCTTCTTGGTGCATCGATGCCTCCAGGAGCGGGGGTGCGGGTGTGGGGGTGCGGTCTGCGGGGCGCGTCGGAGTTTCCATGCCCGGTGGAGGGCGGGTCCGCGTGCGTCGGGGGGCGCAATCACCCCTGTGATCACCCGGGTGGTGCACACGAGTCGCGGACCGTTCGGTACCGGCCCAGGATCGAGATCACGCTGACGTCGCGTCATCCGCGGCCGGCGTTCCCCCTGTCCCCAGTCCTGAGAATCCCCCGGTCCCGAGAAGCCCCCGAGCCCCGAGAAGCCCTCCCAGCCCCGCCAAGGAGACGTACGCAGATGACCGCCATTTCTGAGCGAGTTTCAGAACCGACCAGGCAGCAGGCCTCGAAAACTGTCTCGCAGTCCGTCTTCGACGGCTCCCGGCTCCGGGTGGTGCTGCTGGTGGACGTCTGCGACGGCGCCCAGCAGCAGTTCCTGGAGGCGTACGAGCAGATGGGCAAGCAGGTCGCCGCTGTTCCCGGGCATGTCAGCGACCAGCTGTGCCAGTCGATCGAGAATCCGTCCCAGTGGCTGATCACGAGCGAGTGGGAGAGCGCCCCGCCGTTCCTCGCCTGGGTGAACAGCGAGGAGCACGTGCGGATGGTGGAGCCGATGCACAGCTGTATCCGGGACACCCGGTCGCTGCGGTTCCACATCGTGCGGGAGACCGGAGGCGAGAAGGCGGCGGCCGGGCGGCGGCTGCAGGCCGAGCCGCGGATCGGTGACGGTGTGATCCGGCACGCGCTCACCTTCACGGTGAAGCCGGGCAGCGAGCGGAAGGTCGCCGAGCTGCTGACGAACTACGAGTCGCCCGAGGCGCGGGTCGACGACACGACCCGGTTGTGCCGGACCTCGCTGTTCATGCACGGCAACCGGGTGGTGCGGGCGATCGAGGTGCGCGGGGATCTGCTGGCGGCGCTCAGGCATGTGGCCCGGCAGCCGGGGATCCGGGCGGTGGAGGAGGCCATCAACCCGTATCTGGAGCAGGACCGGGACCTGAACGACCAGGAGTCCGCGCGGGTGTTCTTCACACGGGCGGCGCTGCCCGCCGTGCACCACGTGACGGTCGGTCAGGAGGGCGAGGAGGCGGAGCGGCACGCGCTGTTCTACCCGGCGCGACCGGGCATGGGCATGAAGCTGGCCGAGCTGCTGGCCCGGCAGGACGAGCGGGCCGCGGACGATCCGCACAACCCGGTGCTGCGCAGCACGGTGTTCGAGCGGGACGACGTGGTCGTACGGCTGATCGACGTCCGGGGTGGTCTGGAGGCCGCCGGCCCGGCCGTGGCGCTGGGGCTGTCGGATGCCGCGCAGATGTCGGAGCTGACCACGCTGCTCGAACTCGACGAGGGCGCCGCCGGGAAGGACGGCGACCTGGCGCGGCTGCTCTCCCTGGCCCGTATGGAGCTCATCACCGACCGCCGGTCCGCGCCTGACGCCTGACGCCCGACGCCCGATGCCGGACGCCTGACACCGGACACCTGACGCCTGACGCCTGACGCATCCCCAAGTCGACGTAGCACACCACCGGAGGAACGACGTGATCAAACCCCGACCCAGAATCGTGGATCTCAGTGAGGTCGAGCCCAACACCAGGCGTGGAGGCGATCTGCGCGCCATGCTCACCCCGGCCACGGTCGGTTCGACCAGCGGTTTCATGGGCGTGGCCATCGTGCAGCCCGGTGACCGCATCGCCGAGCACTACCACCCGTACTCCGAGGAGTTCGTGTACGTCGTCTGCGGCGAGCTGGAGGTGGACCTGGACGGCGACCCGCAGCCGCTGCGGCCGGAGCAGGGGCTGATGATTCCCGCGTACATGCGGCACCGGTTCCGCAACGTGGGCAAGGTGGAGGCGCGGATCGTCTTCCACCTGGGGCCGCTGGCGCCGCGCCCGCAGCTCGGCCACGTCGACACGGAGGGCACCGAGACGGTGCCGGTGGCGACCGCCGCGGAGGGGGCCGGGGCGGCGGAGGCGCGGTCATGACCCGGCGGGTGGCGGTCACCGGTATAGGAGTGGTGGCGCCGGGCGGGATCGGTGCCCCCGCGTTCTGGGACCTGTTGGCCGACGGGCGTACGGCGACGCGGGGCATCACGTTCTTCGACCCGACAGGTCTGCGGTCCCGGATAGCCGCCGAGTGCGATTTCGACCCGGTGGCCGCGGGGCTGGACGAGGAGCAGGTGGCGCGCTGCGACCGGTACATCCAGTTCGCGCTGGTGGCCGGCGAGGAGGCGGTGCGGGACTCGGGAATCGACCTGGCCGGGGAGAACCCGTGGCGGGTCGCGGTCTCCCTGGGCACGGCGGTGGGCGGCACGACCCGCCTGGAGAACGACTACGTCCTGGTCAGCCACCGCGGTGAGCGCTGGGACGTGGACCACCACCGGGCCCAGCCGCATCTGGAGCGGGCGTTCACACCGAGCACGCTGGCGTCGACGGTGGCGGAGCGGTTCGGGGCGCGCGGTCCGGTGCAGACGGTGTCGACGGGCTGCACGTCCGGGCTGGACGCGGTCGGGTACGCCCTGCACACCGTGGAGGAGGGCCGGGCGGACGTCTGCATAGCCGGGGCGTCGGACTCGCCGATATCGCCGATCACGATGGCGTGCTTCGACGCGATCAGGGCCACGTCGCCGAACAACGACGATCCCGCGCACGCCTCCCGCCCCTTCGACAACGACCGTGACGGGTTCGTCATGGGTGAGGGGAGTGCGGTGCTGGTCCTGGAGGAGCTGGAGCACGCGCGGGCCCGTGGCGCGCACGTGTACTGCGAGCTGACCGGCTACGCCACGTTCGGCAACGCCTACCACATGACCGGCCTGACCAGTGAGGGCCTGGAGATGGCGCAGGCGATAGAGACCGCGCTGGACCACGCCCGGCTGGACGGCTCGGCGATCGACTACGTGAACGCGCACGGTTCCGGCACCCGGCAGAACGACCGGCACGAGACGGCCGCGGTGAAGCGGGCGCTGGGCCACCACGCCTACGACACGCCGATGAGCTCCATCAAGTCGATGGTGGGTCACTCGCTGGGGGCGATCGGGGCGATCGAGGTGGTGGCCTGTGTGCTGGCGCTGGCCCACCAGGTCGTTCCGCCGACCGCCAACTACGAGACCCCGGACCCCGAGTGCGATCTGGACTACGTCCCGCGGGCCGCCCGCGAACGGAAGCTGAACAGCGTGCTCTCCGTGGGCAGCGGGTTCGGCGGTTTCCAGTCGGCGGTGATCCTGACCCGGCAGAGGGAGAGGACACGATGAGCGAACCCCCCAAGCGGCGGGCCGCCGTCACCGGTATCGGTGTGGTCGCGCCCAACGGAACGAGCACCGAGAGCTTCTGGAAGTCC
Organism: Streptomyces triticisoli; assembly: GCF_003270085.1. Classification (GTDB taxonomy): domain Bacteria; phylum Actinomycetota; class Actinomycetes; order Streptomycetales; family Streptomycetaceae; genus Streptomyces; species Streptomyces triticisoli. The sequence goes on along the minus strand of NZ_QFDQ01000028.1, from coordinate 51,713 downwards.
ACCGAGGAGGGTCTGAGCGTCCTGGACCGCATCACCCGTGAGGGCTGCGGGCATCTGCCGCTGAAGGTGGCCGGCGAGGTCCGGTCCTTCGATCCGTCGGCGGCGGTCGAGGAGCGTTATCTCGTCCAGACGGACCGGTACACGCACTTCGCGATGGCCGCGGCCGACGCCGCTCTCGAGGACGCCCGGCTGGGCCGGGCGGACACCGAGGGGGCGCCGTTCTCGGCGGGTGTGGTCACCGCGGCCGGGTCCGGCGGGGGCGAGTTCGGCCAGGGGGAACTGCAGAAGCTGTGGAGCAAGGGCAGCCGCTACGTCGGCCCCTGGCAGTCGATCGCCTGGTTCTACGCGGCCAGCACCGGACAGATCTCGATCCGCCGCGGCTTCAAGGGGCCGTGCTCGGTGGTCGCCGCCGACGAGGCCGGCGGTCTGGACGCGCTGGCGCACGCGGCGCGGGCCGTGGAGCGCGGTACGGACGTGATCGTGGCGGGTGCGACGGAGGCGCCGCTGGCCCCGTACTCGATGGTCTGTCAGCTCGGCTACCGGGAGCTGAGCCCGGTGGACGACCCGGCGCGGGCGTACCGGCCGTTCACGGAAGGGGCGTGCGGGTTCGTGCCGGCCGAGGGCGGTGCGATGCTCACCGTGGAGGAGGCGGGCGCGGCCCGGGAACGGGGGGTGCCGGTACGGGCCACTCTGGCCGGGCACGCGGCGACCTTCACCGGCGCTTCCCGCTGGGAGCTGTCCCGGGAGGGGCTGGCGGAGGCGATCCGCGGGGCGCTGGCCGAGGCCGGGTGCGCCCCGGAGGAGGTCGACGTCGTCTTCGCCGACGCGCTCGGTGTGCCCGAGGCGGACCGGGCGGAGGCGCTGGCCATCGCGGACGCGCTGGGCGGGCACGGGCGGCGGGTGCCGGTGACGGCGCCGAAGACCGGTACGGGCCGGGCGTACTGCGCGGCGCCGGTGCTGGATGCGGTGGCGGCGGTCCTGGCGATGGAACACGGGCTGATCCCGCCCACCCCGAACGTCTTCGACATCTGCCATGACCTCGATCTGGTGACCGGATGTGCCCGTGCCGCGCAGGTGGGTACGGCGCTGGTCCTCAGCCGGGGGCTCATGGGCTCGAACTCGGCGCTGGTTCTGCGGCACGGAGCCGTCGGCGCCCCCTGACCGGGCGCCGGAGCAACCAGCCGGGAGCAACAAGGAGAGGAACCGCATGAGTGACCGAATCACCGTGGAAGAACTGTCCGAACTCATGAAGAGGACGGCCGGTATCGCCGTCAGCCCGCAGGAGCTGGCGGAGCGGCCCGACATCGCCTTCGAGGAGCTCGGCATCGACTCGCTCGGCCTGCTCGGCATCGTGGGCGAGCTGGAGAACCGGCACGGCATGCCGATGCCGCCCGACGCGGAGCACTGCAAGACGCCCCGCAAGTTCCTCGACCTCGTCAACAACACCCTTCTGGCAGGAGCGTGAGATGGCCGGCCACACGGAGAACGAGATCACCATCGCCGCGCCGGTGGACCTGGTCTGGGAGATGACCAACGACGTGGAGAGCTGGCCGCGGCTGTTCAGCGAGTACGCCTCCGCGGAGATCCTGTCGCGGGAGGGGAACAAGTGCACCTTCCGGCTGACGATGCACCCCGACGAGAACGGCACGGTCTGGAGCTGGGTCTCCGAGCGCGAGCCCGACCGGACCACGCTCACCGTCAGGGCCCGCCGGGTGGAGACCGGGCCCTTCGACCACATGAACATCCACTGGCGCTACGAGGAGGTGCCCGGCGGCACACGGATGATCTGGACGCAGGACTTCGCGATGAAGCCGGAAGCCCCGGTCGACGACGCCTGGATGACCGACAACATCAACAAGAACTCGAAGATCCAGATGGCCCTGATCCGCGACAAGATCGAGAAGGCCGCGGCCGGACGACGGGCCGAGCCGGCCCTGAGCTCCGACTGAGCCGGACGGAGGAAGGAACGTGCGGAATGTGCGGAATACGCACCAGGCCCTGATCGTCGCCCGGATGGCTCCGGGTTCGGCCCCCGACATCGCGAAGATCTTCGAGGAGTCCGACCGGGGGGAGCTGCCGCACCTGGCCGGCGTCACCCGGCGCAGCCTCTTCGAGTTCGGCGATGTGTACCTGCATCTGATCGAGGCGGACCGGGACCCGGGGCCGGCCGTCGCCAAGGTGGCGGACCACCCCGAGTTCCGGGGGATCAGCGACCGGCTGTCGGCGTACGTCAGCGCGTACGACCCCGAGACCTGGCGTTCGCCGAAGGACGCGATGGCACGTCGCTTCTACCTGTGGGAGCGCGACTGAGCCGTCCGTCCGCCGCCGTCCGGCTCCCTCCCGGACGGCCGTCGGCCGCCGGGCCCGTGGTGCAGCGGGCCCGGCGACCGGCGTGTGCGGGGGAGGGGTTCTTCTCGGCTTCCGGTCAGGCGGGCACCGTGCAGTCGAAGGCGTGCAGGTAGGGGTTGACGGGGCTGATGTCGTCGATGGTCAGGCCGGCGGCCTTCAGGCGCCCGACCATGCTGTCGGTGGTGTGCTTGGCTCCGCCGACGTTCAGCAGGAGCAGCAGGTCCATGGCGGTGCTGAACCGCATGGACGGGGTGTCGTCGACGAGGTTCTCGATGACGACGACGCGTGCCCCGGGCCCGCCGGCGTCGATGACGTTGCGCAGGCAGCGGGCGGTGGAGTCGTCGTCCCACTCCAGGATGTTCTTGATGATGTAGACGTCGGCCTTGACGGGGATGGCCTCGCGGCAGTCGCCGGGCACGATCCGTACCCGGTGTGCGAGCGAGCCGCCCTCGAGCAGCCGGGGGTCGGCACCCGCCACCACGCGCGGCAGGTCCAGCAGGGTGCCGTGCAGGGCCGGGTACTTCTCCAGCAGGCCGGCCACCACGTGGCCCTGGCCGCCGCCGATGTCGGCGATGGAGGAGGCGCCGGACAGGTCGAGGAGTTCGGCGACGTCCCGGGCGGACTGCTTGCTGGAGGTCGTCATGGCCCGGTTGAAGACGTCCGCCGACTCGGGGGCGTCCTCGTTGAGGTGGACGAAGAACTCCTTGCCGTACAGGTCCTGGATGACGTTGCGGCCGGTGCGCACCGCCTCGTCCAGTTTGGGCCAGGCGTCCCAGGTCCATGGCTCGGTGCACCACAGGGTGATGTAGCGCAGGCTGCCCGGGTCGTCCTCGCGCAGCAGCCGGGACATGTCGGTGTGCGCGAAGGTGCCGTCGGGCTGTTCGGTGAAGACGCCGTAGCAGGTCAGGGCCCGCAGCAGCCGGCGCAGCGGGGTGGGCTCGGTCTTCACCGCGGCCGCGAGGTCCTCCACGGCCGCGGGGGTGTCGCCGAGCGCGTCGGCCACACCCAGCCGGGCGGCCGCGCGGAGGGCGGCGGCACATGCCGCCCCGAACGCGAGTTCCCTGAGCCGCATGGACGGCGGTGGGGCGGTCTGAGCGGTCTGAGCGACTTGTGCGGTCTCGGCGGTCTCGGCAGTGTGAGCGATCTGTGCGGTCGTCATGTGCCGCCTTCCTCCTGGCGGTCCCCCTGGGGGCCGGGTGTGGTGACAGGTGCGGTTACGGCCTCAGCACATCCCCGCGGGCTTGGAGGCCCGGCAGGAGTTGTTCCGGAAGGCGTTGTTGTGCGTGGCGCTCTCCTGGTTGACCAGGTCGGCGGGGGAGTTGCCGTGCAGCGCGTTGTCGCTGATCCGGTTGTTCTCGCTGGAGGCGCCGACCATGCTCTTGAAGAGCACGATGCCGCCCGACAGCGGGGACTTGCCCGAGTTGCCGGTGACCGTGTTGCGGGTCACGGTGGTCTCCTCGGCGCCGGTCAGGACGATGCCCGAGCCCTGCAGGTGGGGCAGCCGGGCGGTCGCGGCGCAGTACTTGTTGTTCTCCACGACCCAGTTGTCGCGCACGGTCAGGTCGCCGGCCCTCGGCTTGTTCTCGTCGCCGACGACGAACACGCCCGCGCAGTTGCCGGTGATCTCGTTGCCGGCGACGGTGAGGTCCCGCAGCCGGCGGACGGTGACGCCGATCCGGTTGTTCTCGAGGCGGTTGTGGGCGATCCGGGTTCCGTCGGTGTCGGTGGCGCCCTGCTCGGCGGTGATCGTGTTGGCGAGGAAGAGGCCCGCGTCGCCGTTGCCGCGGGCGGTGTTCTGCCGGTACTCGCTGCGCACGGAGTGCTCCTCGGCGAGGCCCCACAGGCCGTTCTTCTCGGCGGTCACGTTCCGCACGGTCAGCCGGTCGGTGTCGATCGACATCACTCCGGCGCGGGAGAAGCCGGCCACGGTCAGGTCGGAGACGGTGACACCCTCCAGGCGCTGGTCCTTGGTCCCCATCACGCAGATGCCGTTGCCGCGTTCGCCGCAGTCGCCGGCGGCCTTGGCGGCCGGCTTCAGGACGGTGCTGCGGCCCATGCCGCGCAGGGTCAGACCGGGCGTGGTCACCTTGACGCTCTCGCGGTGGACGCCGGGCGTCACCAGCACGGTGTCGCCCGGCTTCGCGGAGTCCACCGCCTTCTGGATCGACTGCCCCGGGAACACCAGGTACGTCCTGGGCACCGAGATCGGCGGGGCGGCGGCGACACCCGAGGCGGCCAGCGCGGCGGCGCTCAGGAGCAGAGCGATATGGCGTTTCGTCATATTCTGTACGCTATGACCCGAAGGTCGACCGCAAGGCATGATGGGCCATCCGATGGCGTGTCACGGCGGTCGGCTCACCGGGCGCCCCGCTCGGTCTGCCGACCGTACTGGCGCGGGTGAACGCGGGCCCGCGGATGCGGCGTGGGCCGCGGGCGGTGGCGGCGTACGTCCGCGGCGCCTGCCCTGTGGATCGACAGCGGCACTGGCTGCCGTACGCGGTCCTCTGCACGGTCTCCCACGCGCGGGCCGAGCGCCGGCTGGGCACCCTGCGCCGGCTGGCGGTGTGCGTGTCCGCGCACGTGCCGGCCGCGCTGATCAGCGAGGGCGTGCTGCTGTGGACGGTCCAGCGGCACATGGCGTCGCAGTCGGCCGTCAACACCCCCGACGTCGGGGTGAGTTACGCCCTGGCCGGGGTGATGGGGGGTGTTGACGTACCGGATCGTGCCGCCCTGGCGTCACCCGTACCTGGCCGTCCTGCTGGTCCTCCACGGCGTCCCGCCGGCCGCCGGCCGCACCTTCACCGACCTCGGGCACTTCACCTCCGCACTGATCGGCCTCGGCTGCCGCCCGCCGGCCGGGGGACGGGGGACCATGGAATCCGAAGGCGACACTGACCGCCCTCAGACGCTGTGACGACCCCGGCCGCCCCGGCCGGGCCGGACAGGGGGAATGTCAGTGGCGGGGTGCAGCATGGGGGCATGGCGAGGAGAGCGAGTGGCGGGACCGCCGTGAAGGGCGCGCGGCGGCCCGAGGTGCGGTTGCCGGCGCTGGAGGCGTACGGCGGCGGGGGGCTGGCGCCGGACGGGGACTACGACGGGCTCGAGTTCAGGGAGGAGGACTTCGCGGGGCAGGACGGGGCGGGCGCGCGTTTCATGGACTGCGCGCTCAGGGGCTGCGCGCTGGACGACACGTCACTGCGTCACGCGCGCCTTCTTGACTCGGTGCTCACCGGCATACGGGGTGTCGGCACCGACCTCGCCGAGGCGACCCTGCGCGATGTGGAGGTGCTCGACGCCCGCCTCGGTGGTGTGCAGCTCCACGGAGCGGTCCTGGAGCGGGTGCGGATCCGCGGCGGCAAGGTCGACTACCTGAATCTGCGCAGGGCGAAGCTCCGGGACGTCGTCTTCGAGAGCTGCGTCCTCGTCGAGCCGGACTTCGGGGGCGCCCGGCTGGAGCGGGTGGAGTTCGTGGACTGCGAGGTGAAGGGCGCCGACTTCGGCGCGGCGACGCTCACGGACGTGGACCTGCGGAGCGCCGTCACGCTGGAGATCGCGGGCGGGGTGGACCGGCTGGCGGGAGCCGTGATCAGCGCCGGTCAGCTTCTGGATCTGGCGCCGGCGCTGGCGTCGGAGCTGGGGATCAGGGTGGAGGGGTGAGGGGGTGAAGGAGATGAGGGGGTGAGAGGGCTTCAGGGGACGCGGGGGTAGCGGGACTGGAGGGTCCAGACGGCCGGGTTCTCCGCCAGGTCCTCGTGCAGGTCGCACAGGTCGGCGAGCAGGTCGTGCAGGAAGTCGCGGGCCTCGCGGCGCAGCTCCGAGTGGGAGAAGGTCAGCGGGGGCTCCTCGGCGGGCATCCAGTCGGAGTCGATGTCGACCCAGCCGAAGCGGCGCTCGAAGAACATGCGGTCCGTGGACTCGGTGAAGTCCAGCTCCGCCCGCTGCGGGCGGGAGGCGCGGGAGCCGGCCGGGTCCTGGTCCAGCCGCTCGACGATGTCGCACAGGGCCCAGGCGAAGTCCAGCACCGGCACCCAGCCCCAGGCCGTGGCCAGCTCGCGGTCCGCCTCGGTGTCGGCCAGGTAGACGTCACCGCAGAACAGGTCGTGCCGCAGGGCGTGCACGTCCACGCGGCGGTAGTCCGTCTGTGGGGGGTCGGGGAAGCGGTTGGAGAGGGCGTAGCCGATGTCGAGCACGTAGGCGATGGTGTCATGGGCGCGGCATAGGATCGCGCACGTGTATCGATTCGCACCAATTGCCCGGGCCGCCGCGGTCGGCTGCGCCCTGTCCCTGCTCGCGCTGACCGGATGTGACGGAGGCGTGCGGGGCACCCCGGGCGGGTCCGGCCTGCGCGATCCGTACTTCCCCAGGGCGGGCAACGGCGGCTACGACGTCAGCCACTACGACCTGACCCTCGCCTACGACCCGGACCGCCGTCACCTGACGGGTACGGCGGTCATCACCGCCCGGGCCACCAAGGACCTGTCCGCCTTCAACCTCGACCTCCAGGGGCTGGAGGTGCGCGGCGTCACGGTGGAGGGGAAGACCGCCCGGTTCAGCCGGGCCGGGCAGGAACTCACCGTGCGGCCGCACGACGACCTGGTGAAGGGCGAGACGTTCCGTACGACGGTGCGGTACGCCGGGCAGCCGCAGACCGTCGTCGACCCCGACGGGTCGAAGGAGGGCTGGCTGCCCACCGCCGACGGCGCCCTCGCCCTCGGGCAGCCGGTCGGCTCGATGGCGTGGTTCCCGGGGAACAACCACCCGTCCGACAAGGCTGCCTACGACCTCTCGGTCACCGTGCCCCAGGGACTGCGGGCCGTCTCCAACGGCGAGTTGAGGAGCGAGACGACCCGCGGGGGACGCACGACGTTCCACTGGCACACCGCCGAGCCGATGGCGAGCTACCTGGCCACCGTCGCCATCGGACGCTTCGAGATCACACGCTCCACCACGAAGAGCGGCCTGCCGGTGTACGTCGCCGTGGATCCGACCCAGGCGGAGGCGAGCCGGGCGGTGCTCGCGAAGATCCCCGAGGTCATGGAGTGGGCGGAGGACACCTTCGGCCCGTACCCCTTCTCGTCCACCGGTGCGATCGTCGACCGCCTCAAGGACACCGTTTACGCCTTGGAGACCCAGAGCCGGCCCGTCTACCCCGGCGCCCCCAACCTGGACACCCTCGTCCACGAAATCGCCCACCAGTGGTACGGGAACTCCGTCTCCCCCAGGAGCTGGCGGGACGTGTGGCTCAACGAGGCCTTCGCGACGTACGCCGAGTGGCTGTGGGCGGAGGACAACGGCGGCGCCGGCGCACAGCAGACCTTCGACGAGCTCTACCGCGGCGACCACTACCCGGACGGAGCCCACAACAAGGCCGTCTGGGACTTCCCGCCGGGCAGGCCGAGCAGCGCCGCGCACATCTTCGACCCGTCCGTCTACGACCGCGGCGCGATGGTCCTGCACAAGATCCGCCAGACCGTCGGCGACGACACCTTCCACGACATCGCCCAGGGCTGGGCCGCCGCCCACCGCCACGGCAACGCGTCCACCGCCGACTTCACCGCGTACGTGGAGAAGAAGGCCCCGGACAAGGACTTCAGCAAGATCTGGGAGGACTGGCTGTACGGGAACGGCAAGCCGGCGCACCCCTGATGGAGGAAGCCCCGGCCTTTCGGAAGGCCGGGGCCGTGTCAGCGGGGGCGCGCCCGTCAGACGTTGACGCCGAAGTCCTGGGCGATGCCGACCAGGCCCGAGGCGTAGCCCTGGCCCACCGCGCGGAACTTCCACTCCGCGCCGTTGCGGTACAGCTCGCCGAAGACCATGGCCGTCTCGGTGGCCGCGTCCTCCGACAGGTCGTAGCGGGCGATCTCGGTGCCGCCGGCCTGGTTGACGATGCGGATGTAGGCGTTGCGGACCTGGCCGAAGTTCTGGCCGCGGTTCTCGGCGTCGTAGATGGAGACCGGGAAGACGATCTTGTCGATGTCGGCGGGGAGGCCGGCCAGGTTGACGTTGATCGCCTCGTCGTCGCCCTCGCCCTCGCCGGTGCGGTTGTCACCGGTGTGGACGATGGTGTTGTCCGGGGTCTGCTTGTTGTTGAAGAAGACGAAGTGGGCGTCGGAGTAGACCTTGCCCTGGGCGTTGACCGCGATCGCGGAGGCGTCCAGGTCGAAGTCCGTGCCGGTGGTGGTGCGGACGTCCCAGCCGAGGCCCACGGTGACGGCGGTCAGGCCCGGAGCTTCCTTGGTGAGCGAGACGTTGCCGCCCTTGGACAGGCTTACAGCCATGTTGGGAGTCCCTTCCCTCGTTGCGTGTGCGGACGAAGCTACCGCCACTCGTAGGAACGCCAAGGGGGTCCCCGGGGTTCCGCATCTCTTTACCTTTTTTGCCAAGCCCCGTTCGAACGTGCGCGAAAACCCGGTGACGTGACCTGGACAGGTCCGGGAACATGGACGGCATGTCCGGTCCCCATGTCATCCGCGGCTCCGTCGCGCTTCCCGAGGCCGAGCTGGTCTGGCGGTTCTCGCGGTCCTCGGGGCCCGGCGGACAGCACGTCAACACCAGCGACTCGGCTGTGGAGCTGCGCTTCGACCTCGCGAACACCGAGGCCCTGCCCGAGGTGTGGAAGCAGCGCGCCCTGGAGCGGCTCGCGGGCCGCCTCGTCGACGGCGTGATCAGCGTCCGCTCCTCCGAGCACCGCTCCCAGTGGCGCAACCGCGAGGCCGCCGCCGTACGCCTCGCCGCGCTCCTCGCCGAGGCCACCGCGCCGCCGCCCAGGCCGCGCAAGCCCACCCGGATCCCCCGCGGCATCAACGAGCGCCGGCTGCGGGAGAAGAAGCAGCGCTCGGAGACCAAGCGGGGGCGGTCGGGGAGAGACTGGATGTGACAGGGGCCGGAGGCGACGCCGTCAGCCCAGTTGGCGGTAGCGGCCGCGGTAGTACAGCAGCGGACCGCCCTCCGCGCCCGGGACGTGGGCCGTCAGGACACGGCCGACGACCAGGGTGTGGTCGCCCGCCGTCACCCGCTGCTCGGTGCGCAGCTCGAAGGTGGCCAGGGCGCCGGTCAGCAGCGGCGCGCCGGAGGACTCGCCGCGCGTCCAGGAGAGGTCCTTGAACAGCAGCCGGTCGCTGACCCGGCCCTTCATGGCGAAGCGGCCGGCGACGTGCCGCTGGTTCTCGGCGAGGACCGACACCGCCCACAGCGGCTGCTCGGCGAGCAGGTCGTCCATGCGGGAGCCCTCGCGCAGGCTGACCAGGGCCAGCGGCGGGTCCAGGGACACCGACATGAACGCCGTCGCCGTCATGCCCGCGTCCTCGCCGTCCGGCGCGTGCGGGTCGTCCGGGTCGAGCGGCGGCTCCTGCGCGGTCACCAGGACCACACCCGCGGCCAGCCGGGACATCGCGGCACGGAACTCGTCGTTGGTCACCTCCTCAGCATGCCTGGCGGCAACGGTGGGGGTGGGAGTGGGGGAGGGGGCGGGCGGCGCGGGGGATGTGTTCGGCACACACGGAACGCTAGCCACCGCCGCGCGGCCCGCGCATCGGGCCTTCGCCCGAGCCCGGACCTAGGGCCGGAGGACCAGGGGGCGGAACGGCGGGAGGGCGGAAGGGCGGAAGGGCTGGTTCCCGCGTGGTCCGGTGGATCTCTCGTGCATCATGTCTGCACATGAACAAACCCTGCGTTCAGGAAACGCACAGGGAAAATGCAGAAACTCCACTCATTTGTTCACGTTTGCCTGTGACTTGAGTCACAGGGGCCATGAATTGTTGACCCTGTGTACCGAGTGGGCTTCGCGCTGTGATTCAGTGGCTGAGACTGCACGGAAGACCGCACCAGACGATACGACGAAGAGCACCCTTGGTTCACTGCGAGGTCGCGGGGGGAGGGCGAGCATGGAGACCGAGTCGGAGCCGTACGTCCGTCTTGCGTCCCTGCGGCAACTGCACCGGGTCATGGCGGACATGAACACCGCGCGGAGCCTGGCGGACACACTGCAGACCGTCGCCGACGGCGTCGTGAACGGCCTCGGCTACGAGCTGGCCTGCGTCAACCTCGTACGTCCCGACGGCGACCTCGTCGTCGCCGCCCTGTCCGGGGACTCCGCCGCCGACTCCCTCATCACCGGCCGCGTCGGCTCCCGCGAGTCCTGGGAGCGCCGGCTCACCATGGGCGAGGACTGGGACGGACTGGTCTTCATCCCCCACACCGTGGGCTGGGTCCTCGACGAGGACGACATCCCGACGTGGTACACCGACGGGCCCCCGCCCCGCTTCGAGGACGAGTGGCACCCCTCCGACCGGCTGTTCGCGCCCCTGTACACCCCCGGCGGACCGGGCGGCTCCTCCGGCGAGCTGCTCGGCGTGATCTCCGTGGACCGCCCGCGCAACGGCCGCCGGCCCGGCGCCTGGGGCCGCGAGGCGCTGCAGATGTACGCCTTCCAGGCCGCCATCGCGATCAGCAACGCGCGTCTACGTGCGAACATGCAGCGTGCCCTGGTCCGCCTGGAGCGCGAGCAGCAGGCCCTGCGCGCCAGCGAGGAAAGCTTCCGGCAGGCCTTCGAGTACGCCCCCTCCGGCATGGCCATCGCCGAGATGGGCGGCGACCAGCACGGCCGCCTCCTGCGCACCAACGACGCCCTGTGCCGGCTGCTGGGCCGCCACGCCTCCGCGATGCGCCGCTACTCCTTCTCCGACCTCGTCCACCCCGAGGACATAGGCACCCTGCTGCGCACCTCCGCCGAGGGCGGCCGGGCCGAGCTCCGCCTCGCCCGCCGCGACGGCACGTACGTCTGGGTGTCCCTGCGCAACTCCGTCGTCGCCGACGCCGCCGACGGCCCCCGCTTCCTGCTCACCCACGTCGAGGACATCGAGGAGCGCAAGCGCCGCGAGCTGCAGCTCGCCCACCGAGCCTCCCACGACTCCCTCACCGGCCTGCCCAACTCCGCCGAGCTGCGCTCCCGGCTGTCCGCCCGGCTGTGCCGGCGGCCCCAGGCGGGGCCCGAGGGCGAGCCGGAGTCGCTGGACGCGGCCTACGGCCACCCCGCCTACGCCGTCGGCGGTCACGACTTCGACTTCGGGCCGGGCATACCGGCGTACGACACCCACGACCACCACGTGCACGTCATCGCCCCCGAGGGCGACCACGACGACGGTGCCAAGGGGCTCGCGGTCCTCTTCTGCGACCTCGACGGCTTCAAGTCGATCAACGACCGGTTCGGGCACAACGCGGGCGACGACGTCCTCATCGAGGTGGCCCGGCGGCTGAGCAACGGCGTGCGCGACGGCGACACCGTGGCCCGGCTCGGCGGCGACGAGTTCGTGATCCTCGCCGACGGGCTCGGCCAGGCCGACGCCCAGGACCTCGCGGTACGCCTGCGCAACGAGATCATCCAGCCGATCCGGGCCGAGGGCCGGGCCGTCCGGGTCGGGGCGAGCTTCGGCATCGGCTGGGCGCATTGTGGAATGACGGCGGACGAAGTGTTGAAATCCGCTGACGAAAGGATGTACGTCGAGAAAAGATCTCGCCCCCGGCAACATCGTCGCGCGGGTTGAGTCGCAGGTCAGCGAACCGATGCGGCGCGAGTCACCCATTGGGGCTCCGCGAAGCAGGTAGGCTCGCTTTTCTCACGACGTACTGCACCACCCGCACCACGCTTGAGGAGACCTAGGGATGACGGCCGGCAACAGCGGCGCGAGCACGCCCGAGGACGACGACCCGTTCGGATACCTGTACGCCGACGGTCAGGCCAACGGCGCCCAGCCGCCCTCCGGCGGTTACGGCTACCCGAACGCGGTCAACCGGGTCCGCACGGTCGGTCAGCGGCAGTACGGCCAGCAGCCCCCCGCGGCTCCCCAAGGCCAGGTCCCGCAGCAGCAGGGCGCGTACGGCAGGCCGAACGCCCACTACGCCGCTCCGGAGACCCATCCGGGCGGCGCGCCCACGAGCCGCCAGCCGGGTCAGGGCGGCGGTGGCCGGGGTCCGAACACCAAGGGCCTGCTGATCGGCGCCGTCGCGGTGGTCGCCGCGGTCGTCATCGGCATCAGCGTGGCCATGCTCAACGGCAACTCCGACGACAAGGGCGAGGACAAGGCCGGCGGCACGACCCCCACGGCCACGCAGAGCTCGGAGCCGAGCCCGTCGACGAGCGCCGACGCGGAGGCCCCGCAGGAGCTGCCGAAGATCGACGCCAAGGCGCTCCGCTTCGAGAACGGGGCGACGACCGCGTCGGACGTCGAGGGCGCCAGCGCCGACGGCGGTGTGTATGTGGGCGGCCTCAACACACCCGGCGCCCAGGTCACCTGGAACGTGAACGGCATTCCCGAGGACGGCGTCTACACACTCTTCGCGCACTACAGCGCTGCCGGCGACGACCAGGAGATGACGCTCACCGTCAACGGCAAGGTGTTCGGCAGCAAGCTGCGCATGGGGAACTTCGCGCGTGCCGCCGACGGCGACTTCGCCAAGGGCTGGACGACGACCTACGCGTGGCCCAGCCTCACCAAGGGCACCAACACGATCACCCTCTCCTGCCAGGACGGCGACAAGTGCGACGTCCTGCTGGACCAGCTGTGGCTGAAGAAGGGGCAGGTCAAGAGCTAGCTAGGCGGCACTGACCTCCCCCGTCACCGCCACCTGCCTCAGCAGCCTCTCGTAAACCTGGCGGTCGAACTCGCCCGCCGCCGGGGACAGGACCGTCGCCGTGGACAGGGCGGCCGCGCGGATCAGGCGGGCCGGCCAGGGGAGGTGCTCCGCCAGGGCGGAGAGCAGGCCGGCGACCACGGAGTCCCCGGCGCCGGTGGGATTGCCCTGCACACGGGCCGGCGGGGTGGCCCGCCACAGGCCGTCGGCGGTGTGGGCGAGGAGGCCGTCGGCGCCCAGGGAGGCGACGACCGCGCGGGCGCCGCGCCGACGGGCGCCCTGGGTGGCGCGCAGGGGCTCGTGGGAGCCGGTGAGCTCGGCCAGTTCCTCGGCGTTCGGCTTGATGATGTCGGGACGGGCCGCCACCCCCCGCCGCAGGGCCTCGCCGCTGGTGTCCAGCAGGACGGGAACCCCGGCCGCCCGCGCCGTCCGTATCAGACCGGCGTACGCGCCCACCGGCAGCCCGGGCGGCAGGCTGCCGCACAGCGCCACCGCCGACACCGAGCCGAGCAGCTCCTCGTACACGTTCTGGAAGGCGGACCACTCGGCGGGGCCGACGACCGGGCCCGGCTCGTTGAGCTGGGTGGTGTCGCCGGTGCGCGCGTCGACGACGGCTATGGTGCGCCGGGTCGCGCCCGCGACCGGGACCAGCGCGTCCACCACGCCCGGCGCCCGGTCCGCGAGCCGGTCGCGCAGCTCGCGCCCGGTGCGCCCGCCCGCGAAGCCGGTGACCGTCACCTCGTGGCCGAGGGCCGCCAGCACCCGGGCGACGTTGACGCCCTTGCCGCCGGGCCGCTCGGTCACCTCGGACACCCGGTGGGAGGCGTGGGGCCTCAGGGACGGCACCCGATAGGTGATGTCGAGAGCGGTGTTCAGCGTGACCGTGAGGATCACCTGGGCCGACCTCCCCCGGGTAAGAGCGCGTGTCGCGACGTTCCAGAGGATCGATCATGTCAAAGACACGGCCGGCCGCCCACCCCTCGGGCCGGCCGCCGCGGCCGTACGGGCGGATGGATCAGCCCAGTTGGGGTGCAACCACCCATGCGCCCCGCCGCATCACGCCCTTCAGCGCGAAGTCCTCGTCGAGCAGCACCAGGTCGGCGTCCTTGCCGGGTTCCAGGGAGCCCACCCGGTCGTCCATGCCGAGCAGCCGGGCCGGGTTGGCGGAGAGCGCGGCCACCACGTGCTCGACCGGCAGCCGGTCGACCGTCACCGCCCGCTGGAAGGCCCGGTCCAGGGTCAGGGTCGAACCCGCGATCGAACCGCCCTCCACCAGTCGCGCCACCCCGCCCGCGACCTCGACCTGGAGCGGGCCGAGCATGTAGCGGCCGTCGCCGGTCCCGGCGGCGTCCATGGCGTCGGTGATGAAGGCGACCCGCTCGGGTCCCGCGTGGTGGAAGGCCAGTTCGAGGGCGGCCGGGTGCAGGTGCACGCCGTCGTTGATCAGCTCGATCGTGACCCGCTCGTCCTCCAGCAGGGCCGTGACCGGGCCCGGGGCGCGGTGTCCCACCGGCGGCATCGCGTTGAACAGGTGGGTGGCGACGGTGGCCCCGGCGTCGATCGCCTCCACCGTCTGCTCGTACGTCGCGTCCGTGTGCCCGACCGCCGCGATCACGCCCTGCTCCGCGAGCAGCCGTACGGAGTCGATGCCGCCCGGCAGCTCGGTGGCGAGCGTCATCATCCTCGCCCGGCCGCGCGCGGCGTCGACCAGCCTGCGCACCTGTGCCGGGTCCGGGTCGCGCAGCAGTGCCTCGGAGTGCGCGCCCTTGCGGCACGGCGAGATGAACGGCCCCTCGAAGTGGATGCCCGCGATCTCGCCCTGCTCGGCCAGCTCCGACAGCAGCCCCGCCTGCTTGACGAGGGTGCCCATGTCGTCGGTGACGGTGGAGGCGACCAGAGTGGTGGTGCCGTGCCGCCGGTGGGTGCCGACGGCGGTCAGCACGTCGTCGGCGGTGCCCGAGAAGGAGGCGCCGCCCCCGCCGTGGTTGTGGAGGTCGACGAAGCCGGGGACCAGCCAGTGCCCGCGTACGTCGATGGTCTCGGCGTCCCCGCGGGCGTGGCCGGCGATCCGCGTGCCGTCGACGATCACCCGGCCGCCGTCCACGATCCCGGTGGGCAACACCACCCGGGCTCCGGTGAAAACCTTGCTGGGGGCCATCAGAGGGCTACCTCCGGGAAGTCGTCGTGGAAGTCGTGGAAGTCGCGGGAGGGGTGAGGAGATCCCAGGCCAGCAGCCCCGCGCCCAGGCAGCCGGCGGTGTCTCCCAGGGCGGCGGGGACGATCGAGGGCAGCTTCTGGAAGGTGACCCGCCGCCGGACGGCCTCGCGCAGCGGCGCGAACAGCGTCTCGCCCGCCTCGGCGAGCCCGCCGCCGATGATCAGGGTGCGCGGGTCCAGCAGGGTGAGCGCGGTGACCAGCCCGTCGGCGAGCGCGTCCACGGCCTCCTGCCAGACCGCCCGTGCCCTCGCGTCGCCGGACTTCACGGCCCTGGCGCAGTGGGCCGCGTCCGCCTCCGGGTCCCCGCACGCCTCCGCCCATGCCTGGCTGACCGCCGCCGCGGAGGCGAACCGCTCCAGACAGCCGCGCTGCCCGCACGGACACGGCAGGCCGCCGGGCCGTACGACGATGTGGCCGATCTCGCCCGCGAAGCCGTGCGCGCCCGCCTCCACCCGGCCGTCGATGCCGATGGCGCCCGCGATCCCGGTGCCCAGCGGCACGAACAGGAACCGGTCCGCGCCCCGGCCCGCCCCGACCCGGCCCTCGGCGAGTCCGCCGGCGCGCACGTCGTGACCCAGGGCCACGGGGGCGCCGAGCCGCTCGGCGAGCAGGTCGCGCAGGGGTACGTCGCGCCAGCCGAGGTTGGCGGAGTAGGCGGCGAGGCCCCGCTCCTCGTCGACGATGCCGGGCACGGCGACGCCGGCCGCGGCGGCCTGCTCGCCCAGGTGCTCCGCGCCGTGCGCGCGCAGTTCGGCGGCGAAGCCGAGGATGCCCTCCACGACGGCGTCCGGCCCGCGCTCGCGGCCGGTCGCCCGGCGCGCCCGGTGCAGCAGGGAGCCGTCGGCGGCGACCAGGGCCGCCTTCATCCCGGTGCCGCCCACATCGAGGGCGATGACGTGTCTCACGGGGGACAGTGTGACCCTTCGACCCGCAAGAGGTCTAGTCCACTCGCGTGGTAGGGGCCAGTCGTGGCCACATGATGGCGGCAAGACGGCCGGGACGGAGGAAGCAGCACAGTGGCAGCGGCAGCGGCAGCCGAGCCGGGGCAGGTCCGACGCCCACGGCCTGTGTCGGTGGCGGGGGCTACGGTGCCTCGTATGGAAGACGACCAGGAGCAGCGGCTCGGCCGCAGGGAGCGGGACATCCTCGCCCTGGAGCGCCGCGGCTTCACCGGCCCCGGCGCGAAGGAGCGCGCCATACGCGAGGAGCTGGGCCTGTCACCCGTCCGCTACTACCAGCTCCTCAACGCCCTCCTCGACGACCCCCGCGCCCTGTCCCACGACCCGGTCACGGTGAACCGGCTGCGGCGCATACGCGAGGCACGGCGGGCCGAGCGGTGAGAAGCGGAGCGGTGAGAAACGGAGCGGTGAGAAACGGAGCGGTGAGAAGCGGAGCGGTGAGAAACGGAGCGGTGAGAAACGGAGCGGTGAGAAACGGAGCGGTGAGAAGCGGAGGAGTGCGCGTGGCCGTGTGTGGATAGGTTCGGCGTATGGGAAGCCAGGACAGTCACCCCACCGACCCGACCCGCCCCGTCCCCTCCCTGCCGACGCCCGCCACCCGGGCCGGCCGGGACGGGCTCGCCGCGATCCTCGCGCGACCGGAGCACGCGGTGATCGCGCTCGACTTCGACGGGACGCTCGCCCCGATCGTGCCCGACCCCGACCAGGCCCGGGCCCACCCGGACGCGGTGCCCGCGCTCGCCGCGCTCGCCCCCAAGGTGGCCGCCGTCGCGGTGGTCACCGGCCGCCCGGCCGGCGTCGCGGTACGGCACGGCGGCTTCGCGGGCGTACCCGGTCTGGAACACCTCGTCGTCCTCGGCCACTACGGCGCCGAGCGCTGGGACGCCGCCACGGGCACCGTCACCGCGCCGCCCCCGCACCCCGGGGTCGCCGCGGTCCGCGCCGAACTGCCCGGCCTCCTGGACCGGGTCGGCGCCTGGCACGGCACCTGGACCGAGGAGAAGGGCCGCTCCGTCGCCGTCCACACCCGCCGCGCCGACGACCCCCAGGCCGCCTTCGAACTGCTCCGCGAACCCCTCACCGACCTGGCCACCCGCCACGGCCTGATCGTCGAACCCGGCCGGATGGTCCTCGAACTGCGGCCCCCGGGCATGGACAAGGGCGTCGCCCTCCTGGACTACGTCCGCGACCTGGGCCCCGCCTCGCTCCTCTACGCCGGCGACGACCTGGGCGACCTCCCCGCCTATGCCGCGGTGGAGAAACTCCGCTCGGACGGCCTGCCGGGGGTCCTGGTCTGCAGCGGCAGCACAGAGGTCACGGAACTGTCGGAACGGGCGGACCTGGTGGTGGACGGCCCGGCGGGGGTGGTTGAGCTGCTGAGGAACCTGGCGGACCGCATCTAGCCGCGGGCAGCCGTGCGCCGTAGCCGCGGGCAGTCGTGCCTCCCCCAGTGCGGAATGCCTGAGGGGACCCCCAGGGCGCTGGGGGTCCCCCTGCTCGAGCGCAGCCGAGAGCTTGGGGGAGGCAACCCGTCAGTGCCGGGCTGCGTGACCCACGTGACGGCCACCCCACCCAGGGGGCTCACTCATCATCCGTTCAGCTCCCCCAGCTGATCCAGGAACCACTGAGCCGGAGGAAGCGCAGTCGCGGCGGCAGCCAGCCGCTTGGTCCGCTCCACCCGTTCCGCACCCCCCATGCTCAACGCCTCGTGCAACGCCCCCGCCGTCCCCACCACGTCGTACGGATTGACGACCACCGCATCGTCCCCCAGCTCCGCATACGCCCCCGCCTCCCGCGACAGCACCAGCGCACACCCCGAGTCGGAGACGACCGGCACCTCCTTGGCCACCAGGTTCATCCCGTCCCGGATCGGATTGACCAGCGCCACGTCCGCGATCCGGTACGCCGCCAGCGACCGCGCGAAGTCGTCCCTGACGTGCAGCAGGACCGGCCGCCACCCGGCCGTCCCGTACCGCTCGTTGATCTCCTCCGCCACCCGCCGCACCTCGGCGGTGTACTCCCGGTACACGGCGAGGTCCTGCCGCGACGGATACGCGAACGCGAGATGCACCACCCGCTCGCGCCACTCCGGCCGGTCCTCCAGCAGCTGCCGGTAGGCGAGCAGCCCCCGCACGATGTTCTTGGACAGCTCCGTCCGGTCCACCCGCACGATCGTCCTGCGCGCACCCCCGTCCGGAGCCGTGCCGATCTCCTCGCGCAGCGCCACCATCCGCTCCTTGACGTCGGCCCGATGCGACCGCTCCCGCAGGAACTCGGCGTCCGCGCCCAGCCCGTGCACCCCGATCCGGGTGCCGCCGAGCCCGCCGACGAGGGCGTCGCAGCAGCCGGCGAAGGCGTCCGCCCACCGCCGGGTGAGGAAGCCCAGCCGGTCCGCGCCCAGCATCCCGCGCAGCACCTGCTCGGCGATGTCGTCGGGGAGCATCCGGAAGTAGTCCACCGGTGCCCACGGCGTGTGCGAGAAGTGCCCGATCCGCACATCCGGCCGGAAGTCGCGCAGCATGCCCGGCACGAGCGTCAGGTGGTAGTCCTGCACGATCACGGCCGCGCCCTCGGCCGCCTCCTCCGCCAGCGCCTGCGCGAAGGCCCGGTTGTAGGCCTCGTACGACGCCCACTGACGCCGGAACTCCGCGTCGAAGACCGGCTCCAGGGGGGTCTGGTAGAGCAT
This sequence comes from Streptomyces triticisoli, assembly GCF_003270085.1. Lineage (GTDB taxonomy): Bacteria > Actinomycetota > Actinomycetes > Streptomycetales > Streptomycetaceae > Streptomyces > Streptomyces triticisoli. The sequence goes on along the minus strand of NZ_QFDQ01000028.1, from coordinate 32,873 downwards.
GTGGTGGACGAACCACAGCACCGAGTTGGCGATGCCGTTGTACGCGTCGGAGAACACGTCCGCGTCGATGTCGAGCATCCGCACCCGCTGTCCGCCGGTCGCCTCCGACGGCAGCCGGCGTCCGCCCTCGAAGCGGCGTGCCGCCTCCCGGTCGGCGTCGCTCAGCGCGGCACACACCCAGACCGCGCCCGCGTCCGGACCGATCGCGGACAGCCCCGAGACCAGCCCTCCGCCTCCGCGCCTGGCGTTCAGCGAGCCGTCCTCGCGCACCTCGTACGAAACCGGGCCGCGATTGGACGCGACCAACACCTCGGCACCGTGGGTTGAAGCCATGGTCCTCAACCTAGCCCGGCCCGGAAGCGCTCAAACGTACGGTTCCGCTTCGTAGACGGCCGTACCCGGCACAGGCCGGCGTTTCACGCCACCTTCCGGGCCGCGTACTCCGCGATCTCGGCCATGGGCGGCCGCTCCTCGGTGTCCACGGAGTACGTCCGCGGCTCGAAGCCGTCCTCGCCGCGCTCGAACTGGGTGAGCAAGGGGCGGACGAGATGGCCGCGGGCCAGGCGCAGTTGGGCGGTGCGGTAGATCGCGGCGGCCATCCGGCCGAGCGCCTGCCCGTCCTGGTGCCGGTGCCTGCGCACGCCGACGTCGACCTGGGCGAGGGCGTCCAGGCCCACCAGGTGCAGCGCGTCGACCAGCATGCCGAGTTCGACGCCGTAGCCGACGGGGAACGGCAGCTGTTCGAGCAGGGAGCGGCGGGCCGCGTACTCGCCGCCGAGCGGCTGCACGAAGCCGGCCAGCTGCGGCCAGTGCAGGTTGAGCAGCGGGCGCGCCATCAGCTCGGTGACCCGCCCGCCCTGCCCGGCGGAGGCCGTGCCGGAGGCGCGCCCGTCGGACACGGTCAGGGGGCGGTCGTACATGGCCTTGACCAGGTCGACGCCGGGTTCGGTGAGCAGCGGGCCCACGATGCCGGTGACGAAGTCGGAGGAGAACTCCCTGAGGTCGGCGTCGACGAAGCAGACGACGTCCCCGCGGGTGACGAGCAGGGAGCGCCACAGCACCTCGCCCTTGCCGGGCACCGCCGGCAGGCGCGGCAGGATCTCGTCGCGGTGCACGACGCGCGCGCCCGCGGCGGCGGCGACCTCGGAGGTGCGGTCGGTGGAGGCGGAGTCGACGACGACGATCTCGTCGACGAGCGGCGCCCCCTCCACGAGGTCGCGGCGGATGGCGGTGACGATGTCGCCGACCGTCTCCTCCTCGTTCAGCGCGGGCAGCACGACGGAGACCGTCTGGCCGGTGCGCTGCTTGGCGGCGAGGATCTGGCGGAGCGGGCGGTCGGCCACGGACCAGGAGCGGGTGGCGAGCCAGCGCTCGACTTCTTCCAGCACGGTCTGCGGCTCCTCACGGTCGTCTCGCGCTTCGGACGACCATCTCGACGGTCGTGGCCTTCGGTTACAGTCTTGAACAACGCGGACGACCATCGCATGCCGGGGGTCGCCGCCTCACAACCGCATACAGCTCATCCAGAGGGGCAGAGGGACACGGCCCGTTGAAGCCCCGGCAACCCTCCAGCCGGTTCTCGTAGACCGCCGGCCAGTGATCAGTGATCACTGACCGCCGTCGATCGTCTTAGCGAGGCTCCCGGCTAGGGAAGGTGCCAATTCCGTCTCACGGCGAGATGCGTCGTGAGGAAGATGAGGAGAAAGGGCCTCGCCTCACATGGCTGTGCAGACTGTCGCAAGCAGCACCGACTCCACCGTCGACCTCGGCCCCGCCGCGGCTCTGAGCTGCCGCGAGTGCGGTCACCGCGTTCCTCTCGGCCCGGTCTTCGCCTGCGAGGAGTGTTTCGGGCCGCTGGAGATCGCCTACGACTTCTCGGGCTACGACACCGAGGGGCTGCGCAAGAGGATCGAAGCGGGCCCCGCGAACCTCTGGCGCTACGCGCCGCTGCTGCCCGTCCCCGCGGACGTGGCCGGCAAGCCGAACCTCAACCCGGGCTGGACCCGGCTCGTCCAGGCCGACCGCCTCGCCCGCGAGCTCGGTGTCGACGCCGGCAGGCTCTTCGTCAAGGACGACTCCGGCAACCCGACGCACTCCTTCAAGGACCGTGTGGTCGCCCAGGCCCTGGAGGCCGCGCGCGCCTTCGGCTTCACCACCCTGTCCTGCTCCTCCACCGGCAACCTCGCCGGTGCCGTCGGCGCCGCCGCCGCCCGCGCCGGCCTGCGCTCCTGCGTGTTCATCCCGCACGACCTGGAGCAGGGCAAGGTCGTCATGGCCGCGGTCTACGGCGGCGAACTCGTCGGCATCGAGGGCAACTACGACGACGTGAACCGCTTCTGCTCCGAGCTGATCGGCGACCCGGCCGGCGAGGGCTGGGGCTTCGTCAACGTCAACCTGCGGCCGTACTACGCGGAAGGGTCCAAGACGCTGGCGTACGAGATCTGCGAGCAGCTCGGCTGGGAGCTGCCCGACCAGATCGTCGTCCCGATCGCCTCCGGCTCGCAGCTCACCAAGGTCGACAAGGGCCTGCGGGAGCTGGTCGAGCTGGGGCTGGTCGAGGACAGGCCGTACAAGATCTTCGGTGCGCAGGCGGAGGGCTGCTCCCCGGTGTCCGCCGCCTTCAAGGCCGGCCACGACGTCGTACGGCCGCAGAAGCCGGACACCATCGCCAAGTCGCTCGCCATCGGCAACCCGGCCGACGGCCCGTACGTCCTGGACATCGCGCGCCGCACCGGCGGTGCCGTGGAGGACGTGACGGACGAACAGGTCGTGGACGCCATCAAGCTGCTCGCCCGCACCGAGGGCATCTTCGCGGAGACGGCCGGCGGTGTGACGGTCGGCGTGACGAGGAAGCTGATCGAGGCGGGCGCCCTCGACCCGACGAAGACCACCGTCGTCCTCAACACCGGCGACGGCCTGAAGACGCTGGACGCGGTGGCCGGTACCGGGCTCACCGCGACGATCCGCCCGAACCTGGACTCCTTCCGAGAGGCTGGCCTGCAATGAGCGTGACCGTTCGCATCCCGACCATCCTTCGCACCTACACCGGCGGTCAGGCCGAGGTCAGTGCCGAGGGGGCGACCCTCGGTGAGGTCATCTCCGACCTGGAGAAGAACCACACGGGCATCGCCGCCCGCGTCCTGGACGACCAGGGCGAACTGCGCCGCTTCGTCAACGTCTACGTCAACGACGACGACGTCCGCTTCGAGCAGGGGCTCAAGACGGTCACGCCGGACGGCGCGGGCGTCTCGATCATCCCGGCCGTCGCCGGCGGCTGATCGTTTCCACGGACGAACGTTACCTTCGGTAATTTTCGTCACCGAACGTGCATGGGGTTGCCCCCTCCGTGAGAGAAGCGGAGGGGGCAATTCTGTGTGATTGAGCGCGGTAGAGTTGGGGAACGCACCGCCGGTCCCCGGGTCCGGAGCCATGAATTCCTGCCGCACGTCCGACAAGAAGTAGCCAAAGTGTGTGGACTTTTTGCGGCATTTGCCTTGTTTGCGGGGCCCGACTTGCCCTGAATTCGGATGAATTCCCGCCATACTCCGGACTGCTCGCGTCCGGAATTCTCGTCCGATTGACCTGTTGCAGACGGCAGTTGGGCAGATACATTCAGCCGCGGTCGACGCGTTCCGGCGCACGCCCCCAATCCATGGGGGGTGAGGTCTGACCCGGATCCGCGAAGTGTGGATCTGTGCAAGGGCCAGTAATAGGGGAGTTAGGCATGGCTCAGGGCACCGTCAAGTGGTTCAACGCGGAGAAGGGGTACGGCTTCATCGCGGTCGACGGTGGTGCGGACGTCTTCGTCCACTACAGCGCGATCCAGATGGACGGCTACCGCTCGCTGGAAGAGGGTCAGCGGGTCGAGTTCGAGATCTCGCAGGGCCAGAAGGGCCCGCAGGCCGACATGGTGCGCGTCACCGCCTGAACGTTCTTCACACGAAGGGCCCACACCTTACGAGGTGTGGGCCCTTCGTCTTGTCCCCTCGCCCTGTCCCCCTCGTCCTGCCCCCTCATCCTGCCTCCTTCGTCCCGTTCGCCCGGGCTGATCCCCCGAAGGCGCTTGCACTCGACCATGCCGAGTGCTAATCATTGGCGTTAGCACTCTGAAGGTGAGAGTGACAACGAAGGACCGGGTCGGTGAGGCCCGCGGGCTCGGTGGGGCAAGGAACCACCGGCCGGCGAGCCGTCCGTCGCGGGCGCGGGCGCGGTCCGAAGGAATCACCCCCAGTCCTGGAGGGACCACTTCACATGGCCAAGATCATCGCGTTCGACGAGGAGGCGCGGCGCGGCCTCGAGCGCGGCATGAACCAGCTCGCGGACGCCGTCAAGGTGACCCTCGGCCCCAAGGGCCGCAACGTCGTCCTCGAGAAGAAGTGGGGCGCCCCCACGATCACCAACGACGGCGTCTCCATCGCCAAGGAGATCGAGCTCGAGGACCCGTACGAGAAGATCGGCGCCGAGCTGGTCAAGGAAGTCGCCAAGAAGACGGACGACGTCGCCGGTGACGGTACGACCACCGCGACCGTGCTGGCCCAGGCCCTGGTCAAGGAAGGCCTGCGCAACGTCGCCGCCGGTGCCAACCCGATGGCTCTGAAGCGCGGTATCGAGAAGGCCGTCGAGGCCGTCTCCGCCGCCCTGCTCGACCAGGCCAAGGAGGTCGAGACCAAGGAGCAGATCGCCTCCACGGCCTCCATCTCCGCCGCCGACACCCAGATCGGCGAGCTCATCGCCGAGGCCATGGACAAGGTCGGCAAGGAAGGCGTCATCACCGTCGAGGAGTCGCAGACCTTCGGTCTGGAGCTCGAGCTCACCGAGGGCATGCGCTTCGACAAGGGCTACATCTCCGCCTACTTCGCGACCGACATGGAGCGCATGGAGGCGTCGCTCGAGGACCCGTACATCCTCATCGCCAACTCCAAGATCTCCTCGGTCAAGGACCTGCTCCCGCTGCTGGAGAAGGTCATGCAGTCGGGCAAGCCGCTGCTGATCATCGCCGAGGACGTCGAGGGCGAGGCCCTGTCGACCCTGGTCGTCAACAAGATCCGCGGCACCTTCAAGTCCGTCGCCGTCAAGGCCCCGGGCTTCGGCGACCGCCGCAAGGCCATGCTCGGCGACATCGCCATCCTCACGGGCGGCGAGGTCATCTCCGAGGAGGTCGGCCTCAAGCTGGAGAACGCGTCCCTGGACCTCCTGGGCCGCGCCCGCAAGGTCGTCATCACCAAGGACGAGACCACCATCGTCGACGGCGCCGGCTCCGCCGACCAGGTGCAGGGCCGGGTCAACCAGATCCGTGCCGAGATCGAGAACAGCGACTCCGACTACGACCGCGAGAAGCTGCAGGAGCGCCTGGCCAAGCTCGCCGGCGGTGTCGCGGTCATCAAGGCCGGCGCCGCCACCGAGGTGGAGCTCAAGGAGCGCAAGCACCGCATCGAGGACGCCGTGCGCAACGCCAAGGCGGCCGTCGAGGAGGGCATCGTCGCCGGCGGTGGCGTGGCCCTGCTGCAGACCACCGGCGTCTTCGAGAAGCTGGAACTCGAGGGCGACGAGGCGACCGGCGCCAACGCCGTGAAGCTGGCCCTGGAGGCCCCGCTGAAGCAGATCGCCGTCAACGGTGGTCTCGAGGGCGGCGTCGTCGTGGAGAAGGTGCGCAACCTGACCGTCGGCCACGGTCTGAACGCCGCCACCGGCGAATACGTCGACATGATCGCCGAGGGCATCATCGACCCGGCGAAGGTGACGCGTTCCGCGCTGCAGAACGCCGCCTCCATCGCCGGCCTGTTCCTCACCACCGAGGCCGTCATCGCCGACAAGCCGGAGAAGGCCGGCGCGCCGGCCGGCGGCGGCATGCCGGGCGGTGACATGGACTTCTGATCCTCCTCGGAGGATCGGACCCGTCCGTCACGTACCGAGGGCGGCACCCCCTGTTCACGCAGGGGGTGCCGCCCTCGGCGTGTTCCGGGTCACAGCCGGGAGACGGCGGAATGCCGTGGCGGACGGCACAGTTGGCACCAGTGTGCACTCCATGCGTGTGCACATACCATCTGGTATCCCGACTGATTCCGAGGAGCCCCCCACGTGACCGCCACCGCTTCAGAGCCCGCGTCTTCAGAGCCCGCGTCTTCAGAGTCCGCGCCCGGGTCCGGGTCCGCCTCCCGTGCGGCGCGGATCCTCTCCCGTCCCGTCACGCTGAACGGTCTCACCGTCCCCAACCGGATCGTGATGGCACCGATGACCCGCATGTTCTCGCCCGGCGGCATCCCGGGGGAGGACGTGCTGTCGTACTACGCCCGCCGCGCCGCCGCCGGTGTCGGACTGATCGTCACCGAGGGCACGTACGTGGGGCACGACTCGGCCGGTGAGAGCAGCCGGGTGCCGCGGTTCCACGGCGAGGAGCAGCTGGCCGGATGGGCGAGGGTCGCCGAGGCCGTGCACGCGGCGGGCGGCACGATCGTGCCGCAGCTGTGGCACATCGGCATGGTCCGCAAGCCGAACCGGCCGCCGTTCCCGGACGCGCCGCCGGTCGGCCCCTCCGGGCTGCGCGTCGGCGAGTCCGAGGTCACAGGCAAGGCGATGACCCAGAAGGACCTGGACGACGTCGTCGGCGCGTTCGCCGAGGCGGCCGCCGCCGCGGAGCGCATCGGCTTCGACGGCGTGGAACTGCACGGCGCCCACGGCTATCTGATCGACCAGTTCCTCTGGGCCGGCACCAACCGCCGCACCGACGCCTACGGTGGCGACCCGGTGGCCCGGACGAAGTTCGCCGCCGAGATCGTGGCCGCGGTCCGCGCGTCCGTCTCGCCGGAGTTCCCCGTCGTCTTCCGCTACTCGCAGTGGAAGCAGGAGGTCTACGACGCCCGCCTCGCCGAGACCCCGGAGGAGCTGGAGGCGGTCCTGACCCCGCTCGCGGCGGCCGGCGTGGACGTCTTCCACGCCTCCACGCGCCGCTACTGGCTGCCCGAGTTCGAGGGCTCCGACCTCAACCTGGCGGGCTGGACGAAGAAGCTGACGGGCAAGCAGGTCATCTCCGTCGGCTCGGTCGGCCTGAACGGCGACTTCAACAGGGCGTTCCAGGGGGAGGGCGCGCCGCTCGGCAGCCTGGACAACCTGCTGGACCGCATGGAGCGCGACGAGTTCGACCTGGTGGCCGTGGGCCGCGCGCTGCTGCAGGACCCCGAGTGGGCGGCGAAGGTCCTCGGCGGCCGGTTCGAGGAGCTGAGGCCGTACGACGCGGCGTCGCTGCGGACGCTCAGCTGAGCTCTACAGGTTGCCCATCGGCTCGATGTCGGTCCGCACGGGGTGGCCCCAGATCCGTACCACCTCGTAGTCGGTGAACTCGTGCACGAGCCGGTAGGCCATCGCGGCACGCGGGGCGCGGCGCTGGGCGTTGATGAACAGCTCCGCCTCGCGCCGGTCCCGCCGCGGGGTCCCGCACAACTGCCACTCCCGCCCGTTCCACAGCTCCGGCAGCCACCGCTGCTGGGGCTGCGGCCGGTCCCCGCGCACCCCGTAGCGGGAGGGTGCGCGGTCGGCGGGCTCGGAGGGCTCGGCGGCGGAACGGTCGTACGAGGGATAGGCCCCGTTGACCTCGGACCGCCGGGCGGCCCGCCGCCGGGTCTCGCACAGCAGACAGAGATCGGGCGCGCTCTTGTCGACGGGCCCGTTCGGGTGCTCGGGGCACCGGGTGGCGGGCGCGACCGTCGTGACGGTCTCGTCCAGCAACTCCAGAGCACGCCGAAGGTCCGTCCTCACCTCGTGCAGCTTGGCGTCGGGCGTGTCGGCGGTCAGGGCCTCGCCGTGCTCGCCGAGGAGACGGAGAGCACGGCCGAGGGCGGTGAGCTGGGCGTGGTTCATGGTGCCCTCAAGGGTAGGGGGCCCGGCCGGGCTCTCAGCCCCCCGCTTCCTCCAGGGCGGCGCGCAGGTGACCGCCGGACTGTTCCAGCAGGCGGGCGGCTGCCGGGCCGTCGACGTCGGCCAGGAGGGTGAGGATCGCGTTCTTCACCTCGCCGCCCGTGGCGGTGAGGGCGGCTTCGATCTCCTCGTCCGGTGCGCCCGTGGCGAGGGCCACGATACGGCGGGAGCGGGCGCGGAGCTTGTCGTTGGAGGCACGTACGTCGACCATCAGGTTGCCGTAGGTCTTGCCCAGGCGGACCATCGTGATCGTCGAGATCATGTTCAGGACCAGCTTCTGGGCCGTGCCGGCCTTCAGCCGGGTGGAGCCGGTGATCAGTTCGGGGCCGACGACGACCTCGATGCCGTGCTCGGCGGCGGCCGCCAGCGCGCTGTCCGCGTTGCAGGCCAGGCCGATGGTCAGGGCGCCCAGCCTCCGGGCGTGCTCCACCGCGCCGACGGCGTACGGGGTGCGGCCGGAGGCGGAGATGCCGACCACCGTGTCGTCCGGCGTGAGGCCCACGGCGTCGAGGGCCTCGACCGCCAGTTCCTTCGAGTCCTCCGCACCCTCGACCGACGTCACCATGGCCCCGGGGCCGCCCGCGATCAGGCCGACCACCCGCGACGGCTCGGTGTTGAAGGTCGGCGGGCACTCCGAGGCGTCCAGCACGCCCAGCCGTCCCGCCGTGCCCGCGCCGGCGTAGAGCAGCCGGCCGCCGCGGGCCATGCGCCGCGCGACCGCGTCGATCGCGGCGGCGATCTGTGGCAGCCGCTCGGCGACGGCGGCGGGCACGGTGGTGTCCTCGGCGTTCATCAGCCGCGCGATCTCCAGTGTGGGCAGCCGGTCGATCTCCGCCAGCTCGGGACGGAACGCCTCGGTCGTCAGCGACTCCAACTCGGCGCGCAGCTCACGGTAGTGGGGGGTGGAGGTCATGAGGAGGCGGCTCTCTTCGTGCAAGGCGATGCGTGTGATGCGATGCGTGCGGCGCGGTGCGTGCGGTGCGTGCGGTGCGGTACGGCCGACGCCGGCCGGCCCCGGCCGGTTCGCCCCCCCCGCTACGAACGCCGGATTCCGCCCCGCGGACTGTGCCGGTGGGCCAGCGCCTCGTACGACGCAGCCAGCGCCGGCGCCGCCGTCTCGTACGTCCGCTGCGCCACCCCGACGAACAGGCAGTCCACCACCAGCAGTTGACTGGTCCGGGAGGACATCGCCGCCGGGCGCAGCTCGCTCTCGCGGGCGGTGGAGGTGGTCAGGACGTGGTCGGCGTACTGCGTGACGGGAGCGTCGGGCCGGCCGGTGATCGCGACGGTGGTCGCGCCGCGCTCGAAGGCCACCCGCAGCGGCTCGATCACGTCCCCGGTCGAACCCGAGTGGGTGATCGCGATCGCCACGTCACCGGCGCGCAGCTGCACCGCGTTGGTGACGGCGAGGTGCGGGTCGCCGGGGGCGTGGGCCATCAGCCCTATGCGCAGCAGCTTCTGGGTGAGGTCCTGGGCGACCAGGCCGGAGGCGCCGATGCCGTAGACGTCGGTGCGGCGGGCGGAGACCAGGGCGGTGACGGCCGCGCCGAGCTGGACCGTGTCGAGACCGGCGGCGGTGTCGGCGAGGGTCTGCTGCTCGTCGTAGGCGAGTTTGGCGACGACGTCGGCGATGGGGTCGTCCACCGCGATGTCGGTCGTGATGGAGGGCGCGCGGCCCGACTGCTGCTGCGCGGCCAGGCCCGCGAGCGCCAGGCGCAGGTCGCGGTAGCCCGGATAGCCCAGCAGGCGGGCGGTGCGTACGACGGTCGCCTCGCTGGTGCCGGTGAGCTCGGCGAGGCCGGTGACCGTGAGGGCCGCGCAGCCGGCCGGGTCGCCCGCGACGGCCTCGGCGACACGCTGCATGGAGCGGGTCATCGAGGGCGCGAGCGTGCGCACCTTGGCCGCGAGGGCGGCGGGGGCGGGGGGCATGCCGCCGGAGGTGCCCGCGCGTGCGAAAATTTCCTTCACATCATGGGTCACACCATGAAAGATATTTTCTGTTCGGCGGTGTCGTCAACAGTGCGCACAATGGAGACATGATGGCCCCTACAACCCCCCTGGAGCAGGCCCTGCACGCCGCCCGCGCCCTCGTCCTGGCCGACCTGGTCGCGGGCGAGGTCGCCAAGGCCGACGTGGTCTCGCTGGTGGAGGACTCCGTGGCCCAGCGCCGCTGGTGGGTGGAGCAGTGGCCGGAGGGCGCGCAGTTCGTGGCCGGGCTGGTCGCGCAGGACGTCCAGGACGCCCTCCTGGAACGGTACGGCCGCTGGCCGCTGTGCCCGGTGTGCGGCTACGGCGACCCGCACGCGCTGGACGTCGAGCCCGAACTCGGGCCGGACCCGCACTGGGTGTGCTCCAAGGCGGGCGTGAAGGTGGCGCCGGTGGGCGGACTGGCGGAGGCGACCGGCGGCGGGGAGCCGCCGTCGTGACGGCGGCCCGCTGGACGGCCGCACCGTGACCCTCTACATCGACCCGCCCGCCTGGCCGGGCCACGGCCTCATGTGGTCCCACCTGGTCAGCGACGTCTCCTACGACGAACTGCACTTCTTCGCCGCCGAGTTGGGCGTTCCCCGGCGCGCCTTCGAACGGGACCACTACGACCTGCCCGCCCACCGCTACGCCGACGCGGTGGCGGCCGGGGCGATCGAGGTCAGCAGCCGGGAGGTGGTGCGGCTGCTGTACGCCGCGGGGCTGCGGCGGCCCAAACACCGTGCTCAGGGCCGCATTTCGTAGAAGATCTCCTCCTCGTCCCCGCCCACGGCGACGAAACCGGCGCGCTGGACCACCCGCTGGGACGGGACATTGTCCCGGTCGACGGTGGCGACCAGCAGCCGTACGTCGTCCCGGGCCAGCGCCCAGGCCGACAGCGCGCGCAGCGCCTCCGTGGCGTAGCCGTGGCCGCGGGCGGACGCGGCGAGGTCGTAGCCGATCTCCACGCGGCCCTCCTCGTCGGGCGCGGCGTGGAAGCCCATCCCGCCGACCGCGCGCCCGTCCGAGTGCCGTACGAGCACGAACATCCCCCACTCGGGTCGGTGCACGCCGCCTTCGTACGCTTTCACGGCCATCCCCGCGGCGCTCCGCGTGGTCTCGTGGGGGCCGCCCTCGACCCACGCGAACCCGCCGTCACCGCCGTTGCACAGATCGCGTGCGGCGGCGGGGGTGACACCCTCCAGGGTGATCCGCTCGGCGGGGATGACCGGCGGGTTGCTCCACCGCCACTCGGTGACCGGCGCCCGCCCGGGCAGCTCGCCGCGGCCGGTGGCCCACAGCAGCGTCGGCCAGGGCGCGGCGCCCGGCCGGACGTGCGGGAAGAGCCGGGTCAGCACGTCCTCGCACAGCTCGGCGGGCGGCTCGTACGCCAGTCCCAGGCCGGTGGCGATGTCGTGCGTGTGCAGCAGCACCTCGGTGACGCCCATCGCGGCGAAGCCCTCGCGGTTCGCGCTGCGGAAGGGGAACGGGTGGAAGGCCCGGACCCCGCGCGGAGTGGTGCGCACGGCCGCGGCGAGCAGCGCACCGGTCGTCTCGATCACGTCCAGGACGTCCGCGTTCCCGGTGCCCTCGTCGAGGGTGACCCCGAAGGGGACGCCCGCGTCCTGCGCGCGCCCGGCCAACCGCCCCGCGTAGATGAGGAGAGCACCCGCGACGTGCTCCGCCGTGCGCCGGCAGCTCCACTCCAGCCGTCCGGCCCGCACCCCGTCCCAGTCCCGGTCCACCGCCGTCCGCAGCAGCGCCACGGCGTCCGCGACGGCCCGCTCCACCTGCTCCCCGCCCCATGCACGCATACGGCGCAGGGTAGGCGCGGCGGGCGCCTCGGAGCGACAGCCTTTCCCACGCGGACGGATGATTCAGGACATGGACGTCAACGCACCTCCCTGCGCGCGCCACACCGGACCGCTGCCACCACGCAGCCGAGCGTGAGCACCACGGCGACGGCCAGGGCCCGCTGCGCATGGTCGGCCGCCGTGTGCCGCAGGAACGCGTCCGACGCCCCGATCAGCTCGGTCGGGAGCCAGCGCGACACCCCGGGCAGCGCCCCCAGGAGCGGGAGCGTGAACAGCGCGAGAAGCGCGTACCCGATGGTGCCGAGGGTGCTGCGCGCCAGTGTTGCGGCCAGCGCGGTGACCGCCACCGCGAACACGAGGAACACCGAGCCGACGAGCGCTGTCCTCCCCATGGCCGCCGTACCGGGATTCCCCAGCAGCACGGCCGTCTCGTACCAGGCGGCGAGCAGCCCGGCCAGATAGCTGCCCACTACACCGACAGCGCTGACCGCGAACCTCGGCACCAGGAGATCGCCGAAGCGGTCGGCGCGCGTCCGGTAGAACACCGAAAGCGCGGTCTTGGCGTCGATCGAGCACGCGTACGCCACTACGACGACCGTCACGATGAGGCCGATCGACAGCGCGTTGCTCACGTACTCGGCCACACCGTCCGCCGGAACCGGGGGCGGCAGGATGATCGTCACCTGCTGGCCCGAGCCGCCGGCGTGTTTCAGCAGCTGCGCGGAGTACCTGGCGAGCAGCGGCCCGGCGAACCCGAAGAACACGAAGACGCCCAGCAGCGCGATCAGCCTCTTGGTACGCAGCAGCCGAAGCCACTCCACTCGCCACACCGAAAGACCGTTCATGCCGCACCCGCCTGATCTGCGTCCAACTGCCCGCGCCGTTCGTGCTGTTCGCGCTGTTCGTACTGCCCGCGCTGCCCGCGCTGCCCGCGCTGCCCGCGCTGCCCGCGCTGCCCGCGCTGTCCGCCGGTCAGCGCCAGGAACGCGGCCTCCAGGTCGGCGTCGACGGGCCGCAGGCTGATCAGAGCCGCGTCCGCCGCGGCGATCGCCTTCGGCAGCTGACGTTCACCGACCGCGGTGCTCGCCGCTTCGACGCGCACGGACCCGTCGGAGGTCACCGCCACCGAGGTGACCCATTCCTGGTGCCGCAGCAGTTCGGCCAGTCGCTGCTCGTCCCCGTCGCGGAGGCGCACCTCCCAGGCCGGCTGCAGGAACCGGTCGATCAGGTCGCGTACGGGCCCCTGGAACAGGAGCCTGCCCCGGTGGAGCACGCCCACCGTGTCGGCGACCCGTTGCACGTCCGCCAGGACATGGCTGGAGAAGATCACGGTGCGGGTCCGGCCGAGCCCGGCGACCAGGGACAGCACCTCCGCCCGCCCGGACGGGTCGAGCGCACTGGTCGGTTCGTCGAGGACGAGCAACTCGGGTTCCAGCACCAACGCCACCGCGAGCCCCAGCCGTTGCTTCATCCCGCGGGAGAAGCCGCCCGTGCGCCGGTCGGCCGCTTCGGTCAGGCCGACCTCGGCGAGTACACCCGCGACCGGGTCGGGGGCGGACCCGTCGGTGTCACGCACCGTACTGCCGCGGTGCCGGCGCCCGCGCCGTGCGGTCAGGCCGAGGGACTGACGCACCACCTCCGCCGCGGTGAGCCAGGGCTCGAACTCGGGAGTGTCGGGGCAGACCGCGACCCGTCCCGCGTCGACCGACAGCCGGACCTCGCCCGCGTCGGAGCGGCGCAGGCCGGCGACGATGGACAGAAGCGTCGTCTTCCCGGCGCCGTTCGGGCCCACCAGGCCGTAGACACCGCCGCGCGGCACCTCCAGGTCCACGCCGTGCAGCCCCGCGCCGTGTCCGTAGTCGCGCACCAGCCCCGCGGTCGTGACGGCCGCCCCGTTCACCGGTCCTCACTCCGACCCACCACCAGGTAGGCGATCGCGCCCACGGGTTTGACGAACAGGCATATCAGCACCCAGGCCCAGCGGGGCAGGTGACGGGTGCCCGGGTGCCGGACGACATCGACGAGGCAGTAGGTGAGCAGGGCCAGATCGATGACCACCAGAGGCAGGATCGCGGCCCAGGGGACCGCCGACGAGTGGGGGGTGAAATCAATCACGGGACGAGCTCTCCGTACGGGTGTCGAATCGGTCGAATCGGCCGGACCGGTCGAATCGGTGGGGTGGGCGGCGACGCGTCTCTCATGGCGTCTCGGGCGGGAGGATGAAGAATCCGGCGACCTTCTCGTCCTCGTCGAACGCGACCCGGGCCTTCATGTCGCCGGCCTCGTAGCTCAGCGGGATGTCGACCACGGTGTGATCGCCGATGCGCCGGACGAACGGCTCACCCCGGCCGAAGCCCTCGAACGCACCGACGAGGCCGGCCACACTGGCCAGGGCGTCGCCCCGCACTTTGTCGGTGAACGCAGCCAGGACATCGGCGTTGAAGGACGGCCTGGCTTCGTCCATGCGGCCTTCGAGGATGTCCGTGACGATCCTGAGGGCGCGTTCCGCGGCGTCGGCCATGTGCACGGTCTTGTCCATGGGTGCTCCCGTTCGGGGGTCGATGGGCTTGCCGAACCGCTGGAAGGCGGCCTGGCGGGTGACTCCGAGCAGGTCCCCGATCTCCTGCCAGGTGTGGCCGGCGTCCCGGCACTGCTGCACGCACAGCTTGAGCACCTGGTCGGCCAGGGCGTCGACATCCTGGGCGCGCCGGACCAGGTCGAGGTAGGCCGGTGGGGTCAACGGGCTGCCCACCGCCGCGGCCAGGACCGAGGCGTGCTCGGCGAGCAGGGCACTCAGGGCAGTGAGGGACGGGGAATCGGTCACACGTAAAGGATGCCTTTACATCCGCGGTGGCGTCAAGGAATCCTTTACGTCAGCAGTTCCAGTTCCCCGCCGATGTTGTAGCGGGCGGTGGCTTCCCAGTGCTCCGCCCCGTACGGGGTGCGGAACAGGTGGGGCAGGGCGAGGAGCCGGCGCAGGATCGCGGCGCGGCCCTCGCGGAAGGCGTCGCTGGGGACGAAGCGGTACTCCTCGCGGACGCCGGCCGTGTAGGCGGCGTACGCCGACGGGGACGCGGCCAGGATCGCCAGGTCGGCGTCGCACAGCACCTGGCCGTTCCGGTCGTCGTCGGCCGGGTCGTGGGTGGCGGTGAGGCGCACCAGCCGGGCCACCTCGGCGGTCTTCTCCGCCGACACCCCGGCCTCGGGCAACGCGCGCTCGGCGAGCCGGGCCGACCGCTCCTCGTTCTCGGACCGCTCGGGCAGGTAGACGGCGTCGTGAAACCATGAGGCCAGCCGCACCACGTCCGGATCGTCGGCGTACTCCTCCAGCACGTCGACGCGGTCGAGGACGGCGGTCAGGTGCGTGAGCGTGTGGTAGTGCCGCTGAGGCTCCCGCCAGTGGGCGAGCAGGTTGTCGGCGTACGGCACCGGGTCGGGGCCCCCGCCGGGGCCCCGGGCGCCTTCGAGGGAGCGGCTCCAGCGGGCGCGCAGGGCGTCGAGATCGGCCATGCCGCCATTGTCGCCGCTGCCGCCCTCCCCGCCTCCGTTCACGTCCGCGACCCCAACGGGGGGCGGCCCGAGTGTTTTCCATCGTGTGCATGGCGGCAGCCGACGTGGGGCGGGCCGAGCACTAGCGTGGAGGGCATGACATCTACTGACGTGCGTGAGGTACGGGACCCCGAGCTGCCCGGGCGGCTGCTCACCACGGAGCGGGACGCGCTGATCCCGTTGCTGCGGGCGCGGGCGGACGCGGACTTCGCGTTGCCGACCGCCGCGTGTCCGGGGTGGACGGTGCGGGATGTGCTCGCGCACTGTTCCGCCGCGCTGACGAGGGTGGTGGAGCGCCGGTTCGAGGAGGGGGTGTTCTCACCCGAGTGCAATCAGCGGGACATCGCCGAGCGGGCCGAGTGGACGAACGCCCGGGTGGTGGACGAGCTGGAGCGCGGGATGACCGAGGCCGGGCCGGTGATCGCGAAGGCCGGCGGGGTGCTGGACGTGCTCGCGCTGGGCGAGTGGGTGCACGCCGGTGACGTGCGAGACACCCTCGGCACGCCGGGGGCGTACGCGGGGGACGGGCTGCCGTACGCGCTCACCCTGCTGGCACGCGTGACCCGTGAGAAGGGGCATCTGCCGCTGCACGCCGACCTCGACGACGTGGACGAGCCGCTGAGGTTCGGCGACGTGAGCGGGGATCGGCACCCGGCACGCTACATCGGCGACGCCGCCACGCTCGTACGGCTCTACGCGGGGCGTCCGGTACCGGCGGCGGGCTCGGGGTACGAGCTCGCGGGCGCGGAGAAGGGCGAGCTCGACATCTTCGGGTGACCGGTTCTCGGCCGTGGGCCTCCCGACCGGCGTACCCTGAGATTGGACTAGACCTGTCCGTTCCAGGGGGAAACCGAGGAAAGGGGTCCTATGAGCATGCGTGCAGTCCTGGAGGTGATCGCCCTCGATGTCGAGGACGCGGTCGCCGCCCAGGCCGGAGGCGCGGACCGTCTCGAGCTGGTCACCGACATGGCGGCAGACGGGCTCACCCCGCCGGCCGTGACCGTCGCCGCGATCCGTGTCGCCGTCGACATTCCGCTGCGCGTGATGCTGCGGCTCGCGGACGGGTTCTCCGCGGGGGGTGCCGGGGGGCCGGCCCGGCTGGCCCGGGTCGCGGGCGAGCTGCGGGCGGCCGGTGCCGAGGAGTTCGTGCTCGGGTTCCTGGACGAGGAGGGCGGGGTGGACCTGGGGGCCGTCGAGCGGGTGGCCGCCGCGCTGGACGGGTGTCCGTGGACCTTCCACCGGGCGATCGACCGTGCCGCCGACCGGGACGCGCTGCGCAAGCAGTTGGACGGCCTGTCCGGGCTCGACACGTATTTGA
This sequence comes from Streptomyces triticisoli, assembly GCF_003270085.1. Classification (GTDB taxonomy): domain Bacteria; phylum Actinomycetota; class Actinomycetes; order Streptomycetales; family Streptomycetaceae; genus Streptomyces; species Streptomyces triticisoli. Next base: position 16,316 of record NZ_QFDQ01000028.1, on the reverse strand, counting down.
CGGCGGGTGCCGCGGGGGGCGTGGACGACGGGCTTCCCGTACTGGTCGCGGAGGCCGCGCGGAGCGGGCAACCCGGGTACGAGCAGCGGATCATGGCCGGCGGCGGGCTGCGGCTCGACCATGTTCCGGAGCTGCTCGCCGCCGGGATCGACGCCTTCCACATCGGCGGTGCCGCCCGTCCCGGCGGCTGGGACGGACCGGTCTCCGTCGCGGCGGTCGCACGGTGGCGCGCGACGCTGGACGGGGCCGGGGCCGGGGCCGTGGCCGGGGCCGGGGCCGGGTAATTCGTACGCCTGACCCATTCCGGCCAGGCACGATGTCGTCCATGACAGCAACATCCCCTGACCTCCCCGGGCTTCCGTATCACCGCCTGGCCCGGTACACCCCTCACCACCGCTGGTGGCGGCCGCTGCTCGGCACCCTGGTGCTGCTCTTCGGGTCGGTCCTGGCCGCAGTCTTCTTCTACGTCCTCGCCGACGTGCTCGGGAGGATCGCCGGTTACCCGGAACTGCCGGACGGCGAAGTCGATTTCGGCCCGGCTCTGGGCACGGCACTGGACCTGGCGGTCATAGCCCTGGACCTGCTGCTGGTCCTGCTGGTCGTGCGCTGGGTGGGCCGGCGTCCGGTCGGCACGGTGTCGTCGGTCACCGGGCGGCTGCGTTGGCGATGGCTGGCCCGGTGCCTCCTGGCCGCCGTGCCCGCCATGGTGCTGTTGACGGTGGTCGCGTTCTTCCTGCCGGACGACCGGAGCGGCTCCGAAGCGGACGGCGTGTGGGTGGGGTGGGGGACGTTCCTCGTCTCCCTGGTCATGCTGGCCGTCCTCGTGCCGCTGCAGTCGGCGGCGGAGGAGTACGTCTTCCGGGGCTGGCTGCTGCAGGCGGCAGGGGCCTTCGCCCGCTCCCCGTGGGTCGTGGTGCTGCCGCAGGCGGCGCTCTTCGCGGCCGCCCACGGCTGGGGCACCCCCTGGGGGTTCGCCGACCTCCTGGTCTTCGGCCTGGTGGCGGGGTGGCTGACCATCCGTACGGGCGGTCTTGAGGCGTCCGTCGCCCTGCACGTGGTGAACAACCTGCTGGCCTTCGGGCTGTCCGCCGCGGTCGTGGACGGTCTGGCGTCCGACGAGACGGCGGCCGACGCCCCCTGGCAACTGGTCGCCGTCGACGTGCCGGTGATCCTGGTCTACGCCCTGATCGTGCTGTGGCTGGCCCGGCGCCACGCTCCGCGGAACGTCTCTCCCCCGCCCCCCGCACCGGCCGCACCCCACCTGCCGTACCCGCAACCCTGGGGTCCGTACGGGCCGTACCCGCAGCCGCACCCCTACAGGCCGTACGCACAGCCGCAGGGACCGTACGGGCCGTACTCACAACCACACCCCTACGGGCCGTACCCGCAACCGCAGAGCACGCACGGGCCGTACGGAACGCCGCCCTCGACCGCGGGCGCGCCCGACGCGGGCGGGCGCGGCCACGGCGAGCAACCGCCGCACCAGCCCAGCGGAGTTCAGGACAGCTGAGGCGGCAGCGGAGCCGTGTGGGTGATGGTCAGGCCCGAGACCGCTCGCGTCAGGGACACGTACAGGCGGCGCAGGCCGGTGCGTTCGTCGGGTTCGGCGTCGACCACGGCCCGGGGTTCGTCGAGGACCACGTAGTCGTACTCCAGGCCCTTGGCGAGAGAGGCCGGGACCAGGGTGAGGCGGGCCCGCGCCGTCGTCTCCTCCCCCGGGGACAGGTACGGCAGGCCGGCCGCCGTCAGTGCCTCGGCGAGGGCCGGGACGCGGGGGTCGGCGGCGATCAGGGCGACCGAGCCCTCGTGGCGCAGCGACTCCTCGCAGGCGGCGACCACTTCGGCGTCCCCGGCGGTCGTACGGACCTCGAAGAAGCCCGGGTTCTCGCGGATCGAGGCGACCGGGGTCAGGCCGGGGGCGATGTGCGGCAGGAGGCGGGAGGCGTAGGCGATGACGTCCGTCGGTACGCGGAAGCCCGCCGTCAGTTCCTCGATCACGGCGTCGGACTTGCCCAGGTGGGCCAGGGCCTCCTCCCAGGTGCGGGTCGCCCAGGGGGTGGTGCCCTGGGCGAGGTCGCCGAGGACGGTCGCGGAGCCGGTGGTGCAGCGCCGGCCGACCGCGCGGTACTGCATGGGGGACAGGTCCTGCGCCTCGTCGAGGACCACGTGCCCGAGGGAGGGCGTGCGCTCCGTCAGGTCGGTCGCCTCGTCGATCAGCACCGCGTCCGCCGCGGACCACTTGGCGGACCTCACCGACCGTACGGGCCTCGCCCACAGGATCGTCTTCCGTTCCTCCTCGGTGAGGATCCCGTCGGCGTGCGCGGCCAGGAAGTCCGCGTCCGTCAGCAGCCGCAGGACGAGTTTCGCCGGGTCGACCGGGGGCCAGATCGCCTTGACGGCGGCCTTCACCGCGGAGTTGCGGGCCACCGCGTCCTGCACGCGGTCGTCGGGGGCCTCGCCCGCCCGCTCCATCCGCACCAGCACGGCGTGCGCGATCCGCTGCGGCAGGGCCTCGCGGGCGGCGCCGTAGCGGATGTCGCGGTCCAGCAACTCGCGGACCATGTCCTCCACTTCGTACGCCGGGATGCGCCAGCGGCGCGAGCCGCGCACCACCACGACCGGTTCGGTGGGCATCGTCACGTGGGAGTACAGGGCTCTGCGCAGCACCTCGGCCATCCGTGCGTCGCCCTTGACGGTCGCGGCGGCCGCGTCGTCCGTGGCGCGCACCTCCACGTGGGTCACCAGGTCGTCGACCGTGGCCTGCCGGACCGCCAACTCGCCGAGTGCGGGCAGCACCTGCTCGATGTAGTGCAGGAAGGACCGGTTCGGTCCGATGACGAGGGTGCCGGTGCGGGCCAGCCGCTCGCGGTGGGCGTAGAGGAGGTAGGCGACCCGGTGCAGGCCGACGGCGGTCTTTCCGGTGCCGGGGCCGCCCTGGACGCAGACGGTGCCGGACAGGCCGGACCGTACGATCTCGTCCTGCTCGGGCTGGATGGTCGCCACGATGTCGCGCATCGGGCCCACGCGCGGGCGCTCGATCTCCTGCTGGAGCAGCCTGCCGGCGGTCGCCGCCTCGGCCGGGTCGGACAGGTGCTCGTCCTCGTACGCCGTGAGGTCGCCGCCGGTGTAGCCGAAGCGGCGGCGCAGCGCGATGTCCATGGGGTCCTTCCTGGACGCCCGGTAGAACGGCTGCGAGACCGGTGCGCGCCAGTCGATGACCATGGGGTCGCCGTCGGCGTCGTGCACGTGCCGACGCCCGATGTAGAACTTCTCCCCGTCCGCCCCCTCGGCCCGGTCCGCGCCCGGCGCGTGCAGGTAGTCGAGCCGTCCGAAGAACAGCGGGGTGTCGCCGAGGTCGGCCAGCGCCTTGACGCGCTCGTCGATCTGGCGGGCGAGGACCTCGGCGTTGACCCAGTTCGCGGTGACGTCGCGGATGTCGAGCGACTCCACGTCCTCGCGCATGGCGCGCAGCGCGGCGCGGGAGGCGGACAGGTGGGAGCGCTCGCGGGCGAGGGGGTCGTCGGCGGGCTGGGCGAGGCGGGCGGGGTCGGCGGGCGCGGGTGAGGACGGCGACGGGGTCAAGGGGGTGCCTCCGGAAGGCCTACGGGACAGGCGGGTGCGCCGTGTGGCGGTGCCGTGCGCGGCGGGATCTGCCGGCCGGTTTCCGTCCGGACGGATGGCGCGGCGGCCCGAAGGGCCACGATTGAGGGTGGTGGTGGGTGAGGGGCGGGAGCTCCGCGGGGGAGGCGGGCAAGGGGGTGGATTCTAGGGCGGCGGGGCGGGCGGAGGCCAACCGGTTTTCCGGGCGCCGGACAAGGGGTGCCGCCCCTCCGGAAGGGGTACGCGGGCGGCAAGGAGGCCGGCTTCGAGGACCGAGGCCCGCCTTGTGTCCCCCATCCCCCTTTGAGCCATGAGCGCAGCAGTCACCCATCCAGCCCACCCGGCCCACGCCGCTCGCCCGGTCGGCGCCACCGCCGTGCAGGGCAGCCGTCAGCACCGCCTGGGCGACGCCCTGCACGCCGTCAAGGTGTTCGCGGGCGCCGTGTTCGACGTCCTCATCCTCGGCGAGTACGGCGAGGAGGCGGGCACACGCCGCAAATGACCTACTAGGGTCGGCCCGTGACAGAACGGACGGTGGCCCTCCGGTCGCGCGCAGTACGCGCAGTACGTGCGGCACACGCGGCACACGCCGCCCCCGCCCTCGTACTCCTCGCCCTCTCCTTCGCCGCCCTCGCGGCCCTGTTCACCGCCCTGGACATCGCGATGCCCGACGCGGTGGTCTACCAGGCGGAGGGCGCTGCCGTCGTCCACGGCCGTGACCTGTACGGCTTCACGGTCACGGAGGGACGGCTGCCGGCCACCTACCCGCCGTTCGCGGCCCTGCTGTTCGTGCCGACGGTGTGGCTGCCGGTCCCGGCCCTGAAGGTGGCGTTCTGCGCGGGCAACGCGCTCCTGCTCGCCTGGCTCGTCCGCCTCTCCGCCCGGCTCGCCGGACGCCGGGCCGGACTTCCCCTGGTGTGTACGGGGACCGCGCTCGCCGTCTGGCTCGAACCGGTCTTCCAGACCTTCGTGTACGGGCAGATCAACCTCGCGATCGCCTGCCTGGTCCTGTGGGACCTCACCCGGCCGCCCGGCGCCCGCGGCAAGGGGGCGCTGATCGGGGTCGCGGCCGGCATCAAGCTCACCCCGGGGCTCTTCGTCCTGTACCTGCTGTTCCGGGGGCGCGTGCGCGAGGCGGCCACCGCGACGGCCGCCTTCGCCGCCACCGTCGCCGTCGGCGCGCTCGCCCTGCCCGCGGCCAGTGTCGACTACTGGACCCGCCACCTCTTCGACACCGACCGGGTGGGCAAGCCGTGGATCACCGCCAACCAGTCGCTGCAGGGCCTGGTCGCCCGCGTGCTGCGGGAGCCGTCACCCGGCCCGGCCTGGGTGCTGCCCGCCGTCGTGGTGGGCGCCGTCGGCCTGTGGCTCGCGTGCCGGGCGCCGCGCGAGCGGTGGGGCGTGCTGCTGACCGGGCTGACCGCGCTGCTCGTCTCACCGATCAGCTGGTCCCACCACTGGGTGTGGTGCGTCCCGCTGATCGCCGTACTCCTGGCCGAGGGCCACCGCCTCCGGGCGGCGCTCACCGCCGTCCTCTTCACCACCCGCACCATGTGGCTGGTCCCCCGCAAGGGCCTGGAGCTGCACCTGCCCTGGTGGCAGCAGCCCCTGGCCTCGCCCTACGCCCTGCTGGTGCTGGCCCTGCTGGCGGTGGCCGCGCTGGAGCACCACCGGCACGGGCCCGGCCGTACACGGTCCGGTCAGGCCTCCTCCGCCAGCAGCTCGTCGGCGTCCATGATCCGGTAGGCGTAGCCCTGTTCGGCCAGGAAGCGCTGGCGGTGGGCGGCGAAGTCCTGGTCGATGGTGTCGCGGGCGACCACCGAGTAGAAGTGGGCCTGGTGGCCGTCGGCCTTCGGGCGCAGCACCCGGCCGAGGCGCTGGGCCTCCTCCTGGCGGGAGCCGAAGGTGCCCGAGACCTGGATGGCGACGGTGGCCTCCGGCAGGTCGACGGAGAAGTTCGCGACCTTCGACACCACCAGCACGCTGATCTCGCCCTCACGGAAGGCGTCGAAGAGCTTCTCCCGCTGCGCGTTGGACGTCTCGCCCTTGATCACCGGGGCGTTCAGGTGCTCGCCCAGCTCGTCGAGCTGGTCGATGTACTGGCCGATGACCAGGGTCTGCTGCCCGGCGAAACGGCGGACGAGCGCCTCCGTGACCTTCCGCTTGGTCGCGGTGGTCGCGCAGAAGCGGTACTTCTCCTCCGTCTCGGCGGTGGCGTACGCCAGCCGCTCGGAGTCCGTCAGGTTCACCCGGACCTCGACGCAGTCGGCGGGCGCGATGTGGCCCTGCGCCTCGATCTCCTTCCAGGGCGCGTCGAACCGCTTCGGCCCGATCAGGGAGAACACGTCCGACTCGCGGCCGTCCTCCCGCACCAGGGTCGCGGTCAGCCCGAGGCGCCGCCGGGCCTGCAGGTCCGCGGTGAACTTGAAGACCGGCGCCGGCAGCAGGTGCACCTCGTCGTAGACGATCAGCCCCCAGTCCCGGGAGTCGAACAGCTCCAGGTGCGGGTAGATCCCCTTCCGCCTGGTGGTGAGGACCTGGTACGTCGCGATGGTGACCGGGCGGATCTCCTTCCGGCTCCCGCTGTATTCGCCGATCTCGTCCTCGGTCAGCGAGGTCCGCCGCACCAGCTCGTGCTTCCACTGCCGGGCGGAGACGGTGTTCGTGACCAGGATCAGGGTGGTGGACTTCGCCTGCGCCATCGATCCCGCGCCGACCAGCGTCTTGCCCGCCCCACAGGGCAGGACGACCACTCCGCTGCCGCCGTGCCAGAAGTTCTCCACGGCCTGCTTCTGGTAGGGCCGCAGCGCCCAGCCGTCCTCGCGCAACTCGATCGGGTGCGCCTCGCCGTCGACGTAACCCGCCAGGTCCTCGGCCGGCCAGCCCAGCTTCAGCAGCACCTGCTTGATCTGCCCGCGCTCGGAGGGGTGCACGGCCACGGTGTCCGGGTCGATGCGGGCGCCGACCAGCGGGGTGATCCGCCGGGACTTCAGCACCTCCTCCAGGACCGGCCGGTCAGTGGTGGTCAGGACCAGGCCGTGCGCCGGATGCTTGCTGAGGGTCAGCCGCCCGTAGCGGTCCATCGTGTCGGCGATGTCGACGAGCAGCGCGTGCGGCACGGGGTAGCGGCTGTACTGCACGAGCGCGTCGACGACCTGCTCGGCGTCGTGCCCGGCGGCGCGCGCGTTCCACAGGCCGAGCGGGGTGACCCGGTAGGTGTGGATGTGCTCGGGCGCCCGCTCCAGCTCGGCGAACGGCGCGATGGCCCGACGGCAGTCGTCGGCCTGCTCGTGGTCGACCTCGAGCAGCAGGGTCTTGTCGGACTGGACGATCAGGCAGGACACGCATACCTCCGCGGATAGGATTGTCACCGTGACAGACACCACACCTGCCATGGCTCGGGCCATGCCCCGTGCCCGGCGCCGGAAGGGCGTACCGGCCGACGCGCCGGGGATGCGCGCCGCTATCTATGTTCGCCTATCGCGTGAAACGGACGAGACGACTTCTCCTGAGCGCCAGAGAACGGCGTGCGAGGCGCTGTGTGAGGCACGTGGCTGGGACGTCATAGTTGTCGAGGAAGACATCGATGTCTCCGGCTTCTCGCGGGGCCTCGACCGGCCGGGTCTGCAACGCATTCTGACCAGGCTCGCCGAGCTGGACGTGATCGTGTTCTTCAAGATCGACCGGCTCGCACGCTCGACGGTCGACTTCGCGGAAATCATGCGACTCGCCGAGCACCAGGGCGTCGCGCTCGCGTCGGCTACGGAGCCGCTCGACCTCACGTCGTCCATGGGGCGAGCCATGGCGAAGGTCATCGCGGTCTTTGCGGAGCTGGAATCCGACACCATCGGCATGCGGGTGTCCAGCGCGCATGAGCACCTGCGCCGCGAGGGTCGCTACACCGGCGGTCGGGTCCCGTACGGGTACATGGTCGTCCCCAATCCCAACGGGGCGGGCAAGGTCCTCGCGGTCAACAAGGACGAGGCCAAGACGATCAGGAAGATCGTGGAACGGGTCCTGGCCAAGGACTCCCTCATGCAGATCATCAACGACCTCAACAAGGAGGGCGTCCCGTCGCCCGGCCACACCTCACGCCAGACCACGGGCAAGCGCAGCGACTCCAAGCAGTGGTACACGACGACGCTGCGCAGCCTGCTGGGCAATCCCCAGTTGCTCGGCCAGGTCATCGAGGACGGAAAGCCGATCCTGCGGACGGACGGTCTGCCCCTGGTCAACCGACCGCCGATCCTCGACACGGACACCTGGCAGGCGCTCCAGGATGAGTTGGAGCGCCGGGCCAATCCCGGTGAGAAGCGCCGGGAGGGGACGTCGCTGCTGCGCGGCATCATGCACTGCGGAGTCTGCGGCGAGCGCATGTACACCTTCAGCGGGCGCAACGGTCAGCTTCGGTACCGGTGCATTGGCCCCCTGAAGTACCGCCAGCGGGCGGCCAAGGGGGAGGAGAAGCCGGGCGAGAAGTGCTACGGGCCGACTGTGGCGGGGGTGACCACCGAGGAGTACGTCACCGAGCAGTTCCTCACGAAGTACGGGCACCTTCCCGTGATGCGGATGGTCCATGAGGTGGGTGAGGACTTCCGCCCGCAGATCAGGCAGGCTGAGGAAGCGTTGGCCGACTTGCAGAAGGACCGCTACGACCGGGGCCTGTTCAAGGGCGACGACGGTTCGAGGCGGTACGCGGAGCAGTACACCAAACTGGAGGACCGCCTTGCGTCCCTGAAGGAAAAGCAGCGAACGGCGAAGCCGGGCGGCATGAAGGCGGAGCCGACCGGCGAGACGCACGCCGAGCAGTGGAAGCGCTCGGACATGGCCGGCAAGCGAGATTTGCTGTTGAACGCGGGCGGCTACGTGGAGGTGGCACCCGCGCGGCGTGGCGGCAAGAAGCTGGACACGTCGCGTCTGTCGGTGTACTTCGGCGAGGAGGGGCACATGCGGCAGGCGGCAACGGCGAAGGAGAGTGAACGGGAGGCCGAGGCGGCTGAGAGTCAGGCCTGACGCCGACGTCACCGGACACACGCAGGGGCGCCCCAACCGGACGGACGAGGTGGGGGCGCCCCTGCGTGTGTTCAGGTTCAGGTGGCGCGCTGGTCGGGGTTATGCCAGGGGCCGATGACCTTGATAGAGGGGCGGCAATACGACAGCGCGGCGCCATCGCGGGTTGTGAGCTCAACTGTCTCTGCAACAAGGCGGCCCGCCTGCGGCGGGCCGCGCGCGCTGGCGGCCACGGGCCGCCGCCGCTCCTGTCTGCCGCCCCGCTCCGGCGGCCTCCACCCGCTCAGCGAGCAGCAACGCCAAGACGGACAGCCAGACCAGGAAGCAACCCGACCAGCCCGAGCACCAGGACCAGGTCGACACCGATCAAGCGAGACCCCGTCACCCAACCGGCCCACGCTCCGCGACCAATGGGACTCGAAGCCGCGGGCAGGCCCGTGCGCCAGGCATCTGCGTCGACAACGCCCAGGCCGGGATGGGGGCGAGGGCCGTGACGAATGGAAGAAGCGTGGCTGAGGCCGGTACGGGGTTGCTGGAGACACACGTGACGGGTGCTCGTTCGGCGCACCCGCCGCCGTGGCTGACTTTCGGTGGCTGAGGTCAGAACCGTGTTTCCGTCGGCCGTAGTCCAAGGGTTTTCCTCTCCAACTCGACAACAAGAAGCCAGGGTTGTAGCCGCACCCGCATCCGGGCACGCCGACTGCCCCGGTACCATTCGGCACCGGGGTCCTGATCAGGGCTTTCATGACCGGACCACCCGGAATGCTGTCCAGGCTGAGGGGTGGTCCGGTCTCTTGTTGTCGGTCTTCGCCGTCCGGGGAACGTTCGGCGGGAGGGGCTGCGGGATCAGCTCAGGGCTTTGCCCACCTCGTAGATCGTCGGTCGGTCCTCCGGGGCGTGGCTGAGCATCGCGTCGATCAGTTCGCCCAGCTCACCGGGCACCCTCACGGGCCGCCGCCGGCCGTTCGCCACTGCCTCTCTCTGCACGTGGCGCGGAGCGTCGTCGGGGTACTCGACCGCCCGCCATCCTGTGGCGGAGATGAGCAGGGAGGCGCCGAGCGCGTAGATGTCGGCTGCCTGCGTCGGCTCGGCTTCTCCGGTTGTCAGCACGCTACGAGCGATCTCTGGTGCCTCGTAGTGGACGAGGCAGCCGCGGAACGGGAAGTCGTACCACTCGGGTACGTGCCCACCTCGTGCAAGGGCGAGGTCGATGAGATGGGTCCGCTCCGGCCCGATGATGAAGTGGGCGGGCTGCACATCACCGTGTGCCCAGCCCTTGGCGTGGAGTTCTGCCAGCGCTTCGACGCATCCCAGCGCCACGCTGGTGTGCGGCTTGATGGACGAGTCTCGCTTACGGCAGGGTTCCCAGAGCCTGTACAGGTCCGGCCCCTCGTGCCACGGCTGGAAATTCCAGGTTCCGCGCTCCCACTCGCCGTAGGCGATGCCGTCGAGGCCGAGGCGATAGAGAACGGCACCCTCGCGTGCTGGGGCGAGCGCAGTCCAGGGCTGCGCAGGCCAATCGGCCGTGGCTTCGATCGTGTAACCGAGCTTCACGGCGTATCGGCCCCGGTGGCTCTCCACTTCCCAGACCGTAGAGCCCCGGCGGTTGATGACCAGGTGCTGCGCCGTGGGCATGAGCGCGTCGACCACCACGATCGGCAGTTCAGGGGTTGGGCCGGACAAGGTCGCTTCTCCCTCCTGGCGAACGCGGCCGACCATGAGCAGAGGCCGGCCGCGTCGCTGTTGTCGTGTGCTAGGCCTGGCCGTACGGCCGGCCGCAGTCCGAGTCGCACTGCGCGAGGTTCTCACCGTTCACGGTCCAGAGATCGTCGAAGACCATGAACCCAGCGGCCTTCATGGCGCGAGCCGAAGCGGCGACCTTCTCCGGGTCGCGGCCACCGCCACCCGGCTTCGGGTTGTGGTGCAGGAAGCGGCCCGCGTACTGCTCGCAGAGTTCGGCGTACTCCTTCGTGTGCAGGATGAGCGCGTGCAGGCCGAGGTCCACGTCGTTCGAGGGGACCATGGGAACGGTGGCGGTGGCCGCCGTCACCAGGAAGGCGACCGCCTGGTCCGCGATCCGCTCGGCACGCTCGGGCGACTGCCCGTTGTGGACGACCACGAAGTGGGCGAGGCTCTCGAACAGCTCCTCACCAGCCACCGCGCGACCGGTCCTCTGATCGTTCGCTGTTGCCGTCATGCGAGTACTCCTCGTGTGTGGCGGTGCGTGGCACTTACCGCCCGCATTGGTCGCCGAGCCTGGTTCATGGACGACGAGGACGCGGGCTTGGATGGCTGGCCCCGAACGGGGACGGGGGAGCCGGGGAACTGGCACCCGTTCGGGGCGGCCGGTCTACTGGCCGATGGCGAGAGCCATGCCGATCACCAGGCCGCACGATCCGCTGATCATGATGATGAACAGGACTCCCGCGTACCGGCCGATGGCGCGCATCACAGCCCATCCCGACTGTTGCCGTTCTTGATGGCCAGGCGTGCGCTCAGTTCCTCCCGCGCACTCAGCGCCACCACGTTGTCCGGCATGGCATCCCACTCCGTGCCGCCACCGACCGGCCTTATCTGCACACGGCCGCCGACCTCACCCATGACGACGCCGATACGTCCCCTGGCGCTGTCCTTCGCCAGTTCACCGATGCCTGGTCTGGTCTGCTGTTTGCTCGCCATGCGGACGAGCATCCTGCCGCCCAGCAGGACGTCGGAACCACCGCCGAACCCCACTTGGGGACGTCCCGCATCGGGTAGAACGTCCCTAGTACCGTCCCCGGGTCTTAGGAGAGATTGGGATGCCGAACGAGAGGTTACGTGCTGCCATGGCAGCCGGCGGCTGGACGTACAACGCCCTCGCGGACAAGGTCGAAGTCGATCCCAAGTCCATCGAACGATGGGTCAATCAGGGGCGGACGCCGCGTCGTGCTACGGCCATGTTGGCAGCGGAAACGCTAGGAGAAGACGTGCACGCTCTATGGCCCGCGCTCCGGCAGGCTCGCCCTGCCCGCGCTGTTAGTCCGGAACTTGTGGCTCTTTACGCCCAGCGGGCGGACATCCCCGTGTCCACTTTTGTGGACATGCTCACCCAAGCCCGCGAACACATTGACGTGTTGGTGTACGCGGCTGTCTTCCTGCACGAGGCGTATCCGCGGCTCAACGACTTGTTGCGAGACCGAGCTGGCGACGGGTGTGCGGTCCGTATCGCGATCGGCGACCCGGACAGCGCTAACGTCCAACAGCGCGGCCAGGAGGAGATGTTCGGGCACGGAATCGAGTCCCGTTGCCGACTCGCTCTCATGCACTACCGCCCCCTTGCTGGGGTACCTGGCATCGAGGTGCGGACCCATGCCACCACGCTCTACAACTCGATCTATCGTGCGGATGACCAGGCGATGGTCAACGCTCATGTCTGGGGCGTGAACGCCTACGGTGCCCCCGTGTGGCACCTCCGCCGCAGCGCAGAGGGCGGCATGTTCGATACCTACGCCAGTAGCTTCGACGCCGTGTGGGAGACCGCGACATCGGTGAGGGAAGAGTGACCATGGCACGGACGGAGTACTACGACGACCCTGCAGCACCTGAGCCGAACAGCCTGGTGGTCGCCGCGTCCGCCGTGGTTAGCGACGACGAAGGGCGCCTGCTCCTCCAGCGCCGACGAGATAACGATCTCTGGGCGCTCCCTGGCGGCGGCATGGAGATGACCGACTCGCTCCCCGGCGCGGCCGTCCGGGAAGTGAAGGAGGAAACAGGTCTGGACGTAGAGATCACCGGGCTTGTGGGCACGTACACCGACCCTCGCCACATCATTGCCTACTCGGACGGTGAGGTGCGCAGACAGTTCAACGTCTGCTTCACCGCCCGCGTGGTCGGCGGCCGGCTCGCGATCTCAGACGAGTCCACGGAGCTGCGGTTCATCCAGCCAGAGGAGATTGATCAACTACCGATGCACCACACGCAGCGGCTCCGGATCCGTCACTTCCTGGAGCACCGTGAGCGGCCCTATCTAGGCTGACCTCATGGCCCCTGTGACAAGTACTCCGCCAGCGACGACCATGGCACACAGAGGTCGTTGAGCACGACCATCAGCCCCGAAGGGTGTCGAGCGCTCGCACACCTGATGTTCGATAGAAACCACGAGCACGCCCGCCAGCCTTTTGGGTAGCCAAGAGAGGGATCGTGAGCCTCCGTGATTCTTGACTCCTCACACGATATTACACAAAGGCAGTGCCTTCAGCTCATGGACCAGACATATGGATCATGGTCAGTGGGCAGAAGGCGGTGCGTCACTGGAGTTCGCTGGGGTGGGGCAGCCAGGGTGCCGGAGTATACGGCAAGTGCCTCGACAACCTCTGCCTCTGTCACCTTCAACAAGTCCGCATCCGGTTCCGCCACATCATTCCGGGTAGCGAGCAGTTCCTCTTCGCGGAACCGGAGTGCAACGTCCGATACCGAGGCGTTTTGCTCGACGACGTTTGACTTTCTTTGGAGCATTTTTGTCTTCTGTGTGTTGGGGGACTGAGGTTCTTTCGATCGGGCCTCTCGAACGCGCGCAAAGGCACTCGCTTCGTCTAGCAAGTCTATGGCCGATCCAGGCAGAAGCTGCTCCGGTACATGGTCGCGTGCGAGCGTTACGGCGGCCTCCACTGCGGCGTCGGTTATACAAACCTCATGGTGCTGCTCTAGTCGCCCACGCACACTTTTAAGGATGGCACGAATTTCCTCAGCCGGCTGCTCCTCGATAGGGACGAGTTGTGTCAGGCGGTCAAATGCTGGATCGGGATCGCGCCCATTATATTCAGACCAGTCGCTGACGCCAACGATCAGAACCTCTGGCTTGGTCATGAGTGATTGAAGCAGCTTAAACGCGTTGGTCGTTTCGTCAGGAAGGTGCAGGGGGGCAAGAAATCCATTCAGGGAAATAATTAGCGCTTCATCGTTGCGAATGTCTTCGAGTATCTTTGAGATCAACTCGGCGCTGCGTCCTCGGAATTGCGGATCGGTCAATAGTGTCGCGAAGTCAAGTGAGTGAACGGTTCGGCCGCCTAGATGTGGTGGCACGTTCCCAGCAGTAATGGTTTGCATCAATCCGACGACGATGGAGTCCTTTCCGACCCCCCTTTCTCCGATAATCAAAGGGATATTTCGATTTTGGCGACTAAGTATTTGAATGACCCGACTTATTTCCTTGTCTCGGCCGATCACTGGACCCAGCCGATCTTCAGATTCGACTTGAGTGAGGTTTACGCTGAAACGGTCGAGAGTTCGCCTCTCCTTCATTACTGCGCGATCAGAGGATTCTGCGTGCCGGGAGAGCACCTCGATTGTCCGCTGGCGTACTTCATCTAGGGGTGCTTCCAGCCTAATCAGGATTTGACAGGCAGTGCATTGTTCCTGTCGAAGCAAGCCGAGCAACAGATGTTCCGGACCAATGTAGTTGTGGCCCAGTTTAAGAGACTCCGTTAGCGCAGCCTGCAGGGCAGCCTTCGCGCGCGGAGAGAAGGGCAGGCTTTCTGGGCCAACGTACTTTTCCGGGCCCTTGAGTTTTTCGATTTGCTGGCGGACTGCCTTTAGTGAAAGGCCGAAACTTCTGAGGACTTCAGCGGCAACACCGTAGTCCTCAAAGACCAAGCCCGATAGGACATGCTCGGTCCCTATGTGGCTATGACCGAAAAATTGCGCTTCCGAATGACTTAGGACAGTGGCCCGTCGCGCTGATTCGGTGAACCTTTCGAACATTAATCCTCTTCCCCGTCCGCCCCCGCGAGATCATCAGACGCTCTGCGGGTGTGTGGGTGCTCAGGCCCCAGGATGCGCTCTCGCTCCGTGACCAATTGCCGCAGCAGGGCTAGCGCCTCATCTCGTGATCCCGTGAACAAGAGATTGCGTGCAAGCATGTGGCGAGTTCGCAGCGTATGAGGGTCCTCGGCGCCGAGTACTCGACTGCGGTCGGCAAGCAGAACCCGCAACATGCCAATCGCTTCATCCCGATATCCAGCTTCCCCGATATTCACAGCCAAAAACTGCCGGGTACGCAACGTATCGCTGTGGTCTGGTCCAAGCAGATTTATGTTCTCTGGTAACAGTTGCCGGAGAAGCTGGGCGGCTTTCATCGGATCTCCGGAAGCACCAAGACTGTGTGCATAGGACTGTTGGGTGCGCAGTGTATCGATGTGCTTCGGGCCAAGAATGCGAGTTTGCTCATCGATAATTTTTTGCAACAGCGTCGCTGCTTTTTTCCAATCGCCGCCTATTCCTTGCTGCACAGCGTCCACGTGACGTTCGCGCAATGCGGGTCCTGCGGATGCAGCGAACGCACGATTTACACTCAGAGCGATTTGATTCGCGGTTCCTGCACCTCGATTGAGCGGCGTCGGGAGGCCTTCGGCCGTCATGGTCTGTCGCAGACGCTGGAACAGGTCCTCGATTGTCAGAAATTCTGGCCCGCCGACGGCCCCCTCAGCCAGCAGGCGTATGAGTCGGCCGGAAAAAGCGATATGGTTTTCACCGGGTAGCGCCAAAGCCACTTGATCGCGTTGCGCCGATGTTGGTACGTATGTCCCTGCAACTTCCAGTTGCTCAATATTCCCTGCGTCACTGGCGAGGGTGTCCGCTACAGCCCGCCCCGAGAAACAGCAGTCCAGAATAACGACCTTATTGAGTGCCGGACTATCAAGCACGGCGTCTCGTAGCTTGTCGTACTCAAGCGAATTGAATTCCGGAGCCGCCCATTCGCTATCAGGCAACGCCAAGTAGAGGTCGTGACGGCGGCTGCTGACAAGGCCGTGCCCGGCAAAATAGACAAGTAGCAGGTCCTCGGCTTCGTCAACGGCGGCACGCAGTCGTTGGCCAACTGTTCGCAAGTCGCCATTGTCGAACAGGGTTGTGCAATGCTCCTCTGGTACGACTCCATAGGTCGGATCGGTGAGTAGTTGGGCCAGATCCGTGACGGTACGGGCGACAGCCGGTAGATCGGGAAGCTCCGGGTCGGCGTACTGGCTGGCGCCGATCAGTACGACCCGAGACGTTTGTGGGTCGGGAAGGCGCACGTCACTCCTGTATGTCGCTGCCTTGTCCGCTTCCTAGTGCTTCCCTTAGCAAAGGCTCAAGATCGGCACTTCGTACCCGCTTGGCGTCGATCTCCACTGTCGCCTCACCATCACGGGTGATCTTCAATTTGATGTCGCTACGTCGCGGCTGGGCGAGCCAGGTGCGAAGGGTGGCGATCAGCGCCGTGCCAGTGCCGCCGGCCCCGAGAAGCACGGTGACGGTGTCAGCAGCGCTGCCAAGCTCCCCTGGCTTGAGCCCTTGGCCGCTGAGGCGTACGCGTCCTGTCAACGCTGGTTCGCCTCGGAGCCAGTCAGCGAGTGATTCCATGTCACGTACGGAGTCCCCGCTCATGACAGAGATCTGTGCGCTCGCCATAAGGCCCCCCAGCGTCAATGGGAACAGATGCGTTCAAGGGCCATCAGTGTAGATCGGGTCATTGCACCTGTGGCGAGGTTTGAAGGAACAGTCGCTGCCCTCGTGGGGGTTGCAGCCTTCCCCAGGAGGTCGGCGGAGCTGCCCGGTGGAGCACGACGTTGAGGCGTGATCTTCGAGGCTCGCGCGAAAGTGGCTGCCTAAGAGCCCCTAACAAAATAGGGTGTTTGCATTATTCTGGGTGTACTGGTGCGAGTTCGTGCCGATCGGGAGGTGTGTGATGT